>NZ_JBIQOB010000008.1:0-161918 GCF_044130285.1 Acinetobacter sp. BSP-28
GAATGTTGAATGTTGAATGTTGAATGTTGAATGTTGAATGTTGAATGTTGAATGTTGAATGTTGAATGTTGAATGTTGAATGTTGAATGTTGAATGTTGAATGTTGAATGTTGAATGTTATTATCAAATTTCAGGCATAAAAAAACCGCATTTAAGCGGATCATTTATTTTTAAGTTTAAACTTAAAATGGTCGGAGCAGTAGGATTCGAACCTACGACCCTCTGGTCCCAAACCAGATGCGCTACCAAGCTGCGCCATACTCCGAAATTGGGGTGAATGATGGGATTCGAACCCACGACAACCGGAATCACAATCCGGGGCTCTACCAACTGAGCTACATCCACCGTTACAACATTTTGGCTCTATAATACCAGACTACCAAATGGCGCGCCTGACAGGATTCGAACCTGTGACCATCCGCTTAGAAGGCGGATGCTCTATCCAACTGAGCTACAGGCGCATGATCGATGATATTACTATCATGCGATACTCGCCTTGAAGAATTGGTCGGAGCAGTAGGATTCGAACCTACGACCCTCTGGTCCCAAACCAGATGCGCTACCAAGCTGCGCCATACTCCGATTCATCTCAGCTTTTAGTGTATCGCACATCGTGCGGTACGGGGTGCATTTTAGGCGTGACGCCCAGAGACGTCAACACCTATATTCAAAAAAACTCAAAAAATCGCTTCAACCGCTTATTTATCAAGCATTTTAGGTATTTTTTGATCAAAATTAGCGTTTTAGACTCGCACTAAAGCTTAACATACGATCAAGTGGCAATTTAGCACGTTCTGCAAGAGCAGGATCAACGTGTATTTCTTGATCACCCTTTTGTAAAACTTCTAAAATTCCATCTAATTCATTCATTGCCATCCATGGACAATGTGCACATGAGCGACAAGTTGCCCCCTCACCTGCTGTCGGAGCCTCAATCAGGATCTTGTTTGGAACGGCTTGTTGCATCTTGTAGAAAATGCCACGGTCAGTTGCCACAATCAAACGCTCATTCGGAAGGGTTTGTGCTGCTTTAATCAGTTGCGAGGTACTTCCTACTGCATCGGCAATGTCTACCACCGATTCGGGTGATTCAGGATGTACCAAAACGGCTGCATCTGGATAAAGTGCTTTCATATTGGCAATACCGCGTGCACGGAATTCTTCATGCACAATACATGCCCCATCCCACAGCAACATATCTGCACCGGTTTTCTTTTGGATATAACGTCCAAGATGCTGATCGGGTGCCCAAATAATCTTTTCACCCAAGCTATCTAGATGTTCAATAATTTCCACCGCACAACTTGATGTTACCACCCAGTCTGCACGGGCTTTAACAGCAGCTGAGGTATTAGCATAAACCACCACGGTATGATCAGGATGCGCATCACAAAATGCAGTAAACTCATCCACCGGACAACCTAAATCCAGCGAACAGGTCGCTTCCAGTGTTGGCATAAGTACGGTTTTTTCAGGAGACAGGATTTTTGCTGTTTCCCCCATGAATTTCACCCCGGCAACCACTAAGGTTGATGCAGGATGGTCACGGCCAAAACGCGCCATTTCCAAGGAATCAGAGACACAGCCGCCAGACAGTTCAGCAATCTCTTGCACTTCAGGATCACAATAGTAGTGAGCGACAAGGACAGCATCGCGTTTTTTGAGTTCTGCTAGAATTTGTGCAAATTTTTCCTGCTTGACCTCATCACTCAAATGAATATCTTTAGGCTCACCTAAACGATCTAAATGCGCCTGCACAATCGATTTAGCGTCATTGGCTATTAAATTGGTCGCATCATTCATAAACGTCTTCTCTATCCTTAAAACTTGTTATTCAACAAGCCATACACTCAACTCACCGGTCAGAATGGCATCATGCTTTTTTGACCGGTCATTAAAAACCCTGCATGATAAAAAGCCTCCAACGGAGGCTTTTTTTATTCAACTTAACTTAAGAACGGTAATCTGCATTGATCTTGACATAATCATAGGACAAATCACAGGTATAGACCGTATCTTTGGCCTGCCCTCGGCCTAAATCAACCCGAATGGTCATTTCAGCCTGCGACATCACCCGTGCACCAGCTTCCTCCGTATAGTCAGCTGCCGCACCACCATCTTTGCAGATCTGTACATCATCTAACCAAACCTGGATTTTTTCAACATCTAAATTTTTCACCCCGGCATAACCAATCGCTGCCAGGATACGTCCCCAGTTTGGATCTGAAGCAAAAATTGCAGTTTTGACCAAAGGTGAATGGGCAATACTATAAGCAATATCACAGCATTCCTGAGTATCCGCACCGCCTTCGACCGCAACGGTAATAAATTTGGTCGCACCCTCACCATCACGAACAATCAGTTGCGCCAAACGCTTCATCACGCGGGTTAAAACCTCTAAAACTGCAGCATAACGTGCATCATCAGTCGAGGTGATTTCTGTACCACCAGCTTGACCTGTCGCAACAAAAATACAGGAGTCATTGGTTGAGGTGTCACCATCTACAGTAATACGGTTAAACGACACATTTACAGTAGTTTTTAATAGCTGTTGTACCAGTTCACGGCTGATTGGAGCATCGGTCGCCACATAGCTGAGCATGGTTGCCATGTTTGGACGAATCATGCCTGCACCTTTGGAGATACCGGTCATGGTATACGTCACCCCATCCAGCTCAAATTGCTCTGACGCCCCTTTAGGCAAGGTATCCGTGGTCATAATACCCGTTGCAGCATCTAACCAGGCATCTTCACGTAAAGAATTGAGGGCGGGTTGCAAACCATTCATCAAACGATCAATAGGTAATTGCTCGCCGATTACACCGGTAGAAAAAGGCAAAATTTCGCTGGTTGATACACCCGCCAGTTCAGCCAATTTCGCACAGGTTGCTTCTGCATTGACCATACCGATTTTACCAGTACCCGCATTGGCATTGCCGGTGTTAATCACTAAATAACGTGGATTGCCAACTTGAAGATGTGCCTTGCAGACATGCACAGGTGCAGCACAAAATGCATTTTGGGTAAATACACCAGCTACATTGGAACCTTCAGCAAATTCAAAAATAACGAGGTCACGTCGGTTCTGATAGCGCACATATGCTTCAGCTGAACCAATTTTTACACCTTTAACCACATGCATCTGTGGCATTGTTACGTCGCCCACCGCCATTTTTAAACTTCCAAATAAGTTCGTGATAAAAAGACAGCTTAGTAGAAATTGACTAAAAAATCGAGCAGAACACCAAGTTTGATTTATTTTTTATCCGATTCGGATTTTCTAACACAAAAAAACCAGTCCGCAGACTGGTTTGAATTTAAAAAACAGGACGTTTAGTTAGATGCCAACTGAGTCGATTCAGACAATAGAGCCTGTTTGGCTTTTTCCTGACTTGCTGCAGATAAAGCCGGATTTGAAGCCACAATGCGGTTCACACTCGCTGCATTTGCCGGTGTTATCGCTGCAGTTTTTAATACCACAGGACGTTGCTGCGGATTAGCAAAGGTATAGCGGATTCCAGTACGCGGACTCATGACCGTGATGTTTTCATTCACTGCTGCAGGTGCTGCACCCTTCGCCGCTTTGGTTTTCGATGGCTCATTTGCAAAAGCCAAACCAGGAATAGCTAAAGCTAAAATCATCAATGGTTGTAATACTTTTTTCATTGTCTTTTCCGCTTCTCAATGTTCATCAATATGCACTAAATACCACTTAATTCAGCGCTCTGCAAACATATTCACATCTTGCAAAAATAAACCCTATATTTTGTTGCAATAAAAAACCACCTTATATATTCAAATCCCGAGGAAAAGAAATATATAAAGTGGCTAGATGTTTTAGATAAGATTAAATCTTACCGTGACATTGCTTGTATTTTAGACCCGAACCACATGGACAAGGTGCATTACGGCTTGCAGGTGGTGCAAATGTTTGCTCTGCCGGGCTAAAGCCCGACTCAACTTCTACAGTTTCAGTACCGGTTAAATCACCCGCTAACAAATTATCAAATTCTGCATGCATCATATTCAATTGCATAGCTTCGGCTTGAGCCTGCTTTTGCGCTTCCATTTCAGCCAGCTCTTCAGCTGTAGGAACATGAACACGTGAAAGATCTGTAATCACATCTGACTTGATCACAGCCAGCATATTGACGAACAGATTAAAGGCTTCTTTCTTGTATTCCTGTTCAGGGTTCTTTTGCGCATAACCACGCAAGTGAATCCCCTGACGCAAGTAATCCATCGCTGCCAGATGATCTTTCCAGTGACGGTCCAAAGCGCTCAACATGAAGTGACGTTCCAGCATTGCTGCTGATTCATCCCCCATTTGTTCACGACGAGTGCGATAGCGCTCTACGATTTCATCAGAAATACGCTCTACCAAAGCTTCTTCGTCTAAACGACGATCTTCTTCAAGCCATTGATTGACGGGTAAATCAATACCTAGATCTTCACGCAAAGCACGTTCCAGACCCTCGATATCCCATTGGTCATGAATCGATTCAGGTGGAATGTAGTTAGCAATCACTCCCTTCACGACTTCATGATGCATTTCCTCAATGTAATCTTGTAGCGTACTTTCAGCAAGCACTTCATCACGTTGTGAATAGATGATTTTACGCTGTTCGTTATTCACGTCATCGTATTTCAACAGGTTCTTACGAATGTCGAAGTTACGTGCTTCTACCTTACGTTGTGCATTTTCAATCGAACGCGACACCATCTTATGTTCGATGGCTTCATCTTCCTGCAAGCCCATCGCACGCATCATCGCAACCACACGATCACCAGCGAAGATACGCATCAGGTCATCTTCAAGCGACAGGTAGAAACGTGAAACACCCGGGTCACCCTGACGACCGGCACGACCACGCAACTGGTTATCGATACGGCGCGATTCATGGCGTTCGGAACCAATGATATGCAAACCGCCAGAAGCCAACACCATTTCATGGTTTTGTTCCCACTCAGCTTTCAGGCGTGCTTCATCTTCAGGCGTTGGATTTTCAATTTTGGCCAGCAAGGCTTTCCAGTTACCCCCCAGCAAGATATCGGTACCACGACCGGCCATGTTGGTGGCAATGGTCACTGCATTTGGTGAACCTGCCTGGGCAATAATGTCGGCCTCACGCTCATGTTGCTTCGCATTGAGCACTTCATGGGCAATACCGGCTTCTTTCAATTTTTCAGAAAGAATTTCCGAAGCTTCGATAGTTGCGGTACCAATCAGGATCGGCGCAACACCTGCTTCGTGAATATTTTGAATTTCTTGAATAATCGCGTTGTATTTACCATTACGATTTAAATAAATTAAATCGTTCATGTCATTACGGATCATTGGTCGGTGGGTTGGAATCAGCACCACATCCAGACCATAAATTTCTTTCATTTCCGCAGCTTCAGTGTCGGCAGTACCGGTCATACCTGAAAGCTTTTTGTAAAGACGGAAATAGTTCTGGAAAGTCGTGGTTGCCAAGGTCTGGTTTTCAGGTTGAATTTCCAGACCTTCTTTCGCTTCAACCGCTTGATGCAAACCTTCTGACCAACGACGACCCGGCATGGTACGACCAGTGTTTTCATCAACAATAATCACTTCACCATCATGAATGATGTAGTGCACGTTGCGTTGATAGAGGAAGTGTGCACGAATTGCTGCAGCAACATGATGAACCAGGTTCAGGTTAGATGGTGAATACAAGCTTTCACCTTCAGCAAGCAAGCCCATCTGAATCAATTGGTCTTCTACGGCTTCATAACCGACTTCAGTCATTTCGACCTGACGCTGTTTTTCATCAATCCAGAAATGACCGCCATCCGGCACTTTTTCTTCTTTTTGCGCATGAAGTTTTGGTGGGATGCTGTTGATTGCAGCATAAAGCTGTGATGAGTCATCACTTTGACCCGAGATAATCAACGGAGTACGTGCTTCATCAATCAGGATCGAATCGACCTCATCGATAATGGCATAGGTTAAACCGCGCTGTTTTTTCTCGGCTAGAGAGAACACCATGTTGTCACGAAGATAGTCGAAACCGAATTCGTTATTGGTACCGTAAGTAATATCGGCGCGATAAGCTTCAGCTTTTTCCGTTGGATCCTGCATGGAATAGATGATGCCAATGCTCAGACCCAGGAATTCAAATAAGGGACGGTTTAACTCGGCATCACGCTGTGCCAAATAATCGTTCACGGTAATGACATGCACACCCTGTCCGCTAATGGCATTCAAATAGCAAGCCAAGGTACCCATCAGGGTTTTACCTTCACCGGTACGCATTTCTGCAATTTTACCTTCATGAAGCGTAATACCACCAATCAACTGGACGTCATAATGGCGCATCCCCATGATGCGTTTAGCCGCTTCACGACAAACAGCAAATGCTTCAGGCAATAATTTATCCAGGCTTTCGCCCTTGTTATATCGTTGTTTGAATTCTTCAGTTTTTGCAGATAAGTCTGCATCGCTTAGTGCAGATATCGTCGGCTCGAGCGCATTAATCTTGTCTACGATTTTACGCATGCGTTTGAGTTCGCGCTCATTTTTAGTACCGAAGATTCCTCCGATCAGACTTGCCAACATGAATAGACTCTCTAAATCTTGCTTGTCGAATGAATAAATTTTTTCTCAGTCGTTATTATGGTGCTAGAAATTTGAAGTACAAGGGTTTTGCACAAAACCAATAAAAAAATTCTGCTCACTCGTTCTAGCACGTGACAGCTAAGGCCAAACAATGTAACAAATTTTAAACAGCCAATATAGTCATAATCATGACCATTCATAATGTTTTTACATATCAAACCAGTTTTTTATATTCCATTTACTCATAAAGAAATACAAAAACACTATTTTCATTGCATAAAAAAATACGCCATATTAGATCGCATCAACATACATAACAAATCATATGAGGCTATAAAAATGACATTACGTTTAGGCGATACCGCACCGAATTTTGTGCAAGACTCAAGCGAAGGCAGCATTAATTTTTACGACTTTTTGGGTGACAGCTGGGGGATTTTATTTTCTCATCCTGCCGATTACACGCCAGTATGTACAACTGAATTGGGCTATACCGCAAAACTGAAAGATGAATTTGAAAAACGTGGTGTCAAAGCCATTGCGCTGTCGGTTGATGATGTTGAATCACACAAGGGCTGGATTAACGACATCAATGAAACTCAAAATACTTCAGTCAATTTCCCGATCATTGCCGATCAAGACCGTAAAGTATCCACCCTTTATGACTTTATCCACCCAAATGCCAGTGAAACCCTGACCGTTCGTTCTTTGGTGATTATTGATCCGAACAAAAAAGTACGTTTAATTATTACCTATCCCGCTTCGACAGGCCGTAACTTCCATGAAATTTTACGTGTGGTTGATTCGCTGCAACTGACTGATAATCACAAAGTGGCTACACCGGCAAACTGGCAGCATGGCGATGACGTGGTGATTGTGCCTTCTCTTAAAGATGAAGCGGAAATTAAAGAACGTTTTCCTAAAGGCTATAAAGCTGTAACACCATACTTACGCTTAACGCCACAGCCTGAGAAAAACTAAAGCGCTGCTTTAGTTTTTCGCAAGACAAGCGAAGCGCATAGTATCAAAAGCACTGCTCTGCCCTTGCGCAAGGCTCACAGCTGGGCTGTGAGCGCAAAATATAAAAAACACTGCTTTTATTTTTCGAAGTACGTAGTAAAGGATGAAGGGAGCACTACTCCATCCTGAGGAATATACCTCGCAAGAAGGTGCAAAACTGTATTACAACCATAATGCAAATACAGGATGACGATGACGAGCCAATCCTGATCTTGTTCAAGCCTGTCTGATGACAGGCTTTTTTATTCTGCTCAAAAATTGAATTACAAAATCATGTTGATGTTGTTTTGAGTCTCAGTTTATAAAGAGGCTTAATCATCTTAAGAATAAATATTGTGATCTATAACATTCATCATTTGCACTGTGGCACCATGTGCCCAGTTTGTGGTCCATTGTTTGGACAAAAGGGCTTACATGCCAAAGTGGTTTGTCATTGCCTACTGCTTGAAACCGATCAAGGCTTAGTTCTGGTAGATACCGGTTTGGGGATACAGGACTATCTACATACCAAAGCCCGCTTAGGCAATATGGTTTCACGGCTAGGCCGCATTGAAAATAATTTAGAACTCACGGCCATTGCCCAGATTCAGAATCTAGGCTTTAGTCCTCAAGATGTGCGGCATATTCTGGTTTCTCATCTTGATTTTGATCATGCCGGTGGTATTTCCGATTTTCCACATGCCACAGTTCATGTGCTATCCAGTGAATACAATGCCACACAAAGTTTTTTCTCACTGAAGAATAAAGCCCGTTATAAAACACAACAATTCAAGCAGCACCGACACTGGAACTTTATAGAACCAGATCAGGGTGAAGCATGGTTTAATCTGCATCAAGTACAAGGCTTCCGCTTATTTCAGGATGAAATTTTAATGATTCCCCTTCTAGGTCATAGCCAAGGTCATTGCGGGATTGCCATTAAACAGCATGATGGCTGGCTTTTTTTCTGTGGAGATGCCTATTACTCACACTTGCAACTCAACCCCAAAAACAGACTGAGAACACTAGATAAACTGGAACGCTTCTTTGCTGAAAATAACCAGATGCGCATAGATAACTTACATAAAATTCAGCAGCTCGCACAAACAAATCCAAATATCGACTTTATCTGTGCCCACGATCCGATTGAATTGGCGCGCTATCTCTCATGATGAAAAGAACAGTTCTTGCCATTTTACTGAGTAGCTCAAGTTTGGGAGGATGTATAACCTCACCTACACTTTCATCTGAACAGCGTCCTCAACACTGGGGAGCATTACTTAATCAAAAAGATAATTTTTATCAAATTAGTGAGCATGTGTTTCGTAGTGAACAACCCAATGCTGAACTGATTCCTCAATTAAAGGTACATGATATTGATGTGGTCATTAATTTAAGATCGAGAAACAAGGATCTGGCTGTCCTGCCCTCCACAGATTTTAAACTCGTTCATGTACCGATTCACACTTGGGCAATGTCACGTGAAGATTTATTACAGGTGATGCGGCAGATTCAGCAAGCTAAAGCACTCAATCAGAAAGTACTGATTCATTGTTATCACGGTTCAGACCGTACCGGTGCAAGTATTGCCATGTACCGGATTATTTTTGAAAACTGGCCGATTGAAGATGCACTCAATGAAATGAAACATGGTGGCTACGGCTTTCACCCCGTCTGGATTCATATTGAAAAAATATTCAGTCCTGAAAACGTAAAATGGATTCAACAGCAACTGTTGAATCCACCTTAGTTCAGCTTCAAGCCAGGTTTAGCGCTTATCGAGCGGAACCCAGTCAATCACCCATGCCGACTTCATACCCAAACTTGCATCACTGGTAATTTTCTTGCGTGCAGCATCAGCGGCATCACGGTCTTTCGATGGCCCAACCATAATGCGAACCCCTTTCGATGTTGGGCTCTTGGTGACCTTATAACCTTTGGCTCGCAACTTGGAAGCCAAGGCATCTGCATTAGCTTCATTGGCCGCCAGTGCCACTTGAACCATCCACTGTTTATCGCCATTTTCTAACAAATCACGCGCTTTTTCAGCTTCTGCTTTTTTCTTGGCTTCAGCTTTTTTCTTCGCTTCTAATTCACGCTGTGCTTGTTCTTTTTTCTTGGCTTCCTCCGCCTTTTTAGCAGCCAACTGTTTTTCGGCTTCAGCTGCTTTGCGTTTTAATTCAGCTTCATGCTTTGCCTTGTCTTCAGCTGCTTTTTTCGCTACTGCTTGCTTTGCGGCTAACTGCTTTTCAGCTTCAGCTTGGGCTTTACGTTTATCTTCAGCTATTTTTTTATCAGCATCAGTTCGTTGTTGTTGAGCTGTCTGCTGCTGTAACTTTTTTTCGGCGAGCAGCTTTTCATCAGCCAGACGCTTTTGTTTGACTTTTTCATCCTCCACCAGTTCAGGCGGAATATTATCCGAACTCTGCTGTGCCCCACTACGAAGCGCATTTAAAGCAGCATACTCTTCAGCTGCTTTACGTGCCGCATCTGCCTCAGCCTGTTGCTGCATCGCTAAAAATTCGGCTGCGCGTGCTTCTTGTTCTGCAACCGCTTTTTCACGTGCCCGGCGTTGTTCTTCAAGTAAACGTTTTTCTGTTTCCACATCAACCGTTAAAGGCTGCAACTGAACCATTCCCCCATCTGCCACCGACTTTTTTTGCTCAACTTGAGCGGCTAAATCCGGGGTTCTTAGTTCGTTCTGATATATTTCTTCTTTACCTTTTAGAAGCAATGCTGCCAATAAAACACCACCACCTAATAAAACAACGCCTCCCATCCAGCGTTGTTTGCTATTCATTGACATTCTTCCAAATACTCCCATACCGCTTCTAAGGTATGAAATGAACCACATACCAAGATCAACTGATTATTTTTTGTTTCATTTAGCGCTGATTTAAAAGCCAATTGAACACTGTTGAAGTGCTGTACTGTTTCACCCTGTAACGCTTCATCAAGCTGCGCTATTGCGGCTGCTCTCGGAACGGTTAATGGTGCAATTTTCCATGTTAAAACAGTATCTTTCAATAAATTTACGACCGATTTAATATCTTTATCCGCCAACATGGAAAAAACACTGATCACTTCTGTGTATTGTTTATTGTATTCTAAAAATTTTCGCAACTGATTTAACAAAAATTCAACGCCATGAGGATTGTGCCCGGCATCAAAAATAACAGTTTTATCTTGAATATGACGTATTTCAAAGCGACCTGGTAATTTTGCATTTTGAATACCTTGAGCAATGGCATCCTGAGTCACTTCTAAACCACTGACTAAAATCGCGGCAACGGCTGTAGAAATATTTTCCAGTGCCAAAGCACCGAGGGGAAGTTTTAAAGTGCTGCCTGATGAGGCAAATATCCAGGCTTGACCATCATCCGTATATTGATAGAAATAATCACGCCCTGCCGCATATAATGTCGCTTTGCATTCATCGGCTTTGTTTTGAATGGCTTGAGGAAGCGCTTGTAAACCGCCAAAAATCACGGGAATATTCGGACGAATAATACCGGCTTTCTCAAAGGCAATTTTTTCAATGCTATCGCCCAGCCAGTCGGTGTGATCTAAACCGATATTGGTGATCACGGCGACATCTGGCTCAATTACATTGACCACATCCAGACGACCACCCAGTCCGACTTCAAGCACCCAGACATCGCATTGCTTGGCTTTAAAAATGACAAAAGCCGCCAGTGTGGTGGCTTCAAAGAAAGACAGGGTTAAATCACAGTCACGACGTGCCTGATCCACTTGCACAAAGGCATCCACCAGGCTTTGATCATCCACTTCAATCCCGGCCAGTTTCACCCGTTCATTGAAACGGTAAATATGCGGTGATTGATACAATCCTACTTGATAGCCTTGCGCATTTAAAATGGCAGCCAAAGTAGTGGTGGTTGAACCTTTACCGTTGGTTCCCGCTACCGTCAGCACTTTGGCCTGCGGACGTGTTACCCCCAGCTTTTCAGCCACAGGAATAACCCGTTCCAGACCTAAATCAATACCCGTAACGTGAACATGGCCCCAATAATCGAGCCATGTATTTAAAGAGTCTGTTGCAAGTGGTGCTGTGTTCAAGACAAATTCATCAGTTTCGCTACAATACGATATACAGTATCACGTAATGCGTGACGATGAACAATTTGATCGACTACACCATGATCAAGCAAATATTCTGCGCGCTGGAATGGTTCTTCCAGTTTTTCACGTACTGTTTGCTCAATTACACGTTTACCGGCAAAACCAATCATGGCTTTAGGCTCAGCAATATGTACATCACCTAACATTGCCAATGATGCTGTTACTCCACCATACACCGGATGAGTCAATACGACTAAATATGGCAGACCAGCGTCTTTCATTTTTTGAATGGCTGCTGAAGTACGCGCCATTTGCATTAATGACAACATGCCTTCCTGCATACGCGCACCACCTGAGGCCGCGAAACAGATAAGAGGCTGTTTCTCTTTAATGGCACGTTCAGCTGCTTGCACAAAACGGTCACCCACTACAGTGCCCATTGAACCGCCCATAAAATCGAATTCAAAAGCACATGCGATTAAAGGAATATCTTTTAATAAACCCTGCATCACGACCAATGCTTCAGTTTCACCGGTTTTCTTTTGCGCTTCAGACATACGGTCCGGATAGGCTTTGCTATCAACAAAATGTAGTGGATCTTTCGCCGTAAATTCCTGACCCAATTCGTTTTGAACCTGGTCAAAGAACCAGTTCAGACGGTCTCGCGCTTTCATACGCAAATGTTCATCACATTGTGGACAAACATAGGCGTTAAATGTCATCGCTGTACGTGTAACCAGTGCATGACATTCAGGGCACTCAATTGTTGGTTCAGTAAAGGTTGCCTTGAGTGCAGTTTGCTCATCGGGCGTGTGAATACCCGGAACATGACGTTCCGTCCACGGCTGCGCTGGGCTAAGAATTTTGCCTGGTTTCACTTCTTGATTCATACTAACTCATCGAGCGCAGCTCGAAGCTCCTTGACTTTATTGACCGTTTCGACAACGGCTTGTTCTGGCGCTAAGTTCGCAAACTGTTTTACAAATGCACTACCAACAATCACAGCATCAGCCGCTACACCCATGGATTTTGCCGAGGCAGCATCGCTAATCCCAAAACCGACACCCACAGGAACGTCAGTCACAGTTTTAATTTTCTGGATACGGGCTGCCGCTTCAGCAACATCTAAAGTTGCAGCACCTGTAACCCCTTTCAAGGATACATAGTAGATAAAGCCACTGGCCTGATTCGCCACATGCTGAATACGTTCATCGGTAGAGGTTGGTGCAAGCAAGAAAATTTGATCCATGTCGAATTTCTTCAACACATCATCTAAATCTTTGGCTTCTTCAGGTGGTAAATCAACCAGAAGAACACCATCAACACCGCATTCATTGGCATACGATACAAACTTTTCATAACCGATTACTTCTACAGGGTTTAAATAACCCATCAAAACCACCGGTGTTTCTGTATCTTTTTGGCGGAACTCTTTCACCATGTTCAAAGCATCCAGCGTATTGGTTCCACCTGCTAATGCGCGTTCTGCTGCAAGGGCAATCACGGGACCATCTGCCATAGGGTCTGAAAATGGTAGACCAAGTTCAATTACATCTACCCCAGCCTCAACCATTTGATGTAACAATGGAACGGTTACTTGTGGATGAGGGTCACCAGCCATTACATACGAAACGAGCGCTTTACGCTGTTGAGATTTAAGCTGTCCAAAACGAGTGGCTAAACGTGACATAGGGTTGTACTTTCCTTGAATTATTAAAAAACTGAGGAGTTGGCTTTGTAGAAATACAAGACAACGCATTGTAACGCTATTTTTTACTCATTGAATAGAGCCTGAGCATTTTGCGCTACTTTCGACTCAGCATCTCATTTTTTCAGAACAATCCGAGAACACCATTTACTGATATTTACGATTTTTTCTCAATGATCAAAGATGCCTAATTTTGCTATGTAAAAAAATATCCCTGATGAAGATAAACTTATTCTTATTGATAAAAAATTGATAAAAATAAATATGTTGTCTTTTAAATTTAAAGTTTGATGCAATAGCAAAAACCTGCACTGCACTACCCAGGCTTTTGTTTTTTTACGTTATAGGATTCCCGAATCCTCAGCTGAAGTGTATGCCCCCGTATTGCAATTGATTAAAAAAACGACCTGAATGGGACATTTTTATAGTTCGGATTGTGCTTTCAGTTGTTGTTTTCGCTGTAATAAAGTTTGACCGCTATAAGCTTTATAAGCACGCGCCAAAGCCGACTGATCTGAATAGCCCAAGCACATGGCAATTTCAGTCAGGCTGCTATTTTGCTGCAACAACTGTTCACAGCGTTTCATCCGCTCCGATTCCAGCACAGCTTTAAATGAGCTTTCAAACTGTTGCAATTGTCGTTGTAACGTACGTGTAGAAACATGCAATTCATCTGCAATCTGATCAATTTTTGGAGCTACGGCGTGCAGTCTTAAGTATTCCGCTACGGTGGCATGGATTTGCGGTAATACACCCTCATAACGCGGCTTGAGTGCAATAGCCTCCTCCGCCTGCTTGAGCAATAGCTGCATCAGTGACGGATCAGCCAGCACCGACTTCAAGGTTAAGCTATCCACACTCATGACATAGGCGTAACGTGGTTGATCAAACAACACCTCACAGCCATAAAATTTTTGGTAATGATACTGGGCCATTTGTGGTCGATGGGCCATCTGGATATTTAGAAATTTCGGTTGATCCGGAAAGATTTGCTTGGCCAAATGCACCATGGCAGCCATGGTCATTTCATTCAACAGTGCATATTTTTCATCTAAGAATGGCCAGGTCAGCCAGATTTCATTGCCCTGCTGATGCATCTGCATCGGGATTGCATCAGCACCATCAATCACCAGACGGCTGAAACGCATCACATACTGCAATGCTTCAGCCACACTATTACTTCGAGTGGCCATATAACCAAGTACGCCAAAATGTTCAGGACGAATTCGCTTGGCCATTTCAGTGATCAACTGCGGGCAATCCAGCTGCTCACGTGTGAGTTGCAGGATAATGTGAAAAAAAGAAAATGGTGACTGGGTATCTATGGGCAATTGCAGTATATGCTCCAGATCATCCCAATAAGGGGTTAAAAATTCTAGCGTGTGAAAATCGAGTCCCTGTTCTAAGAGATACATATTCCAAAGCTGAAAATAACCATTCGGTATTTGTAATTCTTGCATGGCGACTCACTTATATTTTGACATGCTATATTTTCACTTTGGCGTAAAATGTATAAAAATTGGCAATTACTGTCAAAACAAAAGATAAAAATCCCGACATACTGCAATTATCCAAGGCTATTTGAATAAAACAATATGAATGCCATTGCCTATCATCAAGTCGAACCTGTGGTCCGCAGCAATCTGGATTTCAAGCTGAATGAAGTGCCACGCTTCTGGTTCGGCGGCGACCCGTTTATGACCCGGATGTTTGATGCACTCAGCCTCACTTTCCCGGATGGTGAACGTTATTTTATTCAGTCAGTACGTCTGTTTCGCGACCAGATTAGCGACCCGGATTTAAAACAGCGTGTAGCGGACTTTATTCGTCAGGAAGCACAGCACGGCATCGCGCATGACAAAATGAATCAGGTCATGAAAGAACAAGGCATGCCGGTCGATCAGTTTATTCAGCGTTTAAATAAAATTTTTAAATTCGAACTGGAAAAACGTTCTCCACAATATAATATTGCCATGACCGCCGCCGATGAACACTTGACAGCCTTAATGGCAGAAACCTTTTACAGTAAAAAAGAAACCTTACGTGATGCCCATCCCTATGTACGGGCATTGTTTGCCTGGCATGCGATTGAAGAAATGGAACACCGGGATGTGGCATTTGATGTTATGAAACAGGTCGGCAATGTGCCTGAAAGTACCCGTAAATTTGTTCTGGCCTGGACCACCGCATTAATGTTTGGCTTTACCATTTACCGCGCCAATATCATGTTAAGGCATGATGGTTTTACGCCATTGCAACGTCTGCAAATGAATATTCGCGGATTACCGTGGTTCTTTGGTAGAAAGGGTACGCTCACCAAAATGAGCAAACAATATCGTGACTGGTTTAAAAAGGATTTTCATCCCAGCCAGCATCCAGTGATTGCCCAATATGATGTCTGGGTCAAAACCCTGGAACAAACTGGCGATCCGATCCAGGCTGGAGAGGCATTTTGGCAGGCAGCCAAAGATTAGACCGTTATTGATTGAGTTCAAACTGACCAAGTCCAGATTAATCTCGACTTGGTTTTTTAGTCAGTGTGTTACCACTTGGCATAATGCTGTTCGAGCAAGCCATATTCATTGATCAAGACAATTTCCTGATCATCCTGCTGAATGATCCCGCTAATTTTGGCTTGCCATTGACTGAACTGACTGCCGACCAGTCTTAAATTCAGATTTTCATAGCGTCGCCAGCCCGTTTTTACATCCAGATTTAACTTTTCATCCAGTGAGCGGATCTTCCAGTGTCCCTCATCCTGATGCTGGAATAAAACATCACTTACCGGATACAACACGCCATTCACCCATAAGCAGTTTTCGTTGCCAAAACTTTCATTGACCCCTGAAGCCAGATTCAAACCGATCCGATTGTTTTGTGCATCCCAAAAATTACAAGATAACCAGAACCATGCCGTTTCCGGACGCAGAAAACCACAGGTATCATCCAGTGATGCAAAAGTTCTTTCATTAAACTGGATGGTTTCACCCTGTTTATTGATAAAAAAACCTTCACACGCCAAAGTCGTCAGTTTTTGGGTATAGGTCCAGCCATTAATCCCCGTCGGGCTACACATACTGAGCGGGTCTGTACCTGCACAGAAAATTCGCGCACTCAGCCTAATTTCGCCATATTTGGTGACATGGATATAACGCACGCCATTGGCATGCTGGATATCAATCTGAAAAGGTGACTTAGAAAAAAAACTCTGATTATAAAGTGGCTGTTCATCTACGACTGTATTACGTGATAACAGGTTAATGGCATTCCACTCTAAAACCTCATGGTTTTGATGGTTATAAATATAGAAAAAGCCGTGCCCGGCCCATGCAATATCGGCAATGGCCAGACCAATGGTATAGTGTCCATGCTGGATACAGCAAAATTTAAACTTCTTATATTTTAATCGCTTGCGCCAGCCAGTTAAGACATCACCATAGGGAGTTTTATACTGGTATTTACTTAAATCGATGGTTTTTGGGAGAGCTGCAAAACGTCCATAATTCGGTTGTCCATTTGATTGAATCAAATCCATTTATCAAATTCCATCTAGCCAAGAGATAACAAATCCTTAACGTTATTATGCCTATATAAGCGGAACTTGAAAGTGCAAAAAGCATATTTCATCGAAAAAATACAAAAATATATAATCTTTACCTTAGTATAATATTTAATAAATATAATCTATTAATCAAATAGATATAAATTAACTCTCATCTAAGATTAAATAGGTATTTTCCCAGTGGTTTACAGAAAACTCGCCTTCGACCAGCTGTACATAACGCCCATGGATATGATCAATCGCAATGCAGTCATCCACATCTAATACCCGGTCGGTATGTTGCTTTTGCCAATGCTGTGCAAAATAAGCCTTACCCTGTTTTTTTGCCAGCATGGCATTTTGTGCCACGACCAAAACATAACGATGCAGTTCTCCAAACTCCTGGGCATCATAGCCACCCAGATTAATTAAAAACAGATGTTCTGAAGATGAATTCGGAGCTGCATCATTAAATTGGATTTGATATTTTTTACTTTCGAATTCCACACCGTTGATCTGTGCCCAGGCATCGATATGCAGCCCTTTTTGTTCGCCGAACCATGCATTTTTCAGTTGTGGATAGACTTCTTGCAAAGTTTCACCGACGGCTAAAACCACATCATGGACTTCTGTATTGGCACGTGCATGACGACCACCGAGCATAACCATATATAAATTTGACATTAATTTACCTGCTCAGCACCTACTAACTTTTTATATTCCATAATTTCTAAACCTTCCTGTACATACATTGCCCCTCCACTAATTCCTCTAAAAACAGTAGCCGCATTAACAGTATAGGCATCGCAATATTTTAAGATATCAATAGCCCATTTACATGGGACTGAAACTTTAATCAGTAAGTTAACCTTTTTCTCTGCTGCCAATTCATTTAAGTTTTGAATTTGTTCATATTTACTTAAATTCTCATCAAAAGTTAATCTAGCCCCTCTCATAATTTTTTGACGGACTAAAGTAAAGCAACCTTGTTGGGAAGAAATATTCTGATTTATACTTTTCGGCACTTCAATGATTTCAAATACTTTTTCATTATATTCATTTAGTAAGTTCTTCTTCTCCGTATCAAAAATCCATATCGACATGAGCCCATCTAACTTCCTCATTTTTACAACTTGAGATGCCGCAAAATAGCAGGCAATTAAAGAATTTTTAGTCCAATCTAAAAACTCTGTATGCACACCATAATGCTGTGCATAAGCAATTAATTCATATAATTTAGTATCAGGCCATTTAGTACTATCTCTAACAACCCTATCATCAAAATCTTCTAACCATTCAGAACGAAATTCGAATGAATCAAAAGGTACAATTGATGAATTTAGATCACATCCACGCACAAAATTTTTCAAGTGAACCCAATGCATAAAACAGATACCATCATATGTATCTGAGAAGATTTCCTCTCTTGATATATTTCGATATAAACTTGGAGTCAACTCCCAACTTGAATCTGCTTGTCCTCTATAAATATATTGATCATTTACACTTCCCAAATATTCTTTAACATTCTTTTTATCAGGTCGAATTAATTCAATAAACTCTTCTACTGTATCAACAATTAATTCTTTAAATCCCAAACCCTCTTGAATTTCCATCAGTACTTTTCCATTCTCTACTTTTCACCAACCATATAAAAAGAAAGCCCCTATTTTAGGAGCTTTCTTTCATAATATAAAATTACATCTCTACCATTTCCACGCCATCAATACGTGCAACAGTCATCAAGTCCTTATCACCACGACCAGAAACCGTTGCAATAATAATTTGATCTTTAGACATGGTTGGCGCAAGTTTGGTCACGTAAGCCATCGCATGCGAGCTTTCCAGTGCAGGAATAATCCCTTCAATCTGGGTTAAATCACGGAAGCCCTGTAATGCTTCCTGGTCATTGATCGGCACATATTCAACACGGTGCATATCTTTTAAGAAACTGTGTTCAGGACCAACGCCTGGATAGTCCAGACCCGCAGAGATTGAATGGGTTTCAATAATCTGACCTTGCTCATCTGACATCAGATAAGTGCGGTTACCATGCAATACACCGACATGACCGGCATTTAAAGGTGCAGAGTGCTTACCGGTTTCAATCCCCAAACCTGCTGCTTCCACACCATACATTTTCACGTCCTGATCATTCAGGAATGGATAGAACAAACCAATCGCATTCGAGCCACCGCCCACACAAGCCACCAATGCATCCGGCAAACGGCCTGCCTGTTCCAAAATCTGACGGCGTGCTTCACGACCAATCACCGACTGGAAGTCACGTACCAGCATCGGATACGGGTGAGGACCCGCCACTGTACCGATAATATAGTAAGTACTGTCTACATTCGTTACCCAGTCACGCATTGCTTCATTTAGTGCATCTTTCAGGGTTTTAGAGCCGCTTTCTACCGGTACCACTTTGGCACCCAGCAAACGCATACGGTACACATTCATGGCCTGACGTTTCACGTCTTCGGCACCCATATACACGACACATTCCAGGCCTAAACGCGCTGCAATCGTCGCTGTTGCCACGCCGTGCTGACCTGCACCGGTCTCCGCAATAATACGTTTTTTACCGGAAAGTTTAGCTAGCAAGGCCTGACCAATGGTGTTGTTGATTTTATGTGAGCCGGTATGGTTCAGGTCTTCACGTTTTAAGTAAATTTGCGCACCACCCAACTCTTTTGACCATCGCTCAGCATAATATAAAGGACTAGGACGACCTACATAGTAGGCGAGATCACGGTCGAATTCTGCCAGAAACTGTTCGTCATTTTTCATACGGGAATATAGCTTTTCTAGGTCTTTTAGAGCTGCCATCAGGGTTTCTGACACAAAACGTCCGCCATGGATACCGAAATGCCCTTTTGCATCAGGGAATTGGGTATAGTCAATCACATTATTTTGCTGATCCACGTAGGACTCCTTGCATAAAGCGTTCGATGAGTTGTTGGTCTTTTATACCTTTTGCGGACTCGACACCGCCGCTCACATCCACAGCATAGGCTTGTGTGGTGAGAATTGCCTGCTCGATATTGTCAGGGTTTAAGCCCCCTGCCAAGATGAGCGGAATATTTAATTTTGGGAAAGTGGTCCAGTCAAAGCTATGCCCGGTGCCCCCTTTTAAATCTGGATGCCAGGCATCTAACAGCACAGCACCTGCCCCTGCATCCTGATAACTTTGAATTTCGGCTTGAATATCTAAACCTGGTTTCACCTGGATGGCTTTGTACCAGCGGCGGCCGACCTGTTTGGAAATCTGCTGACACTGCTCAGCAGTCTCATCACCATGAAACTGCAAAATATCCACCGGCGCTTGTTTTAAGATGTTGGCAATTTCATCAAGCGATGCATTCACAAACAACCCCACGGTTTGCACATAAGCAGGCACTTTTTGAATCAGTGCGTGGGCTTGTTCTGCAGTGACGCTGCGCGGACTTGGCGGAAAAAAGACAAATCCGATGGCATCTGCACCTGCATCAACAACGGACTGGATATCTTGAATACGTGTAATTCCGCAAATTTTGGCACGGGTTCGCATATTTTTGTGGCTCTAACTCCGCCCTATTCATAGCCTATCTATAAATATGAGGGCAAAACATTGTAATGCAATTTTTCTAACTTGAGTGAAGTTCAACCCGATTATTCTTAGATAAAGTTGTTTATAAAGGATACTAACTTTATACTCTGCGCCACTTGCAACAAGTTAAGCTTAGGCTTAGGGAAGTTGGTGCAATCCCAACACTGCCCCCGCAACGGTAAAAATGAAAAATATCTTTTTTAAATCATTTGATTTACGCCACTGCAGCAATCTGTGGGAAGGTGAAGATAGAGCACATTTATAAATGTCACATTTGAGTCCGGAGACCTGCTTGTTGCCCCTCAACTCAATCATTCACGGGGGGTGAATGTATGGAGCTTAAATCATGACGATTAAATTTCAGCCTACAGCTTTAGTGGGCGCAATCGCTATTGCGATGGGTTTCTCTGCATCTGTTTCTGCACAAGACAATACAACGACTGTTAATGCTTCTTTAGACACTTTAGTCGTTACCGCAACACGCTCTGAAGAAAAGATTAAAGATGTGCCTGCGCGTATTTCAATTATTGAACCCCAAATTGTTGAA
Source organism: Acinetobacter sp. BSP-28 (assembly GCF_044130285.1). Lineage (NCBI taxonomy): Bacteria > Pseudomonadati > Pseudomonadota > Gammaproteobacteria > Moraxellales > Moraxellaceae > Acinetobacter > Acinetobacter sp. BSP-28. The sequence goes on from NZ_JBIQOB010000008.1 coordinate 21,051, forward strand.
CAATCACCAATTGCCTCTTTTCCTGATTTGCTCAAACATGATGCTACCATCAACATGGTTCAAAGTGGCGGTATGGGGCAACTTGCCGATATTTATTTACGTGGTACTGAATCAGACCATACTTTGATTTTACGTGATGGCATACGATTAAATAATGCATCTTCGGGTACAGCAAGCCTTGCTTTTATTGATACCACAGATATCAAACAAATCGAAATTCTAAAAGGCCCTGCTTCTGTTCTATATGGTACAGATGCTATTGGCGGTGTGGTTCAACTGATTTCAAAAAAACCTGAAAAAACAGGTGCGTTCGTTACTGGTGAAATAGGAGAACATCAAACCTATAAATCTGTCATCGGTGCTGATTTATATGAAGATGGTTTTTATGCTCAAATTCGCGGCCAACGATTAGAATCTGATGCAACAAAAGTAACCAACCAAAAAACCAGCAGCAATGAAACTGCTTCTTTTGATCAAAAAGGCTTTAGTACTAAACTTGGTGTGGAAAAAGAAAAATTCGCAACATCAATTGACTACAGTACCAATAAAGGCACCAGCTTATATGATGCTTATTCATTTAATGGTGCATTGCTGAAACAAGACTTTGAAAATGAAATTATCAATCTTCGTGGTCGTATAAACCTGACTGATCAATTTGAACTGAATGCACGTTTATCTCAATTTACAGATGAAGTCGACCAAAAAGATTCAACCGACTTTGTACATGGTAAAACTCAAGAAGCAGAACTCTATGGTAAATGGAACTTCATGCCTCAGCAGACTTTACTTACAGGTGTGACTCATCGCAATCTGGATAGCGATATTCTGTCTTATGGCACACCCTATGATGAAGATGTGGACTCAACTGGATATTATGTTCAGCATCAATTTAACGGAACTAAACTCAACACCCAAGTGGGTGTTCGTGTAGAAGACAATGAAAAATATGGGACTCATACTGTAGGTCAAATTGCTGCTCGCTATCAATTGCTGCCATCAACCAGCGCATATGTAAATGTAGGTACAGCATTTAAATCTCCAACCTTGAATGAACTTTATAATTCATGGAATGGCAACCCTGATCTGAACCCTGAAGAAAGTACATCTTATGAAATTGGTTTTGACCAAAATCTGGCTTATGGTTTGCAAACAGGTTTATCTGCTTACTACACAGAAGTTGAAGATTTGATCGCCTCAGGCAGCAATGGCAAACTGACAAATATTCAAAAGGCTACTTATCAAGGTGGTGAGGCTTATTTAGGCTGGCAGCAAGATGATTTATTTGCAAAAGCAACCTATAGCTACGTTAAACCTCAAAATGAAGCAACTCATCAAGATTTAAATCGTCGCCCTCGTCAAGGTTTTACCTTAACAACTGGCTTACAAAACGAAGTATATGGTATTAGTGCATCTTTGGTCGCTAAATCCAAATCTAAAGATTGGGATAAAAACTACAAGAACCCGGGCTATGCGACGGTTGATGTAAATGCTTTCTGGAATGTAAACCCAAATGTGAAACTATTTACCAATATTCAAAATATTGGGGATGTTGAATATAAGACTGCATACCAAGACCAAGGTTATTACTATGTCAACGGTGGCCGTTTAGCTTCTGCCGGTGTGACATTTAAATACTAAGCTCTCAACAGCAAAAAAACTTTAAAACAGCGCAGTTTATGGATAATGTTATGACCGACATTATCCTTTTTTATTGTATTCGTTAAAAATTCAAGGAACACACATGGGCCACCGTTTAAGTAAAATTTATACTCGCACTGGCGACTCCGGGACCACAGGATTAGGTGATGGTTCACGTGTTGCCAAAGATGACTTGCGTATTGCCGCTTTAGGTGATGTCGACGAGCTAAATTCTTGCATTGGTATTTTACGTGCACAAATTGCCGCCAGTCGTATTGAAGACAAAGCGCCTTGGGATAAATCGCTCAGCCTGATTCAACACTGGCTATTTGATCTGGGCGGTGAAGTCTGCATTCCCAACTACAACATGGTCTTACCTGTTTCCGTTGAGTTTCTGGAAAATGAAATTGATCGCATGAACGAAGCATTACCGATGCTGAAAGACTTCATTTTACCTGCTGGAACTTTAGCTTGCAGTTATGCACATCAAGCCCGTGCCGTCTGCCGTCGCGCCGAACGCAGCCTGATGACCGTACACACCCGCGATCAAAATATTCAGGCGGCTTCATTGCAACTGTTAAACCGTCTTTCTGACTGGTTATTTGTCGCTTCACGTACTTTGCAACGCGCTGAAGGTGGATCTGAAGTGCTTTGGCAAAAGAATATTAATGAGACGATTTAACTTATTGTTAATTCAAAATTGTCACTGGTTTCCCTGATAAAAAAATGACAACTCCTTGCTCTTTCTAAAAACAGAGTACCGGTATACCGTTACCGCGCCAGGCGACAAGGATATCGCCGTCTGGCAAAGGTTTCAGGGATGAACCTTTTGCAAGACAAAAGATTTTTCTTACTTTTCATCTTTAAAAAGTAAGAAATCACCTATACAAATCAATTCAAAATCTCTACTGCAATTTAGAACAAGTAAACCCTAAACTCCAATACTTAACATGAATTGAGTGGTACGATAAAAGCAGTGATTCACTTTCACAGTTCAATCTAGAAAAAGAGTTCATTATGAGAATCATCGGACATCGCGGTGCACGCGGAGAAGCCCCTGAAAATACCTTGGGCGGTTTTCAATATATCCATGACTTGGGCATTCGGGCAGTCGAATTTGACGTGCGTCAGCTCAAAGATGGTGAACTCATCCTCATGCACGATGACAATTTCTTAAGAACCACGGGGACAGATCAAGCCCTCTATGAATTAAACAGTCACCAGCTTGAAGTTTATAATCAGGCCCATATCTGGATGGACTGGGAAAAACAGCTTACTCCGACCCTACGCCAAGCCCTGAGCATTATTCATGACTTTGAACATATTGAAGTAGAAGTCAAAACGGTAGAGACCATGGCGGAAGCCGAAAAACTGGTTTTAGAATTACAAAGACAATTACACGGCTTTGAAGAAACAGCTGTCATTACCAGTTTTGATTTAAAAATTCATCAGGCTTTAAAACAGCAGTATTCCATCTTTAAACGTGGCTTACTGGTTGAAGATGATATCAAACAGCAAGCGATTGAACAGGCTTTAGAACTCGGTTGTTGCCAGATTGGCTGGATGAACCAGTTGGCAAGCGATGACATCATTCAGGCTACCCAACAAGCCCATTTAAAAATCAGTGTCTGGACCATCAATGATGTTGAACGTGCCAAACATTTGCAAAGTTTGGGAATAGACGGATTGATTACCGATTTTCCGAAAATGATGCTCGAACAACTTTAAAAGAAATTTTTTGTCCCCATTTTTGTGACTCAATTAGCTATTTATTTACTCAAAAATGACTCACATCGTTGCTGTTGACGGAAGCAGCTTTAACCTTCGATAAAATCAATTAACCTACCCGCGTATTCTGTTACTGTTTAGTACAATACACCTGTACAATAATGCTAGTGAAGCTTTGTTCGCTCATGCTAATATTGAAAGAAGTCTTAATCCTTATAAACTATATTGAATTAAGAATTCGTTTATACCTTACCTTTACCTTTTAAAAGGTTCTAGGAGTGCTGTTGGAGATGAATGCTCCCTTACCCAAAGCCCCAATTAACTGGATTGCAGTATTCGCATTGGTATTCTTGCCAATTGTGGCTGTAATCGCTATCCCTTTATATGCTTATCATCATGATTTTAGCTTAGGCGCATGGATCAGCTTATTTGTACTGCTTGGTTTTAGCAGTTTAGGGATTACTGCGGGTTATCACCGCTTATGGGCACACCGTGCTTATGAAGCAACTCTTCCATTAAAAATTATTTTAATGATTATGGGTACCTTTGCTGTTCAGAACAGTATTTTGTTCTGGGCTTCAGGTCACCGTACTCATCACCGTCATGTTGATGATGTCGAGAAAGACCCATATTCAATTAATAACGGCTTTTGGTATGCGCATATTGGATGGATGCTTCGTAACTATCCAGCAGCAGAAAAAAACTATAAAAACGCACCTGACTTGTTAAATGACAAGGTGGTGATGTTTCAGGACAAATACTACATTCCGCTGGTCATTGTCGTACATGCAGTCATTCTGACTACTGTAGGCTGGGCTGTGGGTGATATGTGGGGCGTCGTGTTATTAGGCGGTTTACTTCGTCTGATCTTGAGCCATCATGTCACTTTCTTTATTAACTCACTTTGTCATATGTGGGGCAAGCGTCCCTATACTGACGAAAACACTGCTCGTGACAATTTTGTTTTAGCGATTGCAACCTGGGGTGAGGGTTATCACAACTACCATCACATTTTCCAATACGATTACCGTAATGGGGTGAAATGGTGGCAGTACGATCCTACAAAATGGTTGATCTGGTCATGTTCAAAAGTAGGTTTGGCTAAAAATTTACGCCGTATTCCAAGCTTTAATATCAAGAAAGCTGAATTGGCAATGCGCTTTAAATATGCTGAACAAGATTTGGCAGTGTATGGTCACAATGTCAATGAAGATATGGCAGCGGCTAAACTTCGTATTGCTCAGGAATATGAGGCGTTTACCCAAACTTTAAATGATTGGGCCAAGCTGAAAGAACAGGAAATTCAAGCGAAAAAAGCGTCTGTTGCTGAAAAGATTCACCAGATCGACAACAAGTTGAAAGTGGATTTCCAACTGGTTGAACAACGTCTTGTACATCATCGTGATACCTTGAAAATCTTGGTTCGCGATATTAAAAAGAATCCAGTTTCAGAATAAAATCTGATGCGATTGATAAAGCCCCATTGTTGGGGCTTTATTCATTTTTGTGGTGTAAATTTGCTATAGTGATCACATCTCCCCATTTTTTAGATTGTCCCATGCAATTTAATTCGCGTTATCCTTCACTCAATCCCAAGCTTTATCACCATCAAATGCCTGTTCCGTTAAAAGGAGCCAAAGCGGGTCATTTTAATGAGGCATTGGCCCATCAATTACAGTGGTCAGAACAAGACAAAGCTCAATGGGTGGAAATCTGTAGTGGACAAAAAACCTTTGCCGAATTTGAACCTTTGGCCATGGTCTATGCAGGACATCAGTTTGGACAATGGGCAGGACAGCTCGGCGATGGTCGCGGTTTGCTGATTGGGCAAATTCTGGATCAAAATAACCAAACCATCGACCTGCATTTAAAAGGCGCAGGTTCAACCCCCTACTCTCGTATGGGTGATGGTCGTGCGGTATTACGCTCGGTGATTCGTGAATATTTAGCCGGTCATGCCCTGAATGCTTTGGGCATTGCATCGAGTAATGCCGTTGGTTTCACCTCTTCTACCCAAGGCATACAACGGGAAAAAATGGAACCTGGTGCCATGATGCTGCGGACGTCAGACTGCCATATTCGCTTTGGACATTTTGAATGGATTAATCAATATCAGCCCGACCTTTTAGCAGATTTTGTACAGAAATGTATGGAATGGCACTACCCTGAATGCCTGGAAGCTGAACAGCCGGTTTTGGCATTTGCCACTCAAGTCATTCAGCGTACTGCGGTGATGATTGCCAAGTGGCAGCTGGTCGGTTTTGCTCATGGGGTGATGAATACTGACAACCTGAATATCACCGGTTCCACCCTAGATTTCGGTCCTTATGGATTTATGGAACGTTTCCGCCCGAACTGGATCAATAACCACTCGGATTACCAAGGTCGTTATACCTACCAGCAGCAACCAAGTATTGGTCACTGGAACTTATGGATGTGGCTGAACAACCTGATTCGACTAAAAAAAGATCCTGCTGAAAAAGAACAGTTCAAAGAAGATTTGGCTAAATGTTTAGAGCATTTTGAAACCACTTTCCTCGAGCATTACACCCTTGGATTGTGTCAAAAAATGGGACTGCCAAGTTTCCATAAAGACAGTTTTGATTGTGGTATGGCTTTCCTGCGCATTTTACAAAGCGAACAGCTCGACTACACCCAAAGCTTTATTCGACTTCAGAATAAACAATTCGAGGCGATTAAAGATGACTGTCTAGATCGACGCCAGTTTGAAGGTTTCTTGACTCAATATGAAAGTATTCGGGAAAATCAGGATAGCGATGTACTGGATGCCGAAATGGCCAAAGCTAATCCGCAATATATTCTGCGCAATCACATGGCGCAAAAAGCGATTGAACTGGCAGAACGGGATGATTTTTCTGAAGTCGAACGTCTGTTTAAATTATTAAGTCAGCCATTTACCAAACAGACTGATCTCGAGCAAGCTGAAGATTTAGCCCCATTGCCAAGTGATGTTCCGGAAGTGATGGTAAGTTGTTCATCTTAATTTATTCACAACCACCAACAAAACTGTGGATAATTTAAGCATTATCCACAGTTTTGTTTTGGATTATTCAAACTTATGACTTTACACAATCTTGCTTCCCAAACTGCTTTAAAGCTACCTGAAGTAACGATTACCCAACCTTTTGGCGATGGCTGTGATGTGTTTAAAGTCATGGATAAAGTCTTTATGTTGAGTTTTCATTTAGAAGGCAAAGCAGCTATTAACTTAAAAGTTATCCCCCGATGATGGTGCAATGCTACGGGATATTTATCCCTATATTCGTGCTGGATGGCATATGAATAAACAGCATTGGGTAACTGTTTATGAAGATGAAAACCTGGATGAAGCTTTGATTCAGGATTTGGTAGAAAATTCTTATGAGCTGGTAGTGAATAAATTAAATAAGTGTCAGAGATTGAAACTTAATCTTTTAAAATGATATTGCTATAAACAATACAATCAATTTTATTTAAATATATGAAAACAAAACTCTATGACATAAATTTTCAAGAAGCCAATAAATTTCTAAATTTTAAATTTGATGATCAATTAACTCAGATAAAGATCGAAGATAGTTACTACAAAGTACAAGCTTTATTAAAAAGGCAAAATTGGCTGAATTTAGTTGGCAATAGATTTAGTTGGCTTTTTATTAGAGATTTAATCGAATTATATCCTCAAACATTTTCTCCTATGTCTGTAGTTTCAATCATTAATGAAATTGAAATACTTGAAAATGTTGTTGAATATAAATCTCTTACAGGTGAACCGAAAATATTGAGCGGACAATATCTCAAAGGACTCAAAAAGAAACACTATCATCAAGATAGCTTAAAGAGTTTAAAAAAGAATTGTTTAGATGAAATAAAAAAGCCAACAGTACAGGAAAAAATTAGAGAAGGAGCTTCTGAACTTGAAAAGTTACAAGATAAAGAGATTACAATTTATCAAGCTCTGGCCATTATTGGAAAAAATCTTTGGACTCCCTATATAGATCGGCTAGCTCCTGAAAAAAATGTTTATAAAAAGCATCTAACAGGTGAATGGATTATCTATCATGAAAATGAAGAGCTAAACTATTATTTAGCTTTATGGGGACATGATTTAGATGACTCTATAAAAGCTCAACAAATTAAATTGTTTTGTACTCAAGAATTTCCAGAGCTTCAGATTTTGAAGCATTTAGATTGAATATTTAAAATTATAAAAAACCGATAGCGAATAAATTTTTATTCGCTATTGGGTATTAATAACAGTTTTCTTTCTTAATCTTCAGGATATTCAAAACGGTAACCTACTCCATACACCGCCTGAATCCACTCATGACGGTTACCCGTTTCCGCCGCATCGGAAATTTTACGGCGCAGGTTTTTAATATGGCTGTCAATCACCCGGTCTGCCACATCAAAACTGTCCGGATTGATATGATCGAGCAATTGCGCACGTGAATATACCTGCCCCACATGCTCCAGAAACAACTCTAACAAACGGAATTCAGTCGGGGTCAGGTTCAAGGTTTTTTGTTGATACCAAATCCGTTGCTGTGCCTTATCCATACGGAACAAGCTGTTCTGTTCAGGTTCTGCATGACGGTCTAGGCGGCGTAACACCGCTTGTACACGAGCCACCAGTTCTTTCGGGCTAAAAGGCTTACAAATATAATCATCTGCACCCATATTTAAGCCCAAGACGCGGTCAATTTCTTCAGTACGTGCAGTTACCATAATAATTGGCAAATCGGACTGTTCACGCACTTTACGGCAAATGGTCAAACCATCCATACGTGGAACCATCAGGTCCAGAATCATTAAACTGGGCTTACGTTGCAAAAAGCTGTCATAGGCTTCTTGCCCATCATGAAACATGCTGACTTCAAAACCCGCAGCTTCCAGATAGTCCCGCACCAATTGTGCAAGTTCAACTTCATCTTCTACCAGCATGACATGCTTCATGAATGTTATTCCTTTATTTGTTCAATTGTTTCGGAAAAGTCAGTTTGCAACGCAAACCACCTAATGGAGAATGATCAAAACTCAACTGTCCGCCCATTGCCTGCGCAATTTTACCAGATAATGCCAAGCCTAAACCTGTACCACCAGTACTACGGGTACGCGAATCATCCACACGATAAAAACGCTCGCCTAAACGTGCCAATTGATCGTCGCTTAAGCCCAGTGGACTGTCATCAACAATCACGCTCCACTCCGTTTCAGACTGCTCGGTATGTATATGAACTTCACCGCCTGCCTCAGTATAACGAATACTGTTACCCAGCAAGTTGACCATAATTTGTTTAAAACGATCTATATCTAATTGTAAATTCGCACCTTCACCCTGCACTGAAACAGATAGATCAGCTTGAGCAAAATTAGGTTTAAAGTTTTCCACTTCCTGTAACACCACGTTCCACGGATTGACTTGCGCCATGTAGCATTTCAATTGCTGTGCTTCAGCCTGAGCTAAATCGGCCAAATCCTGGGTCAGTTTTTTCAAACTGGTGACTTGACGCAGCATCGATTCAAAATGTTCCGGCGTCGGTTTGCGAATACCATCCTGCATCGCTTCAATTTGCGCTTGCAGCACCGCCAATGGTGTTTTTAATTCATGTGAAGTATCTGCCACCCACTGACGGCGTGACTGTTCATGCTGATCCAGAATGACCGCAAGATGGTTTAACTCTGTCGATAAATCACCGAGTTCATCATTGCGGTTAACGGTCACCTGATGCTGGAAATTTCCTTTGGTCAGTTCGCGTGTACCTTGCAGTAAGCGCTGAATGGGCGTTTTAAAATAAGTTGCCAACAATAGCGCTGCGATCAGGCTGGTCAGGAAAGTTAAGCCATACACCAATAATAAATAACGTTTTTGATTACTAAAGAAGTTAATACTTGAAGCATCATCCTGATCCAGTACCGGCTTCAAACCTAAATAACCCACCACTTTGTTATTCACCATAATCGGACGATATGACACTGGAATATCGGATGGCTCACCCACGACAAACTGTTTCTTGGCATCATACAGCGACAAGCGAGAACTTAAGCCCAAACGGTCAGGCAAGGATATAAACTGCTTTTTCTTGCCTTGACTGGAGGTTGCATCGACTGGTTTATCTTCAGCTTTTCGGTCAGAGCGAAAAATATTTTGATTGGAGCTGAGTGGAAATTTCAGTCCCTCAAAAGGCTGATACTCTGAAGGTAAATTCAACTCGATGAGGCGCAATTCTTCTGCATCTAAAATCGGTTTGCTCTGCTCGGTTTTATTTAAACCCGGAGAAACACTGAGCAGGGTATTTTCCTGAAAATAACGCTGCTGCAAGGCAATATCATATTGACGACGTAACCACCAGCGAGACAAACGGTCATAGTCATCCGGTGCAGCATTGCCTTCTATTTGCAGAATTTGCGCCTGAATGGCATTACCCCAGTCATGATAAACCGAATAGACACCAGCCAGATTACTGATCACATGGTCCAGCTTCTGCATTTCCACATCCGCGACATAGCGGGCGAAGTTCTTTTGCATGGTCCAATGCAATACCCCTAGGCTGACCGTGGTAATCACTAAAGTCGTGAGTAATACGGTCAAAAACAGGCGCAAGGCAATAGGAACACGGCGAATCTTCAAAAGCTCAGTCTCAATCTCTTTCTCAATGGATCATTGTAACGAACCTGCTAAAAAAATACTCTTCATTGTTTCTTCATCATTATTGTTTAATCTTTAACTTATCAAATTTCGTTTTTTCATTGGAGATAACAACAATGAATTCCATGACAAAAATGGCTTTAGTCGGTGCAAGCGTACTCAGTATGGGTGCTTTGACAGCCTGCCAGTCGACCAACACAGTTCCAGACAAAGACAGCCACCACCCGCGCATGATGCAGGATCGTCATCAAAAGCATGAGCGTAACATGACACCCGAGCAGCGTGAGCAATTCCAGCAAGCCCGTGCCGAACGCCAGCAAATGATGAAAAGCATTCAAACAGCCTGTGACGGTAAAGCGGTCGGTTCTGCGGTGCAAATCAAGGCAGGTGAAAAAGCCATTGATGGGACTTGCGTGATGCAATTCAATCCTGATCGTGCAGAGATGAAGAAAATGCGACGCGAACATCAGCAAATGAAAGGCGACCATCATCCTATGCAGGGTGAAATGAAAGGTATGCGTATGATGCATCACGGTGAACCACTGACTGATGCCAAACGTGCAGAATTGACCAAGCAATTTGATCAGCGTCTGGCAGAACACCAAGCGCATCAACAGGCCATGTTAAAAGCCTGCCAAGGCAAGGCCAATGGTACGGCTGTCCAAGTCAAAGTCGGGACCCAGAGCATGAATGGCAAATGTGAAGTTCGCTTCCAGCCTAAAGTACCTGTCGCTCCTGCTACAGCAAAACCTGCATCGTAAAAATCTATCCGAAGTAAAAAAGGCGCAACTCTGCGCCTTTTTTATTATTCATAAAATTTTACGTATTTGACTATTTATGACATCGAATAAAACATAAAAGCATTTACACTCAATACACTTAGCACTTTTAAAGCAGAAATCTTTGACTTTACAGTCACCAAGAAAACGTATGCAAACGCTTGTACCAAGTAAGAAGATGTTGCACGATTAAGCCATACAAATACGTGTCATAGAAGGCACGTTTCAATGTTTATTAGGATTATAAGCTGGTTAAACCAGTATTGAGGAAACCGATATGCCACAATACAAAGCGCCCTTACGTGATATGCAATTTGTGCTACATGAATTGTTAAATGCTGAACAACATTATGCAAACTTACCTGCATTTCAAGAAACCGTAAGCCGTGAATTGGTTGATCAATATTTAGAAGCTGCTGCTGATTTCTGTGAAAATGAACTTTCGCCTTTGAACCAGGTGGGCGACCGCGAAGGTTGTACCTGGAACGACGGTGTTGTTACTACTCCGACTGGTTTTAAAGAAGCGTACCAAAAATATATCGAATTGGGCTTCCCATCACTTTCTGCTGAAGAACAATATGGCGGTCAAGCATTGCCTGTTTCTTTAGGCAACGTGATCTCTGAAATGGTCGGTACATCAAACTGGGCATGGGGCATGTACCCTGGCCTTTCACACGGTGCCGTGCGTACTTTAGAACATCACGGTTCTCAAGAACAAAAAGACACTTACCTGCCTAACCTGGTTTCAGGTGTTTGGACAGGTACCATGTGTTTAACAGAATCTCACGCAGGTTCTGACCTAGGTATCATCCGTACCAAAGCTGAACCAAATGCAGATGGCAGCTATGCAATTTCTGGCGAGAAAATCTTTATCTCTGCTGGTGAACACGACATGGCGGACAACATTGTTCACATCGTGTTAGCGCGTCTTCCAGGTGCACCTAAAGGCACTAAAGGTATTTCACTATTCATCGTTCCTAAGTTTAACGTGAATGCCGACGGTTCGCTTGGCGAACGCAATGCCGTACGTTGTGGTTCAATTGAACACAAAATGGGTATCCATGGTAACGCAACGTGTGTAATCAACTTTGATAACGCAAAAGGCTTCCTGATTGGCCCTGAAAACCGCGGCTTAAACTGCATGTTCACTTTCATGAACACTGCCCGTATTGGTACTGCGGTACAAGGTCTTTCTGCTTCTGAAGGCGCGTTCCAAGGTGCATTGGCTTATGCCAAAGACCGTTTGGCAATGCGTTCACTTTCAGGTGTTAAAGCGCCAGAAAAAGAAGCGGATCCGATTATTGTTCACCCTGCTGTACGTAACATGCTGTTGACGCAAAAATCTTTTGCGGAAGCTGGTCGTGCATTGGTTTACTTATTGTCCTTCTATGCTGACATTGTAGAGCAAGGTGCAACTGAAGAAGAACGCAAGACTGCAGACAACATGTTGTCATTGCTTACCCCTATCGCGAAAGCATTCTTAACTGAAACTGGTTCTGAATCTGCGAAACACGGTGTTCAAGTCTTCGGTGGTCATGGCTTCATTTCTGAACACGGCATGGAACAGATTGTACGTGATACACGTATCGCTTGCTTGTACGAAGGAACCACTGAAATTCAGGCGCTTGACTTGTTAGGCCGTAAAGTTTTGGGTACTCAAGGTGCAATGTTGAAAGACTTCACCAAGGTCATCCACAAATTCTGCGAAGCCAACAAAGACAATGCTGCAATGAAAGAATTTGTTGAACCACTTGCTACTCTAAACAAAGAGTGGGGTGATTTGACTATGCAGATTGGTATGCGTGCAATGCAAAACCCGGATGAAGTGGGCGCTGCTGCAGTCGATTACCTATACTTCTCTGGTTATGTAACGCTTGCTTACCTATGGGCTCGCATGGCGCTTGTTGCTAAAGAAACATTGGCTGCTGGTACGACTGATGTAGATTTCTACAATGCGAAAGTGACCACTGCACGTTTCTACTTCAAGAAAATTCTGCCACGCGTTCGCTCACACGTTGACGTGATTGCGGGTGGTGTTGAGCCATTAATGTCTTTAGATGCTGAACACTTCGCATTCTAAGAGCATGATGTTTTAAACTGATGTGAGAAAAAGGACGGTCATGCTTTTGACAGTCCTTTTTCTTTATCAAAACAAGACCAAAATTAATCTTTAGTCGTCTAACAACATGAATTTTCATGTAATAGACTCATGAAACCGAACTGAATCAAACAATAAACAGGTGACTCACTATGCCAATCTATAATGCGCCTCTTGCGGATATGAAATTCATCCTTAATGATGTTTTTAATGCAGAACAATTCTGGCAAAACAATGAAAATCTTGCTCATGTTGATGCAGCAACAGCAGAAGCCATTCTTGAAGAAATGGCGAAATTTGCGCAAAACGTGACTTTGCCTTTGAACCGTACCGGTGATGAAGAAGGTGCAACATATAGCAACGGTAATGTGACTACCCCTGCTGGCTTTAAAGAAGCCTTCAAACAATATGCCGAAGGCGGCTGGATTGGCCTGGGTGCTGACGCTGAATGGGGCGGTCAGGAAATGCCAAAAATGCTGACCGTACTTTCTGATGAAATGCTGTTTGCAACCAACCCATCTTTCATGCTCTACCCGCTTCTGTCTGTCGGTGCAGGTATGGCATTAAACAGCTATGCTTCCCAAGAGCAAAAAGAAACTTATCTACCTAAAATCTACTCTGGCGAATGGTCAGGTACCATGTGCTTGACCGAGCCACATGCGGGTACTGACTTAGGCATTATCAAAACCAAAGCAGAACGTAATGAAGACGGTACTTACAACATTACCGGTACCAAAATTTTCATTACCGGGGGTGACCATGATCTGGCTGAAAACATCATTCATCTGGTCCTTGCGAAAACTCCAGATGCACCTGCCGGTTCACGTGGTATTTCATTGTTCATCGTACCGAAATTCCTGGTGAATGAAGATGGTTCTTTAGGTGAACGCAATGCCGCAGGCCCAGGTTCAATCGAACACAAGATGGGCATTAAAGCCTCTGCGACTTGCGTGATGAACTTTGATGGCGCTAAAGGTTATCTGGTCGGTAAAGAAAATGAAGGCTTGGCTGCCATGTTCATAATGATGAACTATGAACGTTTATCGATGGGTATTCAAGGTCTAGGTGCTTCTGAATTTGCTTACCAAAACGCTGCGCAATATGCGACAGATCGTTTACAAGGCCGTAGCGCTTCTGGCATTCAGTCTCCAAACAAACCTGCGGACAGCATTTTAGTACACGGCGATGTGCGCCGTATGTTGCTCAATGCGCGTGCCAATAATGAAGCATCTCGTGCTTTCGCTGTCTACGTGGGTCAACAGCTGGATATCACCAAGTTCTCGACTGATGCCGAAGCGGTGAAAAAAGCCAATGACCGTGTTGCGCTATTAACACCAATCGCAAAAGCTTACCTGACTGACACTGCATTTAACGCAACTTTAGATGCGCAAATGGTGTTTGGTGGTCATGGCTTCATTCGTGAATGGGGCATGGAACAGTGTATCCGTGACTTGCGTATCTCACAGATTTACGAAGGGACCAACGGTGTTCAATCTCAAGACTTGATCGGCCGTAAGACCATTAAATGTGGCGGTACATTCATTGCAGAATACATCCAGGAAATTCGTGATTTTACCAATGGCCTAGATGCTGATCTTAACTTCATCAAAGATGCCACTTTAGATGCAGCAGCAGAAGTTGAATCGGTAACGCAATATATTCTGCAAGCCAGCAAAGAGAATATCGACTTCCCGAATGCAGCAGCAGTGGATTATCTGCATGCAGTGGGTCTGCTTAGCTTCTCTTACATGTTTGCAAAAATTGCCAACGCAGCGAAAGCCAAAGATGGCGAGTTCTATCAAAACAAACTTGCACTTACACTTTACTTTGTACAACGCATTCTGCCTGAACTTGCACTACGTATTACTAAAGTAAAAGCTGGTGCTGAAGTGGTGATGAACTTTTCTGAAGACTACTTTACTAACCAGGCTTAATTTTGAACAAAAATAAGCTATAAAAAACGCCTGCATATGCAGGCGTTTTTTTATGTCTAAAATTGCTTAGATCTTTTCGACAATAATAGAATCTGAAACTTTTTTATTACTCTGCGCATCTTGATTAAGTTTCACAATTTTAATCACACCATCAGCTTGTAAATTTTCGCATAACGCAATCAGCTTCTGCATTTCATCCATTTTAATCCCTGAACCTAAAATAAGTTTTTTACCATTTTGTAAATTATTAATTTTTGTTTGAATTGTTTCTAACATTTTCTTTTCCCTGATCAATGAAATAACCCTTCATACATTACATGAATTTCGTATAAAAAAAATACAATCACTTAATTTTTTATCATCTTTCATTTTTTATTCTTTAATGTGCATGAAACTTGCATACTATTTAATAATCAATTTCATACAAACAATCATTCAAGATACAGGAGGAAAAGATGCCAAAACCAGATAGCAAAGTTGAAAAAATTGAAACCCTCCTCGACCGTTTCGGAAATATTGCCGTAGAAAGCTTTCATTATATTGCCCTGTTCATTATTGGTTGTATGGTGATCTGGTCTGCCGGACATACGGTATTTGAAATTTTAACCATTAAACAGTTTGCAACCATCGACGATATTTTACTGTTATTTATTTATCTGGAACTGGGTGCCATGGTCGGTATTTATTTTAAAACCAATCATATGCCGGTACGTTTTTTAATTTATATTGCCATTACTGCCCTGACCCGTTTACTTATTTCAGATATCCAGCATGACCATAAAGCCGATATGGACTTGGTTATTATTACCGGTTCGATTCTGATTTTAGCTTTTTCCATTTTAGTGGTTCGTTATGCCTCTTGGACTTATCCATCGGTGATTCGAGATAAACACTCAGAAAAGCCATTACCTGAAGGTAAAACACCACAACCGCAAGATGATGAACTGGCGTAATGCTATTTGTTCCCTCTCCTGAGCGCACTTTAAAGCACTGCTTTTAAAGTGAAGCGCAAGTGAGGGTCAGGGAGAGGTTTAAAATCAGCAAATCAACGATTCGGCACCAGCACATAACGACCATTTTCAAATATCCAATGGCTGCCAGTCGGTGGTGCAGGCAAACCTAAACGTTGCCAATCACTGATAAAAGTCGTGTTTGAACTTTCAATTCGGGCCGTTCTCGGATCTCCATTCACCCAGCTATAGCTTTGAGAATTGTGTGTGATGGTCGTGGGTGCCTGATATTGAATGCTAATGCCATTCTGAATGGTCGGATAATTCTGATGATGCGGTGGACGCTGCGGATAATTCGGATAGTGCTGTGGATAATGTTGCTGCTGATGTGGATAGTGATTTTGAGGATAACTGTTTTGTGGGTAATGGGGACGATGCTGATACCTGGTGGTATCTACCCCGCGATAATTTGACCAGCGGTTTTCCGCCTGCGTTGTTGCAGAAGCCCCCAAGAGCATCATGCCACTCAAAGCATAAAGAACTGCTAATTTCATAAGAGCCACCCAACATACTGTATAAAACTTATTTTAATCCCTAGTTTAGGATAAAAAATGAATAAAAAAACAACAAATGCAACGTTTTGTAAATGAAATATTTCGCGGATTTTCTCCTGAGACACATCCCGGCTCAAATAATGAATATGCTAAAATGCTGTTTTTTATTATGGGATCAAACAGAGTGTCTGATTTAAGTTTTGACCGCCTACATCAATTCTTTTGCAAGGTTCCAAGTATTCAAGAATCTTTAATTAATGCCTATGGTTCAGATGGTCATCATGCTTGGTGGTTTAAATTTCAAATCAATGTTGAACATCCTCTAGCATGGCAAACAGTGCAGGAACTGGGTCATGTATTGAATTACATTTCCAAAAATGAACGTTTACCGACCCAGTTTTTACCCGTATCTCCTCCACCTTATATGAATGGTGAAGCCAAAGAATTTTTGGCCTGGGTCATTCAGTGCAATCATCCCGATTTTTCACCCGATGTGGTCTGTGACTGGTTAGAAGCGCGTTTGCCCCAGCCGGTTGAAGATGAAAACCAGTGGAAAATTAAAACGGATTTGCATGAGCTGGATAAACTCTCTGACAAAGATCTGGATAAAATGATTCCGCCTAATCCGCAACAATAAAAAATCGCTTGATTACCTCTCCCTAACCCTCTCCTGAAAGGAGAGGGAACCCCTTCTCCCAGAGGGAGAAGGTTGGGATGAGGGACTTAAAACGTCGACAACCCGCTCCACTCCATAAAACGATAAATCACATATTTCAGTTTCGATTCATCTGCATATTGACTGTAATCCACACTCATCTTTTTGCCATCCAAATTTGACCAAACACTATCAAAATAAGCTTGAGCATCAGTAAATACAGAGGCTTGTGATGAACCGACTACCCGCAAATTGGTTTCCAGATTATAATTTTTGATGTTCCGTGCAGTGAAATTTGCAGACCCCAAAATCAGGTCAGACTGCTGTGCATTTGATTTAATGATCATCTTGCTATGACATTGCTCACCTTGGGTATTACACCAACGTACCGGCACACCCGCATCATTCAGTTCAGAAGCCACCTGGCGGTTAGGAATACCATTTTTCTGACGCCCAAAAGCATCCTTATTCGGATCGAGCAAGACACGAACTTTTACCCCACGCTGATGCGCTGCGATTAAGGCCTTCACAATATGACGTTCAGACAAATAGAACATGGCTAAATCAATCTGCTCTTTGGGCTTGGCAGTTTCAATCAGTTTGAGTGTTGCATCGTAAATTGCTTTTTCAGTCAGTACCTGAACCTGAGGCAAAGACTGATCCCCCTCAAACTCACCAATAATAACCATTGGAATGTCACCTTTAGACATTCGGCCGATTGCTTGCTCAGTCTTCAATACATCAATGGCTGTATTTCCCGACACCAGCAAGGCAACATTGGAGTGACGAGAACTGCCATCATGCGGATTGGCTGAAGTTACCAAAGCTTTCCAGCCCTGAGCCGTATCTACCACTAAGGTTTTACGATGATTAGCCTTGAAATTAAACAGATTAAAATAACTGCGCAGGGTAATTTTTTCCTGACCAAACGGATTGCTCAACCAGCCTTTTTCAGGATTATTGCCGGCATCCTGACAACAGAGATACCAGAAGCCCGACCATAATGGATTGGATGCACGGAGTGGTCTTAAATCCGTTTCAATCACATCAATGCCTGCGTTGCGTAACTGACGATAATGCTCGGGGGCAATCCCACCATAGACTGAATTAATCGGGTCAGTAATCACCTTAATTTCGATATTGGGCTGTACACCACGTTTTAAAATCAAGGCATCCGTGAGTTGTTGTGCCAATGCCTGATGAGCTATTGTCGATTCCCCCACTTCGCTATTGAATAAAAACATGTCCAGTACAATGGTCGTTTGCGCTTCATCAATCAACTTTAACATTTCATTAAAAATATGATGGTCTTGCTGCTGTTTCCCACTTGCATCCAGATAGGTTTGATCTGCGATGAACTTCACCTCGGCATGACGCAACTTACCGGTAAAATTCAGACCTTCAGGCAAAGGTTTATAGGTATGATAAATAGCTGATGAGAGATATCCCAAAGCCAGCAAACCGATGATCACACTGACATAGCGATGGCGTGACCAATTCAGTTTCTGATGAATTCGTTGAAAAATACGCATAACAAAAAACCTAGTCCAATGCCATCAGACTAGGTTTTATTGCTTTATTTTTCAAGAGGATTTCTGTTTTCCCTGCTTGAATGGTCCGAACTCAGATCACTTTGGCCTAGAAACCAAATTCCAAACCAACGGTAAAGTTACGACCCACTTGCGGAATATTCGACAGGAATGAAGCATGTGAATAGACTTGATCATCCAGCAGGTTATTGGCCTTAAAGTAGACACGGTAATCATTGCGATCTTTCAATTGACCAGCATAAGAAAGTCCCAGATTCAGCATGTTGTAGCCGTTGGTTTCCTGTTCATAGCTGGTAATTTTGTCTTGTTTAAACACATGGTAAAACTCCGCCAGACCCGACCAGTGATCATCAAAGCTTGCGTCCACTTTGGTTCCTAGACGACCTGCTGGAACACGAGGTGCATTTTCACTCTCGATTTTGCCACGCACATAATCACCAAATACACTCAGCTTGTATATGTCATTGATTTGATAACCAGCTTGTGCTTCAGTGCCATAAAATTTGGCTTTATCTTGGGTGTAATTAATACCACGCAGGTTGCCTTGTTCTGCAACCGTCGCACCATAAATATAATCATCAAACCAGTTATGATAAACATGCACATGATAGTCAAGTTTATCGCCTTCATAGTGCAGACCCAGTTCCAGATTGTTGGAACGTTCCTTATCCAGATCCGGATTACCGACTTCATAGGTATTGGTGGCAAAATGCATACCATCTGCATAGAGTTCCTGAGCCAGCGGCAAACGTTGCTGATGTGAACCAACCAATGACAATTTATAGTTTGGTGCAAATGCCCAGTTGGCAGCTGCAGAAGCCGATACACCAGTTCCCGAATAATCTTTTTGCTCGGACTCTACTTTGACTTTTTGATGTTCAACACGGGCACCCAGCTCCACATGAATATCACCTAGCTGCTTATGTTCCAAGGCAAATAGGCTGTATTTTTCAGTTTTTGTGTTCGGCATCACCACACTTGAACCATGTACATGATGCTCTTCATCATTTTCATCACCCTCTACATGATCATCATGTTCGGATGCAGCAAGATCAATTTTCTGCTGACTATACTGGGTTCCAATCACGCCTTCCCAGCCTGCGACAGGAACATGGACAAGCTCCAAACGGCCATCATAACCTTTGCTCTTGAAGTTGCTGATGACCTCATTTTCTTCCAGTTCATCATGCTCATAATCGGTAAAGCTGGCATGGGCACGCAGTTTCTCAAAACCGCCAAATGGATTATTCAGTTCGGTGCGTAGATCATAACGCTCAGACTTTAAATCCACCCATGGTCCACCATGGTCTTCTTCATGTGCTAGCGCATCTGGATCTGGCGTTGGACAACCGTGAAAATGATCACCATGTAATACACAACCATGATATTCATGGCTATGTCCCGGCAAACCATATTCATCCTGACGGTTGCTATAAGAAAGTCCGACAAAACCGCGGTCATGAATCCATGACCCCCCGATATTCACCGTCTGGCCTTCAGAAAAAGTATTCGCGACTCGGCGTTCTTTCTCTAACTCACCCTCATGTTCATGAAAATAATCTGGTGCAATATAGTCATTAGCTTTACGTTTCGAACCTTCTACGCGCAGGGCAAAGTTTTCACCAACTGCTGCCGTTACTCCCGCACTGGCCAGCTTTTCATCACTGCCCGTGTTGTAACGTAAACCTACCTGACCTTCATAACCCTTTTCAGGCATTTGCGTTGGAATTTTATTATCTGTGACATTGACCAGTCCACCGACTGTTCCTGTGCTATACAACAAAGTCGATGGTCCACGAATAATCTCAACCTGTTTTGCCAGAATCGGATCAACCGTCACGGCATGGTCAGGCGACAAAGTCGAGACATCAGCCGTTTCAGAGGCATGTTGCAGGACCTTGACCCGTGGACCATCTTGCCCGCGGATTACTGGACGGCTTGAACCTGAGCCATACTGGTTCGAAGACACCCCCAGCTCACCTGCCAAAGCATCACCAATGGTCGTACTGCCTTCGGCAAGCTTTTTATGATCAATGACCTGATCAGCCACAGCAAAATCCGCCGCTGTTTGTACCAGTGGATGTGCCTGTAATTTGAGAGTGGCTAGTTGTTGAGTTTGACTATCCTCATCAGCAAAAACAGCCGGGGCAATGACGGCAAAAATAGAAAGTGTAATTAAATTCTTATGAAGAAGCATGGAACTGACTCAAGGCTGCAATTTCTGAATAATGTTATAATATAACATTTCATTTTCTTTGCAAGAAAAACATTTTCTTCCACATGCTGTAGTTGCAATTAGCACAATAGAGTCAGATTTATACCGCTTATTTACTTAGGAAAATTCTAATACCACACATTTATGAGGATCACTGATCCATTTTTGCTTATGAATTGAATTAATTTTTCGTGTTCTTTGGTATTTATTGTCTAAAGTATCATCATACAATTAAGATACTTACCCTATCAGCCATTCATACACTACATATTTTAAGATTACCCCAAAAAACCAAAATAAAAACAAGTAATTGAATTGTATAATATTTTTTAAATTAAAATAAAATAATAATCGGTTGAATTAGATTTAAAAACAGTTAAAATATTTTTTTTAACTAAAAATGTGCGATGTTACATTCTAAATTTTTTGAGACTGAAAATTTTATTTATTTTTTCACTACCTCCCTTTATTTAATTTTTTTCTTTAATTTAACCATAAATGATGGTTCTGACAGTTCTTTACTTAAATTTTTTGCATTTTTAGCTATTTTATTATTCTTTATTAGAAAGATTAAATTCTCTACCAATCTATATTTTATTCTAATTACAATTACTCCATTTGTATTTATTAGCTTAAATGAAATAATCTTAAATAAAGATATTATTCCCAGCACTCAATTAGCGTGGTTTTCATATACTTCAAAAATATATAAATCTCAATTTATATACACATTATTTTTTCTTTTTCTACCATCATTAATATTAAATACAAAATTCTCTAGCGAAGTTTTTTTTAAAATAATTAATATCAATATTATAATATCAATTTCATTTAACTTTTATATAAATTTCAATTTTAATTTCAATAGAGATTTAATTGCTAAAGAACTTAACCCTGTAATTCTTTATGACTATTCTTTAATTGCCATAAGTTTATTAACATTATGTTATGGATTCTATAAAAATAATAAAACAGCCTACATTTTTATATCTTTAAGTTTGATTAACATTTTATTAATTTGTCTCCATGGCTCTAGAGGTTCATGGCTAGGTATACCAATTAGCTTTCTTATAATTTTTAGTTTTTTTTACAAGAAATGTTTTTTTAAAATTTTAACAATTTTGAGTGTAAGCTTATTACTAATAGTAGTTGCACTAATGATACCTAATAATCCAATACAAAAGAGACTACAAGAATTTAAGTCAGATGAATATAATATTACACATAATCAGAATTATAACTCCAGTGTAGGTACTCGATTATCTCTTTGGAAGCTTTCTTTAGAAAAATTCAAAGAGGCCCCAATTACTGGAATAGGAATTGTAGAGTTTAAAGAAGATATCTGTGAATTAAACCAACAAGGAAAAATTGGAGAATGTACAATTCATGCTCATAATATTTTCTTTCAAGTCCTAGCCACACATGGACTATTAGGGCTTTTAGCTTTATTAATACTTATAATTCTTCCAATTCAATTTTTTATACAATCGCTCAGAAAAAATTCTGACAATGAAGAGATAAGACTTCTATGTTGTGCGGGTATTTCTTTTATTGTTTACATCACCATCTGTGGTTTAACTGACTTCTATTTTTATGCTCCACGTCAAACTATACTTTATTATCTTGTAATATTTACTTTAATGTCTCTGATCATAAAAATTCATCAACGTGAATCATCAATTTTTTTTGCAGAAAGTAAGTGAGTAAGAATTTAGTAATGCGTATCCTTGTGACGACATTGATAAAGAGGCATAATTCAACATTCGAAAAAAGCGGTACGCTGTTTACGTATACGCTGACCTTAACCCATATAGTTGGATTTTTTACGCTATGATGCGAACTCATTACTGCGGCTCATTAACTGAAGCCCAAATTGACCAAACCGTAACATTATGCGGTTGGGTTCACCGTCGCCGTGACCACGGTGGTGTTATCTTCCTAGACATGCGTGACCGTGACGGTCTTGTTCAAGTGGTTATTGACCCAGATACGCCTGAAGCATTCGCAACTGCGGACAAATCACGTTCAGAATTCGTATTAAAAATTACAGGCCGTGTACGTCGTCGTTATGCAGGTACTGAAAACGCGAATATTACTAGCGGTCAAATCGAAGTTCTTGGTAAAGAAATCGAAGTTCTTGCTGCTTCTGAAACTCCGCCATTCCCATTGAATGACGAAAACACCAATATTTCTGAAGAAGTTCGTTTGAAATACCGCTTCTTGGACATCCGTCGTCCAGAAATGCTAGAGCGTCTTCGTTTCCGCTCTAAGTTAACCAACCTGATTCGTAACTACTTCGAAGAAAATGGTTTCTTAGATGTTGAAACACCGATTTTAACTCGTGCGACTCCAGAAGGTGCACGTGACTATTTAGTACCAAGTCGTGTATCAAATGGTAGCTTCTATGCGCTTCCACAATCTCCACAGCTGTTCAAACAGTTGTTGATGGTTGGTGGTATTGATCGTTACTACCAAATTGCTAAATGTTTCCGTGATGAAGACTTACGTGCTGACCGTCAGCCTGAATTTACACAAATCGACGTTGAAACATCGTTCATGAGTGACGATGACATCATGGATTTAATGGAACGTTTAACCGTTAAGATGTTCAAAGAACTTCTAAACGTTGAATTCGACAAATTCCCTCGTATGACTTATGCAGATGCAATGCGTGACTATGCATCTGACAAACCAGATATGCGTATTCCTTTGAAACTTGTTGACGTTGCAGACATGATGCAAGACGTTGAATTCAAAGTATTCGCAGGTCCTGCTAAAGATCCTAAAGGCCGTATCGTTGCACTTCGCGTACCAGGTGCTGGCGCTCTTCCACGTAGCCAAATCGACGAATATACTAAATTCGTGGGTATCTACGGTGCGAAAGGTTTGGCTTACATCAAAGTTAACGAACTTGAAAAAGGTATTGAAGGTCTTCAATCTCCAATCGTTAAATTCATCGAGCCAATCGTGCTTGATCTATTGAAACGTGTTGGTGCTGAAAATGGCGACATCGTATTCTTCGGTGCGGACAAAGCAAAAGTTGTAAATGATGCAATGGGTGCTTTACGTATTAAAGTTGGTCATGATATGAACATGGCTACTTGTGAGTGGGCTCCACTTTGGGTTGTTGACTTCCCAATGTTTGAAGAAACTGATGATGGCAAATGGACTTCTGTTCACCACCCATTCACACTACCTAAATCAAGCGTTGAAGAAGTGAAGAATAACCCAGGTGCAGCACTTTCAGTTGCTTACGATATGGTATTGAACGGTACTGAAATCGGTGGTGGTTCACTTCGTATCTTCAACCTAGAAATGCAAAAAGCAATCTTTGAAGCGCTTGGTATTTCTGAAGAAGAAGCGGAAGAGAAATTCAGCTTCTTGTTAAATGCATTAAAATTCGGTGCACCTCCACATGGTGGTTTGGCCTTCGGTCTTGACCGTTTAGTGATGTTGATGACTGGTTCATCTTCAATCCGTGATGTGATTGCATTCCCGAAAACAAAAACTGCTGAATGTCCATTGACTCAAGCACCTGCTCCAGTTGAAGGCAACCAATTACGTGATTTGGGTATTCGCTTACGTGAAAAACCTAAAGCTGAAACTAAACAAGAAGTTTGATGTTTTATTAATTCAGTGACAAAAACCCTGCTTAGGCAGGGTTTTTTTATTATTACAAAGATAGAATAGAAAATGACTGAAATTTTAATAATTTTTGATAGTGCTTCAATCCATAAACTCTCTGTGATATCTTGCTTAGCAATTAAATCCATGCGCAATATTACATTGATTTAGTTCATCCTCTTTTGTTCTTAATACTTTCTTCTTTTTGATTAGCTCTATTTTAGATTTTTAGACTGTTGTCAAAATTTCAATCCACCTAATATTTCAAAAGTCTGTCCAAAAAAATTATGTACTTTATTTTAAAACTTTTAGCCCTGTTGCCTTTACGTATATTACAGAATTTTGCCTTCTTTTTAGCATGGCTACTGTACATAAGTAATTCATCCTTTAAACGCATAACCTGTATTAATTTAAAGCTTGCTTATCCAGAGCTGACAATAGTACAAAGATCAAATCTGATCCATGACAGCATTCGCAGCCAGTGCTTAAGTTATGTAGAATGTATTAAATGTTGGGGCATGTCGCCTCAATACAGTTTAAAACTCTTAAATAAAATTCATGGTGCAAACTACTTAACAGAAGCTTTGACCAATCAAAAAGGCGTTATTGTAGTCGTGCCACATTTTGGTAGTTGGGAGCTATTAAATGCTTGGCTTTGTACACATACTCAACCAATGATTATGTATAAGCCAAATAAGATAAAAGGCATAAATCGCTATATTTTAGAATCACGTCAAAAGACTAATGCAATATTGGTTCCAGCCGATGAAACTGGTGTACGTTCTATTTTCAAATACTTAAAGCAAGGTGGTCTTACGGTAATTCTTCCCGATCATCTACCTAAATCTTCGGGAGGTATTTATGCTCATTTTTTTCAGCAAAATACCCTATCCGCTACCATTGTTTCTAAATTAGCACATAAAACTCAGTGTAATGTAGTTGGCTTAAGCTGTACAAGAAATCCCGATACTTCAAGTTTCGACATTCAATGTATTCCTCTATCGACGGAAATTTTATCAAAAGAGCTGCAGAAAAGTGTTGAATGCTTAAATCAAGAGATGGAGCTCATGATTACAAAAATGCCAGAGCAGTATATTTGGTCTTATAAACGCTTTAGAAATTGTTATGGAAATGTTAATCCCTATAGAGTTTAAATATCATATTTCCTTTCACATCTTAAGTTAGGCAAACAAAACACTAATATGGAATAAATTGAGATTGCTGATTGCTAATGGCATAATAGTCCTGTTTTTCTATTATTGAGTTAAGCAAGCTATGGCTATGCGTCCTGCCGTTCGTAATCGTGGCATTATGTTAATTGTATTTTCTGTTGTGCAGTGGCTATTTATGCGCTATATCCTAGCAAATGGCTTACTTAACATGGACACCAATGAACGCATTCTATATTTTTGTGTAAGTAGTTTAGGCGGGGCCTTACTTATTTTTGTCGGCTTGATCTATATGGTTTTGAAAGGAAATCAAGAAGAAGGAAACTGAACCTAGATTAAATTTAAAAAAACCGATCAATTTCAAATTTTGATCAGTTTTTTTGTGACTACTTTTACTCTATAAAACATAAAATTTAATTTATTATCAATCACTTAATAATATGTAGAATTAATTTTTTTTAATATAAATTTCATTAATGAATCAAGAAATTTATTTAATTTATTCTTTTTAACTTTTGGTTTGAACCCCTTAAATAATCTTTCAGACTCTAAAGAGCTTTGATACAAATAATTTTCAGTTATTTCAGGGTGCTCAAATAAATGCGTTGCATAAAAATTATAATTTTTACTTAAATATCTTAACTCTCCCCAGTGATCATAGATACGGGGAATTTCATGATAATCAACTAATAACTTTGCCATTGACTTATCAATAACATAAGCACAAGCATATGAAAATTTTGAGATATAATAAGGGTGCAATTTCAAAATATGTTTTCCAAATATTAATTTTTCTAATTTAGTACCCCTAACTTGATTGTTTATTTTCAATTGAATACCACAAAGACTGAATAAGAAGCATTCGGATAGATTGAGATTTTCTATCTGTTCTTCCAAAGAATTCAAATCAAAATGATTTATTTGAATTATGTCATCTTCAATTATTAATGCGTATTTCTCGTTCGATTTTATAAAATCTTTCAAGGATTTGACATGTGATAAAGTGCATCCAAGCTCGCCAGGACTTAAAGGTTCTATTTGCCTTGCAACGCCCATCTTGTAATATTCTAATATCGGTAAATCAATTCCGCGTACTCCTACTTTTATAAATTCATCTTTATAGCTTTTAAAAATACTTTGTTCAAAAAGATTGTTTAAACGCTTGCTATCAACACTCTCAATACTAATTAAATACTTTTTCATTTATTTACAAATTTTACTTAGGATATTTTTTATAGAAAAATTTCGCAATATTATACCTTAAAGGTGTACCAAAATAGCTTACTGGCACATCCGAGCTACCCACCCTTTCATTTTCAATCGAACTCAACTGATTATCTTGCTCACCTGCAAGAATGACTGGATGATCAACAATTGCTGTCATTAAAATTGATGCTGTTTGATTGAAATCAGTTAAACATCGCCAATCATCTGCAGCACGCAAAGGACGGTGATAATCAATCAAGGTTTGCGCAATTTCTCGATCGACAATATAGGCAACGGCATAACAAATTCTCTGATAAAAATCTGGTGATACTTTTAAAATTTTTTGCGATAAAAACTCTTGATCTAAAATCGTACCACGAACTTTTCGGCATTCTTTCATACGAATGCCCCCTATACTAAACAAGGTATTTTTAGGCAACTTAAGCCGAGTTAATTGCGCTGATAATTTTTCAATCGTTAGATCTTCAGGAAAAATTGCATCATCTTCAATGACAAGAGCATATTCATCATCCGTAGCTAAAAAGGCTTTTAACGCTTCTAAATGAGACAAAGTACATCCCACCATGCTAGGTGATAATGGTTTAGACCGGCCTTTTACGCCCAATTCAAAATATTGTTTAGCAGATAAATCCCCCCCCTTGATACCTACTTTGCAGAATTTAGTCTGCCCATCTTTAAAAAAAGGCTGGCTAAATAATTTATTTAAGCGAGGAGAATTATCTTCTTCAATACTAATGATGTAAGTTTTCATAAAATGTACCGCTTTTACCCTCATCGCATAATATCTAATGTAGAATTGGATAGATAGCCTTATATGTTTCCTTACTTATATGATGCGTACAATTTTAAAGAAGTGGTACAAATTTCAACAAAACCAACAGCTCAAAAAGTTTAATTCTCATTGGTACATGCGCTTTGGCTGGCTTGATCAACCATTAAAAAGCCAAGATCAGTTACATGATTTATTTGAAATCCATTCGCCTGGAAAATTCACCTTTGCAGACTGTTTTTATGTAGAGGAAAATGATCGTCATTTTATTTTCTTTGAAGAAGTGGATGATACCCATCCCGTTGGTTTTCTTTCAGTTTTAGAAGTATTTAAAGATGGTTCACACACCCAACCCCGGACCATTTTAAAATTGGATTATCACCTGTCTTACCCATGTGTATTTAAAATTAAAAATGACTGGTATATGATTCCTGAAACCTGTGCCAACAAGACCATAGAACTGTGGAAATGTATCGAGTTCCCTTTAAAATGGGAAAAGCATTCCAATATTCTAGAAGGTATTGAAGCAGTCGATAGCACACCTTTTTACCATGAAGGCATATGGTACCTGTTTAGCTCGACACGCAGAAACTGTAAAAAGTTTGGTGACCGTTTGGACCTGTTCTTTACTGAAGATATTCTCAACCCAAACTGGCAAGAACATCCACAAAACCCGGTGTGCAAAGGCCAGCAGCAGTTCCGTATGGCAGGCAAACCTTTTATTTACAATGGCAAACTGGTTCGACCGAGTCAGGATTCTCTCAAACGCTATGGTGGCAATATTGAGCTGAAAGAAATTATTCAGCTGAGCCCGACAGTTTATCAAGAGCAGCTTTTAGAAGTGATATTGCCAGACTGGAAGAGTGAAGACGATGGCTGTCACACCATTAATGCCGAAAATAACTTTGTGGTACTTGATGCCATTCGTTTATCTGCTAAACAGTAGTTAAGCTTTCAGCAAATGCTCATAAATATTGAGTGTTTGCTGTGTCATTGCAGCAACTGTCAATTCCGCTTTGGCTTGAGCAAATAAGGGCAGAAAATCCTGCTGGGCATTGGCATTCAACGCATTTTGAATGGCCTGCCGTAATCCCTGTACATCGCCAATTTCAGCTAAATAGGCTTCAGGCAGCCATTCAATCACACCATTAATCTTCGTTGCAGCCATGACTTTATCCGCCTGCAAGGCTTCTACCATCACCAAGGGAAAACCTTCCCGATCTGATGAAAGCACCACTACATCAGCCAACTGCACCAGATCGCGTGCATCGGTTCGAAAGCCTAAAAATGCGACCTGATTTTGCATATTCAATTCAGCAACTTGCTGTTCAAGTACCTGGCGTAACGAACCATCACCGACAATATACAAGTTGGCATCTACCCCCTGCATGGCCTGAATCAATAATGCAATATTTTTGACTGGCTCTAAACGGCCAATACACATCACATTTTTTTTACCCGCATCTAAGGCAGGAAAATTCTTATCAATGTCTGCTTTCAAAACCTGCTTTTGTGCATTTGTCAGGCTGGGCTGCGCATATACCCCATTATAAACCACATGGGCTTTCGACTCAGGAATCCCTTGTGTTAATGCCTGACTCACGGCAATGACTGCATCTCCCACCAGATAAGCAGATTTATTCTTTTTTGTACCGTGAACAGTCGTCACCACTTTGATATTTGCTAAAAATGTTCGAATCCGGGAAATCAGCTCCGCTGCCTTTCCGGCCTGCGCATGCACGATATCGGGCTGGATCTGTTGAATGAGTGATTTCAATTGCCACAATAAAAAGACATTCCAGCGACTACGGGCAAAATCTACAGCATGAAAATGCACATGCTGATTAAACTTTTCTGCATAACACGGATGCGCAATCATATGCACCTCATGCTGCAATGACATTTCATTGACCAAGTTAAACGTATGCTGTTCCAGGCCACCGATACCACCACTGGTTGCCAGAACCTGAACAATCTTCATGTCTTGTCCTGTTTATTCTTGGACGCATTTTGATACTGTTCAAACAGCTTGGCTTCTTTTAAAAAAGCATAAAATGCATTAATCATGCTGTTCACAAAACCACGCCAGCCATTCAAACAACTACGGCGGATAAAATAGGATTTCAAGAAAGTGACAGGCATGACCAAACTCAATTTTAGCAAGCTTGGCTTTTTGCCTTTTTGAAATTTCTCGGCAGCTTTCAAATTGGAATACTGGTTATTTTTTTCTACTTTAACGAAGATGCTTGATTCGCCGTAATGATAAATATCACCTTGTGCACGAACACTTTGACCATCGACAATCACATTTTCATGGACCTTATTTTCCAAGTCATAATGCCCTTTGCTTTTACGAAAAAAGCGTACTTTGGCATGTTTTTTTGTGTGTTTGCTGTTCGGCACACCCAAGAATACATCATTAATTGGCGTGATTAAGGCATCAATCTGATTGGCTTGAATGGTCTGGTCAATTTCATTTTTCAACTCGGCTGACAAAACTTCATCACCATCCAGATTCAGCACCCAATCATTTTTACACTGCGCCAGAGCCAGACTTTTTTGTCCGGCATAACCCTGCCAATCCTGGTGCGAAATACGCGTATTAGGAAATGACTGAGCAATGGTATAGGTATCATCTGTACTGCCAGAATCCAGAATAATCACTTCAGAAAAATCACGTACACTATTTAATGTATCTTCAAGCCATGCGCCGCAATTTAAAGTGACGATATAAACACTACATGGAATACTCATAATTTATAACGTCCTTTGGCTAAGGCAATACGCATTTGTAAGGTATTCATTGCCCCGTGTGTGCTGACACGAGGAATATTAAATTGATTTTCCGCTGTATAAGCTTCGACTTTTTTGCGTGTAGACACTGCATTTTTAAAGCCGATTTCTTTGGCCATTTGCTGATGCTTTTCATTAAAACGGCCAAAGGGATAAGCAAAACTTGGACAGCACCCCACCAACTTTTCTACATCCTGTTTGGAGGCCTGCATTTCTGCAAAAGCCTGTTCGTCAGACAGTTTCAGCAAATTGACATGATGCTGTGTATGCGCACCAAACTCGATAATGCCCGAATCAGACATTTCTCGAATCTGTTCAGGACTGAGTTTTTCAATGCCTTCGATTTGTGTGGCCAGGAAAATAGTCGCCTTGGCCTGGTATTTTTTCAGCAAAGGATAGGCATATTGATAATTATCTAAAAAGCCATCATCAAAGGATAATGCCACGATATTTTTTTGCCCTTGAAACTGGTCCAGTTCCGAAACAAAACAGAATGTAGACTGCTTTTTGCTCAAATACTGTAGCAGTTGCTCAAACTTGGCCGGTGGCATATTCATGCCTGAAGCTTCTGCATGTGGCGTGACTTGGTGCAGCATGACTATTCTTGGCAAATTGGCGCTACGAAATGGCAGCCAAAACGTATAATTTCCCAATAGATATAATACTGCCGCAAAGACGACTAGACCTAATACCACATACAGTAACCACATTATGCATATACCTCATGTGACCATTCATAAGCTTCAGATAAAGGCTGATCAAACGTCACTTCAAGCATAAACTGGCTAATTCGTTTAGCATTAAAACTGTTGCGCGTTTTTTGCCAACCCGCTTCTGCTATACGTTTTGCCTCAGCAGGATGTTCTGCATAAAATTTAATTTTTTCAGCCAAATCAAACTGGTCATCAAAGTAAACGATTTCTTGATCAGTATAAAGTTTATCGAAGCCTGGAATTCGTGGGCTAAATGTTAACAAGCCGTTGCCTGTGAGCTGCACAATCCGGTCGGAGCTATATAATGTGACATCATTTTTACGTGAATAATTCAGTCCCATACGCGATTCAGACAACACTTTATAATAGCCTTTACCATATACGCCCGGTTGTTCAAAACAGCCATAATACTGATATTGAATGTGATTATTCTTTAAGGTATCCGCCAAATCTTTAAGGAATTTTTCACGTTCTGGCTCTTTATACACTACGCCACAGAAAATAAATTCCTTATCAATCTTGCTTGATTCAAACTGTTTTAATTGCTCAACATTACGATGCCCGACATTGGGCATATAAGCCACTTTTAAATGCGGCTGCTTGAGTTTTTTCAGATATTCACCACCCGTGGTGCAGAAAATGGCATCCAGATAGGGTGAAAATTCACGCACAAAACCGAGTTTCTGTTCCAGATACAGTGGGTCCACATACCAAAAGGCAATTTTCGTTTGGGGATAACGCTGCTTGATTTCCTTGAGCACATTTGGACTCATCAAGTCACTATGCCCCACCAAAACCAGATCCGGCTCAATATTATCCACAATTTTTAGAATTTCTTTATTGGCCCAGTTCGCACCAAGTTTTTTGGTTTTGAATACCGTGCCCATACGCGCCATATCACGAAAACTGAAATCATAAACAAAATGACCATTTTCAATTAAACCCGCTGAAATTTTGCGGTCTGTACAGTAAAAATGCGCGCCTTGTTTATTAAAGCCAAAATTCGCGATATGTAAAATTTTCATGAAAAAACAACTCTATGTTTTCAATAATATATCAGCAACTCGCATTGCTTCATTCAGTTTTAAATTCAATAAATTGTGATGTTGTTGATCTGACAATGCTGTCGATAAAAGCTGATCTAACAAAGTGGTAATTCTATCAGATTTCAAACGGTCTATCGCCATAATCCCCACCTTACAACCCGCTGTTAAAGCCTCAAAAATCATGGAGACACTATCTTCAGTGACCCAAACCGCTTCGGCCTTTTGCATTTCCTCAAAAATCCAGCCTTGTGGCGTATCTTCAACTGGAAAAATCTGTAACTGCTTTGCATAAGGCTGTGCAAATAAATGTTCAAGAAATTCTTTCGGGGTACGGCGTGAAGTGGTTAAAATAATTTCAGCTTGTGGATTGTGCTGCACAATATTCTGAATCACCTCCAGCACCTTTTCTTCATTCCACTGATGACGTTTGGAAGAACCACCTAAAGCAATCAAAATACGATTGGCTTGATGGCGCTGTTCATCGACAATCGGGTTTAAAGCACCTTTAGTGGTGATGACATGCCTGGATTCAGGCACACCATCATGTTCAGGGATGATGGCGTAATCAAACCAGGCAAATGGAAAATTAGGTTTCATTAAAATGACAGTTTTCGCCTGAGGATATACTTTTCCCAGCAGCAGAACACGTGATTGGGTATGACTACCTACCCCCAAAATATAATCTGGCTTTTTTTCAAACAATGCCAATTGATGACTCAACATACCTTTTAACAGCGTGAAAATTGGCAATTTCTGAATGGAGATTTCCTGAAAATTCACTTCGATATTGCTTATGCGCTGCATGGCCTTATATAAACCGACTGCTTGCGAACGGTGTCCCGCTTTTCCATCACTGACGTAGACAATATGCATAGGGACAAATCCTCACAAGTACGGACTAAATTGACTGCTAATCAAACAGCTTTCTGCTGAAAAACCGCGTCATATGAACTAGTGATGTGACCAATATCCAATGCCTGATAGCCAATATCGGAAAAACGTTTGGCTAAAACCGTACCAGTAGGGCCTAAAGCAATCAAAATCAAACTGTTTTGCTCAGCAGTATTTCGCACTTCCGCAATAATCCTATCTACATCAGCATAAGCATTCGTCGCTTTCGAATAAATTATTTGACGCGCTGAAACATTATCAAACAGCATGTGTTCTAAATTTAGCTTAGACCCCTCACCTGTAATTAAAACAACTTTACGGTTCTGCCAGATTGATTTCCACGCTTGCACCGCTTGCTCTGGATACATGATGAAAAAATCTGGACGTGTCACCATAGAATGTCCATACATATGCTCAAGGCTCAGTTTTTGTTTTAAGTCTTTCCAGCGTACATACCAAAATTTTAGCCACCAATTGACTTCATCGTCGTCGCAAGCTGTCAACATGGTCGGCAAACATACCAACAATTTTTCATCTTGGTTTTTTAAGATATCTTCCAGTTCCATTGCGAGTGTAGGATCACTTTTCTGGAAATCAATATCATCACCATCCATTAGGGTGATTTCACCATCACCAAAACGCGCTAGTGATTTACCTTGTGCTACCTGCTGCAAAGTTTCCGGCATGGAATATAGCAATTTGTCTTCAAAATATTGTAAATCTGACTGATTTTTCGAAAACCAGCGTTTTTTATCCAGTTTGTACATTCTTTTTTTCATGCGCAGTTTAAATCTACGCATAGCCGACTCAAATGTCATTAAACACCTGCAGAATATCTATTAAATACAAAAAAGGCGAAACTTTCGTTCCGCCTCCTCATCTTAACCGATCAACTTATTTTACGTAAGTTAACCAGTGTGCATATTTAGGATCTTTACCCTGAACTGCATCAAAGAATGCTTTTTGGATTTTTGTCGTAATTGGACCACGACAGCCTTCACCAATGATACGGTCATCATATTCACGGATTGGCGTTACTTCAGCCGCAGTACCAGTGAAGAATGCTTCGTCACCGATATAGAATTCGTCACGTGTAATACGACGTTCAACCACTTCAATGCCCAAGTCTTTAGCAATGGTAATGATGGTTTGACGGGTAATACCATCTAAAGCACCGCCAGCGATATCAGGCGTATGCAATGCACCATCTTTTACCAAGAATACGTTTTCGCCAGAACCCTGACATACATAACCTTGCGGATCCATCAACATCGCTTCATCATAACCTGAATGTGCCACTTCCTGATGTGCAAGAATAGACAAAGTATAGTTACCAGACGCTTTTGCTTTACACATGGTCACGTTTGGATGGTGATGGGTAAATGATGAAGTTTTCACGCGAATACCTTTCGCCATTGCTTCTTCACCAAGGTAAGCACCCCAGCCCCATGCAGCTACAGTCGCATGAATGGTATTATTTGTTGCAGCAATACCGAGTTTTTCCGAACCGATAAAGATAATTGGACGCAAATAGCATGAAGCTAATTTATTTTCACGTACTACATCAATTTGAGCCTGCTCAAGTGCTGCCTGATCAAATGGAACATTCATTTGATAAATTTTTGCAGAGTTAAGCAAACGTTTTGTATGATCTTGGAGACGGAAAATCGCGGTACCATTTGGTGTTTCATAAGCACGGACACCCTCAAAGACACCCATACTGTAGTGTAATGTATGAGTTAGGACGTGGATTTTCGCCTCACGCCAGTCAACCATTTGTCCATCTTGCCAAATAAAACCATCACGATCAGCCAAATTCATGGCACACACTCCAAATTTTTATACACAGTCATTTTTATCCAAGGCAACAGCTGCACTTGGATCAATTAATCTTTGCCATAACTTGCAAACGACCTCTCGGGTATCGTGCCAGTCGTCAGCTGAAACTTGCATGGATTGATTTGCAAGGGCTAAACGGTGGCTCTCGGCTCGTTCACTGAGATAAGCTTGAATCAATGCTGTCGCGTCGGCGCTGGATAAGCGATCCGTTTTTGCGGCATCCTCAAGGATTCGTACGTTGTCGGAGTAATGGGCGAGATCAGGATTCGACCCACTCCATGCTAATACCGCATACTGTGCCATAAATTCGATATCAACGATACCTCCTGTATCCTGTTTTAAATGAAAAATCCCATCTTTTTGCTGCTCTTTGGAAGAACCCAGATGCTCTTTCATCTTCTGACGCATTTTTAGCACTTCTGCTCGAACATTCGCCTCATCCCGTGGTTGAGTCAAAATGCGGCAGCGTAAATCTTCAAATTTTTCTCGCAGTGAAACTTCACCTGCGATGGATCGGGCACGAACCAGCGCCTGATGCTCCCACACCCAGGCACTTTTTAATTGATATTGTTCAAAGGCTTTCAAGCTAGTGACCAGCAATCCCGCTTCACCAGATGGGCGTAAACGTGTATCAATTTCATAAACGCGCCCATCTAAAGTCTGGGTAGTCATCAGCGACATGAATTTTTGTGCTACGCGTATGGCAAACTCAAAACCGCTAATCGGTTTAATGCCATCGGTATCGCCCTGCTCACTCATATAATGAATAAATACCAGATCCAGATCCGAGCCATAACCCAGCTCAATACCGCCTAATTTGCCATAGCCTGCGACCGCGAATGCCATATGATTGAGTGAACAGCGCTGCCCCTCTGCATCTAAAGGATAGCCATGCTTTTTAGCAGTAATTTGATAAGCCAGATTTAGCGTCGCATTCACTGAAACTTCTGCAATATCGGTTAATGCATCGGAGACTTTCATCAATGGGCTTTCTGCCAGAACATCACTGGCTGCCACAGCCAATACATTGGATTTCTTGAATAAACGCAGCACGCGCATCTGATCTTCAACCTGATCAATCTCAATGCGCAACAGTTGCTGGCGCAGTGAATCTTCCAGATCCTGACGTTTCGGCAATTCAAAATCCATCGATAAAAATTCGTCCAGCAGTACCGGATAATGGGTCAGTTCCTCACAAATCCATGGACTCACCGTTGCCATTTTCACCAAGCGCTGCAGTGCACCCTTACTTTCAATCAGCATCACCAGATACACAGTACGGCGCAGGACCGATTCGACTAGAGGCATTAAACGCAGTAATGCGACTTGTGGTTTATCGGATTGTAAAATAGCTTCAATCAGGTGTGGCCAGAAAGTTTTCAGGCGTTGTACAGCTTTGGCAGGTAATTTTTTCAGCGCATGCCCATACCAGAACTCATGTACCAGATTTTTGGCGTCTTCATCCAGAACCTCATTCAGCTGTTTCTCTAATTGAGTAAAGCTTTCAATTAAAGGATCAGGCTCCTTTTCCTTGATCAGATGTTCAAACTGGTAAATGACCTTGGCACGCTTTTGATTCAGTAAGGCTAAAAATTGCTCCCAACTGTCAAAACCCAGCGTTTCAATCATACGATTTCTTAAATCAGGTTCATTGGGCAAGGATTGGGTCTGCTGGTCATTGAGTGCCTGAATGGCATGTTCAATCCGGCGCAGGAACAGATAGGCATCTTCCAGTTCAAATACGGCATTTTGCTCAAGAAGCCCCACTTCCCCCAAATGATGCAGGCTGACCAGACACTGGCGATCCTGTAATTCAAGTTTTGAGCCACCATAAATTAATTGAAAGACTTGAACGATGAATTCGACTTCACGAATTCCCCCTGCTCCAAGCTTGATATCATCTTCGATATTACGGCGTTGTACTTCGCGTTCAATCATCGCCTTCATTTCACGCATGGCTTCAAAGGCGGTGTAATCCACGTATTTGCGAAATACGAATGGACGGGTCATCTCCAGCAGTTCTGCACCTTCTTTACCACCAGTCACAATACGTGCCTTAATCCATGCATAGCGCTCCCATTCACGGCCATGCTGGCTTAAATATTTTTCCAGGGCAACATGGCTAATCGCCAAAGCTGAACCATCGCCCCAAGGACGCAGGCGCATATCAACACGGAATACAAATCCGTCTGCGGTCATATGATCCAGCAGATAAATCAGTTTTTGTCCCCACAAAATACAGAACTGCTGTACATCGATACATTTGCGACCATCAGTTTCGCCCTGTTCATCAAAGGCAAAAATAAGATCAATATCACTTGAAAGATTAAGCTCTTGTGCCCCGAGCTTGCCCATGGCCACCACAATTAAATCCTGCACAGCCCCACCGTAGCCGATCGGCTCACCATGCTTGGCCACCAAAGGCACACGGGCAAAATCTTTCGCCGCACAAATGGCAGCATCGGCAAAATCGGAAAGCTCACGGGTCAGGGTAACTACATCAGTCAGCCGATTGGCATCCTGCCAAATCCAGCGGAACATCAAGCGCGCGCGAAGTACACGAATGGCCTGCATCCATGTGGTTTCATCTGCAATTTGCTCTAGCGTGTCATGAACAAAGTTCTGGATTTGAATGGTCGTTAAAGGAAGGATAAATTGATCAATTGCATAATCTTGTTCTAATAAAGCGCTGTGTTTTCCCAATACCTGTTCTGCATATTGACTCGCTCGCAATGTGTTCTGCAATTGTTCCGCATTCATCTTAAAACCTTCAGCCTGATTTTTTTTCTAGTTATAGCAGCTGAAAAGAGATAGTGGAAAAGAAATTTAGTTTCTGTTCTGATTTATTCAGCAATCGCCTGCTTCATCCTGTCTAAAGAGAGAGCTTGATGAGCATGGTCAGCTATGGGTAAAGAGACCTTAAATGTGGTACCTACACCTTCTTTTGACTGCACCGAAATTTTACCCTGATTCAAATCCACAAACCGTTGACAGAGTACCAATCCCAGCCCGGTACCTTTTTCACCGTCAGTTCCCTTAAAGCTGATAGTCAAACGCGGCTGGAAAAGTTCATCAATCTGGGCCTGTGTCATGCCCAAGCCAGTATCCTGAATGTAAACATCAACATAGCCTTCTGATTTTTCAGCATACATGGTCACTTTTCCTGTGCCATCCATATGGGTAAATTTCAGCGCATTGGAGACCAGATTCTGCAAAACCGAAGTGACCATATTGATATCGGCATGGACTTTTAAATCTTCAGGCACCTGATCAATCAGCTGGATATTTTTCTTGCTTGCCAAGCTGTTCAAGACCGAATAAACAATGCTTGAAGACTGTTTTAAATTAAAATTAATCGGGTGATAAACAAAGCGTCCGCCTTCTGCCATTGCCCAGTTCAGCAAACTTTCTAAAAGACTATAAGTCGATTGAGAAGTGTCCAGCAAATAATCTGCAATATCCTGAATATTTGCATCGTCCAGCGTATCACGCTCTTGAGCAAGCACTTCGGAAAAGCCAATCAAGCCATGAAATGGAGCGCGTAAATCATGGGCAATAATTTGAAAAAACTTGGTTTTACTAAAATTTAGCGCCAATTGCTGTTCATATAATTCTTTAAGTTCAGCATAGTCTGAACGTAACTCAATAATGCTAATCAGGCTCATGGCAAATTCATGAACCAGCTCCAGATTATTTCCGTTAAATGGATCAAGCTGGTTATCGAACAAAATAATTTGCCCAATAGATTGATTTTTATTAACTTTTAAGTCAAAGCCTACAATTCGGCGATGCTTAACGCCTAAATCATGAATATGCCGGGAAAAAGTTGGGTAATTTTTATGTGTTGAACTAAGGATGGTATCGCCTGCAAAAAATGAGGCTAAATTGGCTTCTGCACTTGCTTGAAATACTTTAAAGCCTTCGGCTGAAGAATGCCAAATATAAGGTTCATCATGAAAACATAGAATGCCGCAATCTGCCTGCAGAATGCCGCGTGCAAATTTTAAAAAACCTTCAACACGATTATTTGAGGTAAAAACACCAAGCAACAATGATAACTTGCAAGCACTAAGCTGATCTGTAGTTGAGCCTATTTCGAGTAATTGCATTGCCATATTTGCCTCTCTAGAGTGTGTAGATACCCCTATAGTTAAAAACCCACTATTACAATTAACTTTATTAACAAAATTTCACATCCAATACAATAAAGAAAGACACAGACAAATAAAAAGTGACAATTTAGGGCAGTTTAAGCCAAATTCAGATCGAAATATCTCCATCACCTACATCAAAAATACTTTTTTTCGACCTTAAAAGGAAAGAAATTTGCTTCTTATTCCCTGCTAGATAATTTATTTCCATGATACCCAACATGTTTTAAGTAATTACTTTATAAATCGGCAATAAAAACCAGTTGGTTTTTTTTCAACCAAGAGTCACAAAAATAAAATAAGCTATTGATAATAATAAATTATATTTTCTATTGACTCAAAACCTCTGCTTATATGACAAAGTGTGGGTCACTGCCACATAAGAGACTGGCGGCCCCATCCCGATTCGAAAAATGACTAAATTTCACGTAGAATAGAAGGATTGGTGAACAACACTGATATATACAAATTTTCAGCCAAAGACCAATATGCAAGATATTGCTGTTCGGCTGAGGTGCAATAAGCACCGATACTTTTTAATGTTTTATTTAAGCAAACCGGTTCGCGGGACTGAGCCACAAGCTCGGTGCCTAAAAACTCAATCCAAAGCAAGGGGCTATATATGGCTGGTGGAAAGTCAAAAATCATTTACACATTGACCGACGAGGCGCCATTGTTGGCGACCTACTCCCTGCTGCCGATCATTGAGACCTTTACCAAGCCAGCTGGTGTAGAGATTGTTAAAAAAGACATCTCTGTGGCTGTACGTGTGCTTGCAGAATTTACGGACTTCCTAAGCGATGAGCAGAAAGTACCGAATACCCTGGCAGAGCTTGGCAATCTCACACAAGACCCAGACACTAATATCATTAAACTCCCAAATATTAGTGCTTCAGTTGGCCAGTTGACAGCTTGTATCAAGGAACTTCAATCGAAAGGCTATGCTCTTCCTGACTATCCGGAGAACCCGGCAACCGAGGAAGAAAAAGCAATTAAAGCACGTTACAGCAAATGTTTAGGTTCTGCTGTAAACCCGGTACTGCGCGAAGGTAACTCTGACCGTCGTGCGCCTGCCGCAGTGAAAAACTATGCGAAAAAACACCCGCACTCTATGAGCGAGTGGAAACAATGGTCGCAAACTCACGTTTCACACATGGAAGAAGGTGACTTCTACCACGGTGAGAAATCAATGACTTTAGACCGTGCTCGCAATGTAAAAATGGAACTCATCACCAAGAATGGTGAAACAATCGTTCTTAAGCCAAAAGTTGCACTTCTAGACGGCGAAATCATTGACTCAATGTTCATGAGCAAGAAAGCGCTTTGCGATTTCTATGAGAAAGAACTTGAAGATTGTCGCGAAGCGGGCATTTTGTTCTCTTTACACGTTAAAGCAACGATGATGAAAGTTTCACACCCGATTGTATTCGGTCACTGTGTGAAAATTTACTACAAAGAAGCGTTTGAAAAACACGGCAAACTGTTTGATGAATTAGGTATTAACATCAACAATGGTATGGCTGGTCTTTACGAGAAAATCGAAACACTACCTACCTCATTACGTGAAGAAATTATCGAAGATCTTCATGCTTGCCAAGAACACCGTCCAGCACTTGCGATGGTTGATTCAGCTAAAGGCATCACCAACTTCCATTCTCCTAACGACATCATTGTAGATGCTTCTATGCCTGCAATGATCCGTGCTGGTGGTAAAATGTGGGGTGCTGATGGTAAACAGTATGATGCTAAAGCAGTAATGCCTGAATCTACATTCGCACGTATTTACCAGGAAATGATCAATTTCTGTAAATGGAATGGTAACTTCGACCCACGTACTATGGGTACTGTGCCAAACGTTGGTTTGATGGCGCAAAAAGCTGAAGAATACGGCTCACACGACAAGACATTCGAAATTCCTGAAGCAGGTGTTGCGAACATCACTGACCTTGAAACAGGTGAAGTGTTGATGTCTCAAAACGTGGAAGAAGGCGACATCTGGCGTATGTGTCAGGTGAAAGATGCACCGATCCGTGACTGGGTGAAACTTGCAGTAACTCGTGCACGTAACTCAGGCATGCCTGCAATCTTCTGGCTTGACCCGTACCGTCCACACGAAAACGAACTGATCAAGAAAGTACAAAAATACTTGAAAGATCACGACACCACTGGTTTGGATATCCAAATCATGTCTCAAGTTCGTGCAATGCGTTATACGCTTGAGCGTGTAGCACGTGGCCTGGATACTATTTCAGTAACTGGTAACATCCTACGTGACTACCTGACTGACTTGTTCCCAATTATGGAACTTGGTACTTCTGCGAAAATGCTTTCTATCGTGCCGTTAATGGCTGGTGGCGGCATGTACGAAACTGGTGCTGGTGGTTCTGCACCTAAACACGTACAACAGCTTGTAGAAGAAAACCACTTGCGTTGGGATTCTTTAGGTGAGTTCTTGGCACTTGCAGTGTCATTAGAGGAAATGGGCATTAAAGAAAACAATGCTCGTGCGAAACTTCTTGCTCAAACTTTAGATAAAGCAACCGGTATCTTGCTTGACAATGACAAGTCTCCATCACGTCGTACTGGTGAGCTAGATAACCGTGGCAGCCACTTCTACCTGGCTAAATTCTGGGCTGAAGCGCTTGCTGCACAAGACGAAGATGCTGAGCTTAAAGCGAAGTTTACTCCTCTTGCAAAAGCACTTGCTGAAAACGAAGAGAAAATCGTTGCTGAACTTGCTCAAGTACAAGGTAAGGCTGTAGACATCGGTGGTTACTACGCTCTTGATCAAGAGAAAGTAAATGCAGTAATGCGTCCAAGTGCTACATTTAATACTGCTCTTGCTTCAATCTAAGCTTTTCTAAAACTGACGAAAGTTAGTGATGTAAAAAACCGGCGTTTAGATGCCGGTTTTTTTTAAATCCTACAACACAATCTACAATTCCCCATCACCTCAGAGGATAAATCATTGGGCTTAAAGGAAAGTCTAGTTTTCTTGTTTTTTAGAAATACAGCTTACGTGTAAATCATCATAAATTTCTATAACAGCATCAATCGCGTGAAATAGAAGACCAGAGATAATAGCAATAATTGTACCAATAACAAGAGTACAGAACCCTCCTGCTACCACCACCCATTCCGACACATCAAATAAAGGAAACCAGCCTATTTTTTTGATCAGAAAGACCAAAATATTATTTAGAGGAATAATAATAATTGAAGACAAATACATCCCAACCAAAATCATTCTTTTCTTTTTATAATTTTCTTTAGAGGAATGCGCCACAAGAATTATTTTATCATCTGCAATAAATGCTTTTATAAAATGGCGTGCAGTAATTAATTTTTTAGCAATTATAAAAAAACGTTGTGGAAACTCTTTAATTACATAATCCACTTCTAAATGTCCAATTTTCTCAGAACACACTAATGCTTGTGCAGCGCAATCCTTCTCCAATTTATTTTTGTCCGAATTATAATAATTATCCAAGTATTCCTTAACCGCTTCCAAGCGATTCAAATAAAATTTCCGCCGATGCGTAAAACGCTTAGCTTTATCAAGCCAGACTAAAAAAGGGACAATAGCTAGAAATACTGGCAAAATTTTAATTAATAAATCAATCGTTATCATTTTCATAAAAATAAAAAAATATTTTTAAAAGAATAACATAAACTCCATCAATGCTTTAAATGCGACTACCACACTTTTTATCAGGCAATAAAAAACCCCAAGACTTAATATGCTTGGGGTTCTTTAAAATCTTGGTCCCGAGGGTCGGACTCGAACCGACACGTCATCTCTGACAGCGGATTTTGAGTCCGCCGCGTCTACCAATTTCACCACCTCGGGAAAGGTGTTGCAAGCTGATCAGCTTGTGGTGGCTATATTACTCTCAAACTTGAAATTGTCAATTATCTAAATTAACCGATCGCTCAATTTTAAATCAAAATCAAAAACTTTGTTTTAAAAAACATCACATATCATCAGTTTTGTGCATTTCCAGCCTATAATGCGGATGTTTTTCTTATTTCAATACATTGAAGATGCAACTTTCTGACTTTAACTTTGATCTCCCTGACGAGCTGATCGCCCGTTATCCACTTGAAACCCGTAGTGCTTCACGCCTTTTGCATCTTGATGCTCAAGGTCAATATCATGACCATCAATTTACAGATATTCTAGATTTACTGAATAAAGGTGATTTGCTGGTTTTAAATGACACCAAGGTCATGAAAGCACGTCTGAAAGGTAAACGTGCCACTGGGGGTGCGGTTGAAGTTTTGGTGGAACGCATGCTGGACAAGTTCATTGCGCATTGCCATATTAAAGCCAGCAACTCGCCAAAAGAAGGTGCAGAACTGTTCATTGGTCCAGATGAAGTTAAAGTCACAGTCAAAGGCCGTCATGAAAACCTGTTCATTGTCGAGTTTTCTCAGCCCATTTTAAATGTTCTAGATTTATATGGTGCTTTGCCAATTCCGCCTTATTTCAACCGTGAAGCAGAATCGATTGATACCGAGCGTTATCAAACTGTCTTTAATGATCCAAGCAAACTGGCCAGTGTTGCGGCCCCTACCGCCAGCCTGCATTTTGACGAAGCTTTGTTGAAAAAACTTGAAGAAAAAGGCATCCAGAAAACCTTTGTGACCTTGCATGTCGGTGCAGGAACCTTCCTTCCGGTACGGACCAACGATATTGAAAACCATATCATGCACAGTGAATGGTGTGATGTGTCTGATGAATCTATGGCGCTAATCAAAGAAACCAAAGCCCGTGGCAATAAAGTCATTGCTGTCGGTACTACAGCAACCCGTGCCACTGAAAGCGCAGCGCAGGCCAATGGCGGTGAGTTAAAAGGCTGGACGGGTGATACGCAAATTTTCATTTATCCAGGCTACGAATTTAAAGTGGTTGATCGTCTGATTACCAACTTCCATCTTCCTGAATCTACTTTATTGATGCTGGTTTCGGCCTTGTCGAATCGTGATAATATTTTAGCTGCCTATCATCATGCTGTAGAAGCCAAGTACCGTTTCTTCAGTTATGGCGATGCCATGCTGGTTGATAAAATCACACCTTAATTATTGCCGATAAAAGAAGCACGCCATGCCGCTCGACACTGTTAAACATTCGATTCATATTCGACGTAAAAAAAATGAACGGGTCTTTAATAATATTGCGCGGCTTTGGGACATTGCCCGCAAGGCGCAAACGCATCAGGATATTTTAGATGCCCTGCATCCCTGGAATGCCCCGATCGTGCTCAAATTTGAAAATGTCCTCCCGCTGCTTCTG
Source organism: Acinetobacter sp. BSP-28 (assembly GCF_044130285.1). Taxonomy (NCBI): domain Bacteria; kingdom Pseudomonadati; phylum Pseudomonadota; class Gammaproteobacteria; order Moraxellales; family Moraxellaceae; genus Acinetobacter; species Acinetobacter sp. BSP-28. Next base: position 65,319 of record NZ_JBIQOB010000008.1, read on the forward strand.
GCAGCTACAGGACTTTTTTTTATCCTGCTGATTTTTATCAACCCAGGCAATATCTGGATTCAGATCAGTTTGATTAGCGGTTTCTTTATGATTTTCTGGGCCTATATTAGCTACGAAGAAAGCAAGCCCGTTGATGAAGTGATCGAATATCTGGAACAGCAAAGCATTGCTAAAAAATACAATCTTGCCTTCCAGCAACAGCCGCAGCATATTTCTGTTCCCCTGCAACCGGTTTTGTTTATTGCTCATTTAAAGCGCCTGTTTCCGGTTTTTAACCAGGGCAGCATTTCAAATGACTTTCCCTATTACGCCAGTACCCAATGGACGGATGATGAAGGCAAACAGCATCAGGTCATGGTGTTTCAATATCATTATGTCAATGAAATCCGGATTCGTAATAAAGACGGTAATGAAGTACAGGTCAGGGAAGTACACAAAGATTTATGGGGTGTCTTTGTTTTTGATGTCGAGACACAGGGGCTGGCTGTCACCACGGCCAACAAGGACTTTTATTATCCTTACAGTTTTCCCTGGCATACCAGTGATATACAAATCAATCAGAAACTCAATATTTTTGGCAGTGATGAAATGCAGATGGCAAAACAGCTCACTCCTGCATTTGTTCTGAAGCTGGATGAATTTTTTGCCCAGCGTCAGGGTGATTTAATCTTCCATCCCGACAGTCATATCTTATGTTTTTTAGGGCCTGCCGATTTATTTCACATTTCAAGCCGGGCAAAAAAAATTCAAGATATTTCCGCATTACGTGGACACTTACGTACTTTTAAATTACCGTATCTGGAAAGCTTACAGCGTGATTTAACACAGTTTTTAAAATAACAATCTTGTAAATGTTTGGGGACAAATAAATGGGGCTATTGATTTTTTTATTGTTGATTATTGCCGTGATTGTAGCCTGTATCATGATTCGCAATAATATTGTGCGTCATCACAATGCTTCTATTCGTGCCTGGTCAGATGTAGCAACCTATGAGCGTCAGAAACTTAAGATTCTGGATGGCCTGCAACCCTTGGTTGAACAATATTCCAATTTTGAACAAGGCACTTTGGAAAAAGTCACCGAACTGCGCCAGAATATTTTAAACCTCAATTTAAACAATGCTGATGTTGCCCAGTTACAACGTATTGAAAGCCTCAATAAAGAATTGATGCATAGTCTTAATGTTGTGGTAGAGAACTATCCAGAACTGAAAGCCAATGAAATTTATCTAAAAATGATGAATGAAATTGAAGAGCAAAATGAAAATGTCGGGGCAGCCATTAGTATTTTTAACCGCAATGTCGAGCTGTTTAACAACCATATTCAGATCTTTCCGAATAATATTGTTAACACCATGACCCTGAGTAAGAAAGCCATTCGTCCCTTTCGCGATCTGGCAGCTACACAGAGTTTTGACTATCGACCGAATTTTTAAGTCGTTAATATTATAATAAATCAAAATATCGGTATGCAGAAAAGCATCATTTCTGCATGCCCCTCCGCAGGTCAAGCACAGCCACACTTTTAGCTTATTTTCTTCAGCAAAAAGAATCGGGTTAAAATCCGACAACACTGGCGTTTATGTGCGTAATCAAGGAAAATAGCGAACTTTTAGCGGCGAACTGTTTTTTCGCTCTTGCACTGCAAGCAAAGCAGTGCTTTGCTCTTGTTCAGGATATTTTATGAAGTTTGAAAAATTAGGTCAGTCGGGCCGTGCCCGTCGTGGTCGTTTAACACTGGAACACGGCGTGGTGGAAACCCCAGTATTTATGCCTGTCGGTACCTACGGTACAGTCAAGGGCATGCTCCCACGTGATGTAGAAGATATTAAAGCCCAGATTATTTTAGGTAACACCTTCCATCTCTATTTACGTCCCGGCCTGGACGTGATTCGTGAACATGGCGGTTTGCACGAGTTCATGAAATGGAACAAACCGATTTTAACCGATTCAGGCGGCTTCCAGGTGTTTAGCCTCGGTGCCATGCGTAAAATTAAAGAAGAAGGGGTAACCTTCCGCTCCCCGATTGATGGTTCAAAAGTCTTTTTATCACCTGAAATTTCAATGGATATTCAACATACCTTGAATTCAGACATCGTGATGATTTTTGACGAATGTACGCCTTACCCGGCCACACGTGAAGAAGCACAGAAATCTTTGCAGCTGTCACTGCGCTGGGCAAAACGCTGTAAAACCCATCACCATGATGTGTTAAAAAATAAAAATGCCCTGTTCGGTATCATTCAGGGCGGTATGTATGAAGACCTGCGTGATGAATCGCTAGCAGGCTTAAAAGAAATCGACTTTGATGGCTTTGCTATTGGCGGTCTTTCTGTCGGTGAACCGAAAGAAGAAATGATCAAAATTCTGGATCATCTTCCACCGAAAATGCCGGAAGACAAGCCACGTTACCTGATGGGTGTCGGCAAGCCTGAAGATATCGTGGAAGGCATCCGCCGTGGTGTGGATATGTTTGACTGTGTCATGCCAACGCGTAATGCACGTAACGGTCATTATTTTGTGACAGACGGTTTGGTGCGGATTCGTAATGCCAAATATCGTCATGACCAAAGTTCGCTCGATCCAGACTGCGACTGCTATACCTGCCAAAATTTCACCCGTGCTTATCTGTTCCATCTGGAAAAATGTGGCGAAATGCTGGGTTCCATGCTGGGTACTATTCATAACCTGCGTTATTACCAAAGGTTTACACAAGACATCCGTGATGCGTTAGATAATGGTACTTTTGATGAATATGTGCAGGATTTTTATGCGCGTCGTGGTCTAGAAGTGCCACCTTGTCCTGAAGATTAATCCATCAGCATTTGCGCTGAGGAAAAAGACAAGGTAAATTGCTGAACAAGTTAGTTTATTATCATATTGTTGATATACAGTTTTTTATTTTAGGAAAATGAAATGAGCCTTTTTATTTCTACTGCTCACGCAGCAGGTGAAGCTGCAGCCCAGCCAAGTTTGGTAACCAACCTTTTGATGATTGCAGTATTTGTCGCAATTTTCTATTTCCTCATCTGGCGCCCTCAAGCAAAACGCGCTAAAGAGCACCGCACACTAGTTGAAAGCCTAGGTGTAGGTAGTGAAGTGGTTTTTGCCGGTGGTTTAATGGGTAAAATCACTAAAATCGAAGGTGATTTTGCCGTGGTTGAATTAAGCCGTGGCGTAGAAGTAAAAATTCAGCGTGCAAGTGTGATTTCGGTTCTTCCGGAAGGCACATTAAATAATCTCTAATCAAAATTAGTCGTGCTCTAGCACGACTTTTTCATTTTAAGAAGAAAACAGATGCGTTACCCAGCATGGAAATATCTGCTGATCCTCGTGGTTTTGGTGGTCAGTACATTATACGCCCTGCCTAGTTTGTACCCCGATGAACCTGCTGTTCAAATTTCCGGTGCCAAAGCTGGTACCCAAATTGACCAGAGCATCGTGCAAAAAGCAGAGCAATTATTACAAAGTGAAAAAATTACAAGCCATGACAACAGCTTTAGCAATAATGCTGCCCTTTTACGTCTCGACTCTTCTGAAGCACAGTTAAAAGCCAAAGAAGTATTGCGTCGCGGATTGGGTGATAATTATGTTGTTGCATTAAACCTCGCGCCAACCACACCTGAATGGCTGCAAAAAATTGGTGCCAAGCCAATGAAGTTGGGTCTGGATTTACGTGGTGGTGTTCACTTCCTGCTTGAAGTGGATATGGACAAGGCCATCAGTCAACGTATGGAAACATCGGCAACTGATTTGCGTCGGCAACTGCGTGATAACAAGCTGAAATTCAACAGCCTGTCGTTGAATAACAATACCATTACCGTTCAGTTCGCCAATAATAGCGACCGTGAAGCTGTAATGGATTTCTTGCGTCGTAATGGCAATGAATTCAACCAGCAAGCGATTGCCTCGGAGTCCGGTTCAACTTTACGTCTGAACTATACCGACGTGCGCAAGCAGGAAATTCAGTCTTATGCCGTTAACCAGAACTTAACTACTTTACGTAACCGTATTAACGAGTTAGGTGTAGCGGAAGCATTGGTTCAAACTCAAGGCAGCAACCGTATTGTGGTTGAACTTCCGGGTGTTCAGGACACTGCTGAAGCGAAACGCGTCTTGGGCCGTACAGCCAACCTGGAATTCCGTCTGGTTTCCGATTTGAATGACCAGTACATCGATCCGTATACCGGCAAGTCTACAGCTCAGGCCCTACCTCCGGGTACTGAAGCTTTTGCTTATGAATCGTTGGATAGCGGTCGTGAATTATTATTGAACCGTAACCGCATTCTGACCGGTGAACGTGTTCAAAATGCCTCTAGCGGCTTTAGCCAGGATACTGGTGGTGCTGAAGTAAACATTACTTTGGACAGCGCTGGCGGTAAGTTAATGGCAGATGCCACCCGTAATGCGGTTGGTAAACGCATGGCGGTATTGTTCATCGAGAACAAGCAGAAGATCAGCTATGTTCCAGATCCGGTGACGGGTGCGCAAACCGAAGTTCGTACTCCTTATGCTGAGTCAGTCATCATTAACGCTGCAACCATTCAGGCGGTATTGGGTTCCCAGTTCCGTATTACCGGTCTGGATTCACCACAGGAAGCGGCTGAACTTGCCTTGATGCTTCGTGCCGGTGCACTGGCTGCGCCAATGTACTTCGTTGAAGAACGTGTGGTTGGTCCGAGCCTAGGTCAGGAAAATATTGACAAAGGTGTATTATCGACTCAAATCGGTTTCCTTCTGGTCGCGATCTGGATGGTGGTGTTCTTCCGTCTGTTCGGTGTAATTGCCAACTTTGCACTGGTGTTTAACCTGGCTATGATCCTGACCGTTATGTCATGGATTGGCGCTTCTCTTACCCTTCCGGGTATTGCCGGTATCGTCATTACCATTGGTATGGCAGTCGATGCCAACGTACTGATCTGTGAGCGAATACGAGAAGAAATGAAATGGGGAGCCTCGCCCAAACAGGCGATTGTCGCCGGTTATGATCGAGCCTATAACACCATTTTTGACTCGAACTTAACCACATTCCTGGTTGCGTTCATTCTGTTTGCCATCGGTACAGGCCCAATTAAAGGCTTCGCGGTGACCTTAATGATCGGTATTGTCTGCTCGATGTTTACAGCAATTACTGTAACACGTGCAATCGTACAGATTATTTATGGCAAAAAACGTAACTTGAAAAAGTTGAGCATTTAGGAGATCGATGATGACTGATATGACTCAACCGAAAAAGAAATACGGTCGCCCTGATGATGAGCGCATCATTGACTTTATGAAGATTGCCAAACCAGCGGCAATCATCTCTATCATCCTGACTCTCGCCAGTATTTTCTTTATTGCTACCAAAGGTCTAAACCTCGGTTTGGACTTTACCGGTGGTGTCTCTGCCGAGTTGAACTATAAACAAGCTGCAAACCAGGTCGAAGTTGTTCAGGCCTTGAGCCAGGCAGGTTTTAAAGATGCGGTCGTACAAACCCTCGGCAGTAACAAAGACCTTTTGGTTCGTATGCCTGTTCAAGACATTGAAGTAGAAGATCTGAATAACGCCATCACCAAAGCGGCACAATTACCGAATAACCCTGCAGTAGTCCACAAAGTCGATTCTGTCGGTGGACAAGTCGGTAATGAGCTTTATGTTCGTTCGGCAGGTGCCGTAGCCTTGGCATTACTGTTAATGCTAGTTTACGTGACCATTCGTTTTGAATTCAAACTGGCCGTAGGTGCAGTGCTTTCGTTATTCCATGACGTTGTTGTCACCATTGGTATTTTTGCCATGATGCAATGGCCGTTTGATTTAACGGTATTGGCGGCAATTCTTGCGCTATTAGGTTTCTCGTTAAACGATAACATTGTGGTATCCGACCGTATCCGTGAAAATTTCCGCAAGATCCGTGGTGCAACCCCACGTGAAATTGTCAATATTTCCTTAACGGAAACTTTACGTCGTACCATCCACACCTCCATGACTTTATTGCTGGTCGTTGTAGCAATGATGTTCCTGGGTGGTGAAGGTCTACACTGGTTCTCGATTGCAATGTTTATTGGTGTATTTGTGGGTACCTATTCTTCAATTTATATCGGTACTGCATTTGCATTATGGCGTGGTCTAAACCGTCAAGACTTTATTGTACAGGTGAAACCTGAATTTGATGAAGAACAGGAAATTCCAAAGTAATTTCTATATTTTCTTTAAATTGCATAAAAAAGCCCATCACATGATGGGCTTTTTTATCTGAGCTAAAAATACAAAAAGCTATCGCTTCAACTCGATATTTAAAAATCAGATGCCAATCAAGCTTATAGCTTTGCAAGATCGCCTTTTAAAGCTACGCCTGCAACAGCCATACCTTTGGCACATTTGTACGTCGTGGTGCTCTTGGTTTCGTTAGACTTGTAGAAACTCACAATATTGGTGACCGCATTAGCACCGTTGGCTTTTGCCGTATTCTGGAACTGGATTAAAGCTGAACGTAATACATGATCACATGAGCTTTCAGCAGATTTGGCAAAACCGTTGGTTTTCTTGTTGGTGACCAAACCTTTTTTAATTACTTTGCCACCCGCTTTGGTTCCAGCCAAATAAAATTTAACCGAACCATCTAGCGTACCGTCAGCCACGGCACGACTCACCGCTTCCTGAAAGTTGAAGTCATGCATTTGATCTGCAGCCTGAGCTGAAACTACCCCACCGAAACATAATGCAGCTGTAAGTGCTAATTTCTTGATGAACATGATGTACCCTCTAGTTGTTGTTAGACACGTTTAAAAATCAGGGAGGTATTAATCCCTCCAAAAGCAAAATTATTACTCATAATAACGTCGGTATGCATATTTCTTGATTGTTTGACGATGTAATCCAGATCGCCGCACGCCGCATCAATTTCATCCAGATTTAAAGTCGGGATGAAGGTATCTCGTGACATCATCTCGATACTCAGCCACGCCTCAATTGCTCCGCACGCCCCGAGCGTATGCCCAAAATAACTTTTTAAAGAACTAATCGGTTTTTTACCCAGTATACGTGCTGTAGCCTGAGTTTCCGCAATATCCCCTTGATCAGTCGATGTACCGTGTGCATTCACATAGTCAATCTGGTCTGCTGCAATTTGCGCATCTGACAGAGCCAGTTGCATACAGCGTCCCATCATTTCCGAATCTGGACGGGTGACATGCTGACCATCGGTGTTGCTGCCATAACCAATGATTTCTGCATAAATTTTGGCACCGCGAGCCTTAGCATGTTCATATTCTTCCAGAATCAAACAGCCTGCACCTTCACCGACCACCAAGCCATCACGCTTGCTATCGAATGGACGCGGCGTTTTTTCCGGATGTTCATTTTGGCTACTGGTAGCCATCAGCACATCGAACACCGCAGAACCTGCGGCACTGAGTTCCTCAGCGCCCCCGGCTAGCATCACGCTTTGCTTGCCATATTTAATCGCTTCATAAGCCTGACCAATCGCCATGGAACCTGAAGTACAGGCACTGGAGGTCGGCAAAGTTAAGCCTTTTAAGCCAAAATAAACGGTCATGTTGACGGCACTGGTATGCGACATCATGCGGATATACGTGGTGGCATTCAGCTTATTCATGTTGTTGTCAATCAACATGCTGCCAAACTCGCCAATTGCGTCGACACTGCCTGCGGATGAACCGAAGGCTACACCTGTTTGACCACTATTTAAAATCGGGTCATTTAACAGGCCTGCATCTTCCAGTGCTTTTTCAGCACAGACCGTTGACATCAGAGCCACCCGACCCATGCCGCGGGTCACTTTACGGTTAAAATGCTTGGGAATGGTATAGGACTCGACAGGACCACCAAGTTTGCTGCGTAAGTCAGTGTACACTTCCCAGTCCGGCATATAGCGAATGCCGCTTTTACCCTGTTCAAATTGTGCAAAAATTTGATCTGCCGTTTCACCTAAAGAGGTGATTCCCGCCATGCCCGTGACTACAACACGTTTCATCAAATCAAGCCCCCATTGACAGAAATCACCTGTCGGGTGATATAGCTGGCATCATCGCTACACAAAAATTTCACCACTTTGGCCACTTCATCGACATGCCCCATGCGCTGTAATGGAATCATTTTTAAGGCATGTTCTTTCACTTCTTCAGTGACCATCTCAGTTTCAATTAAACCGGGTGCCACACAGTTGACGGTAATTTTTCTTTTCGCCAGTTCCAGTGCCAAAGCCTTGGTCGCGCCAATCAAGCCCGCTTTAGCCGCACTGTAATTGACCTGTCCCCGATTGCCCATTAAACCTGAAACTGAAGATAAAGTCACAATGCGTCCACCCTGTTTTAGGCGAATCATCGGCATCACCAAAGGTTTGAGCACATTATAAAAACCATCTAGTGAAGTCGAAACTACTTCATCCCAGTCACTGTCAGTTAAAGCCGGAAATGCCGCATCACGGGTTAAACCAGCATTGAGTACCACGCCGTAAAATGCGCCATGTTCGGCAACATCTTGCTCCAGCAATTGCATGGTTTTTTCGCGCTCATTCACATCAAATAACAGTGCATGGCTGGCTTGTCCCAAAGCTCGGATTTCCTCTACCACCTGCTCGGCTTCTTGCTGTCTGGAACGTGCATGCACGGTGACATCAAAACCTGACTGTGCCAATTGCAAGGCAATGGCTTTACCAATTCCACGGCTTGAACCTGTTACTAAAATTCTTCTATTCACACTGTATCCCTAATATTTTCTTCAATTTCTGCCGGTTCAAAGACGCTCAACATGGCACTAAAACGGTGTTCTTGATATTCAATTTCACAGTGAAACTGCCCTAAGCCTTCATGCAGATAGCCCTGTTCTGCTTTAATCCTGACGGTTTCCCCTAAAGCAAAATAAGGCACAGGCAACTGCATTTTGCGTGTACCCAATAAAAAGCCAATTTTTGGCGGCAAGCCTGACATCTGACCTTTATGTCCTGCATAGGCACTAATGGTTTGTGCCATCAATTCAATACTGGTCCAGGTCGGTAAACCTTCAGCTTCACAAAACATCAGTTCAGGACGAATCACCAGTTCGGCAATCGCAAACACATCATTGGCTTCAATCAGATGATCGACAAAAACCATCGGCTGTTCATGCGGGATAAACTGTACTACATCCATCATTTCAATTTTGTTCCAAAAATTAGGCTGATATTGCTGCCCCCAAAGGCAAAAGAATTACTCATGACATATTCTATCGGTTGTTGCAACTGCACATTTAGCACATAGTTGGCTTGGTCCAGTTCAGGATCAATAGGACCTGCTTGATGCAAAGGCAGCCAGGACTGATCGACTAACACCTGCTGGCAAATCGCCGCTTCAATTGCACCTGCTGCGCCCAGACAATGTCCGGTCTTATGTTTGGTGCTACTGATCGGCACATCATAGTTTTGAAATACCGTCTGAACCGCTTTAATTTCCATAGCATCGTTCTGCGGAGTTGCCGTACCGTGCATATTTAAATAGCCAATCTCGTCAGACGTGATTCCAGCCATCTGCAAGGCTTTTTGCATGGCTTCCGCAGCGCCTTTTCCTTCCGGATGCGGTGCGGAAATATGCCAGGCATCCATGGATTCACCCGCTGACATCAACATCACTGGTGCAGTTTCTTTGGACAATAAAAACAGTCCCGCCGCTTCGCCAATATTGATGCCACCGCGCTGTGCCCCACAAGGCTGACACAGAGCGTTGGATAGGCTTTCTAGACTATCGAAACCGTTTAAGGTTAGCTGGCATAAGGTGTCTACACCACCGACCAGCACGGCATCAGCCAGATCGGCATTAAGCAAACGCTGGCCTGCTGCCATGGCTTTAGCACTGGAAGAACAAGCCGTTGAAATGGTGTATGCTGGACCTTCCCAGCCCAAATACATTTGTAGGCCTTTGGCCAAACTGCCCATTTCCTGTTTGTAATGCTGAATTTCTATATCTGCCTGATTGACAAAATATTGTTTGAGCAGCTTTTCATTGTCGGCAATGCCTGAGGTCGATGTGCCCAGAATCACCGCCAGACGTTTAGGGTCAAATTGCGCTGTATAAGCCCGCACTTCAGCTTCAATTGACCTTAACGCCGTTAAGGCAAACCGTAAATTACGTGAATCGACATCATTTAAAAACTCAGGTACTTTTTCAATCAAGGCATGTGGATATGCTCCCACCCAGACCTGTTTTTCCGGAATAAATCCTGAAACAAAACTCAAAGTATTTTGCTGTGTGGTGAGTGCCTGTTTGGTCTGTTCAGCCGTATTGCCGAGTGCAGACAAACCCACACTCAACTGAATGCCGACCGCAGGATGTGCTGTGGTCATGTTATTGCCCATAATCATCCTCTTTTATTCAGTGCTTTGCACATCTGGGTTTTCTCCATCTGTGTTGGTCAGGCCTTCGCTGATAGCACTGATCACCATTTGATAAGGGACCTGTAGATTATTCAATTCAATCGCATCATCCTGATGCAAAATTTTTAACACAGGCTGTTGATTAATAAAAATACTTTGTGTCTGAGCTGAAGTTTCAATTTTGACATTTTGCTGCTGTAAGCTGGCAAAATTTGGATAAGTGGCATAGAGAATATCGCGCACTACAAATTCAAATGGCAACAGCTTCATTTGCTCGATGCGCTGTTCGACATGGACTTTATGACCATCAAAACTGAGCTTAAATAACTGCTGCCCGGTCAAGGTCAAAGCCAGCATTTCCAGCTTTTGACCTTTTTGTTGCTGATACAGTAAAAAGCTGAAGCTTTGGTCTTTCCATTGCACTTCCAACTGATCCTGACGCTGATAATTCTGTGCAGTCCAGGTTGCCGTTGCCAAACCCTGTGCTTTAGGCAACATTGATTGACAGCCACTACAAAGCAACACGGTGCTCAGTATCATCCCCGTCCATTTCAGTTGCATATCAGACACCACTCAGATCAGTGTGAACCGGTTCTGGATCCCGGCAATATTCCGCCAAAGTATTTAAACGCTTTTTGGCATTTTTATGAATCGGGTTGCTATTATCCCAGGCATAACCGGCCAGTAACGAAGACACCATGCGACGGATTTTCTCATCCTGATTCTTCGAGAACACCACATCCTGAAATTCACCGCTATACCAGGATTCCACATAGGCACGGAATACCTGAATGCCAGCACGTAGCGGTTTTTCGTACTGTTCCATCCAGTTCACCGGCTGACCTTGCAGCACCTGATCAACCAGTGGAATAGCCAGACTTGAAGATTTCAGGGCAATAGTCACACCAGATGAGAATACCGGATCAAGGAACTCGCCGGCATTGCCCAATAAAGCATAGTTACATTCTGCCAGATGTTTGACATCGGCAGAGTAACCCACCAGGGTACGTACTGGAGTATCAAATTTGGCATTGCGAAGTACCTGTGACAGGCTTTCATCATCTGCCAAAATACGTTTCAACAAGGCATCTAAATCATAGTCAGCACTGTCATCAAAGCCATAATGCTCAAAGAAATCCTGTTCGGCCACCACCCCGAAAGATGAACGACCATCGGCAAATGGAATCAACCAGTACCAGGCACGTGGATCTTTGGCATGTACCGTAATCAGGATTTTTTCCCGGTCAAAATCGGGGTCATCCAGAATGCCATCTTCAATATGGGTAAACACGGCGCGGCGTACCGGAAAATCAGACGGGCTTTCCAGATCAAGAAATTTTGGCAAGATTCGGCCAAAACCGCTGGCATCGAGTAAAAATTTGCCCTGAATCTGATAGACCTGCTGCTGTTCGTCTTTGACCGTTAAAATCGGCTGTTCTGGTGCCACATCAACATCAATCACTTCATGACCGAAACGGATGTCGGCACCGTATTTTTCTGCCTGCTGTGCCAGCAAATGGTCAAAATTGGCACGGCGCACCTGCCAGGTGGTGCCGGGACCGTCACTAAATTTCTCGCGGAAATCATAAAAACTGCGCTGCTTGCCCTTTAAAAAGGCAGCGCCATTTTTAAACTGGAAGGCAAATTCTTCTACATGCTCACGCACGGTGTCCAGCAAGCCTGCTTCTTCCAAAAACACCATCGACTGTGGCAGCAATGATTCACCAATGGAAAAGCGTGGAAAATATTGTTTTTCAATGATCGTGACCTGATAGCCTTTCTGGCGCAGTAATGCTGCTGCCGAACTCCCCGATGGCCCTGCGCCGATAATTAATACATCTGTGTGTTGCATGGTGCTCATTGCACTGTACCTTATTCTCTCAGCTCTTTTGGCTGATACTGTTGAAGCACAACATGTTTGGCATCGGATGACGTAAACAATGTTGCATAGATAAATGAAAAAATTACCCCAAGTAAAACCGTCAGACCAAAACAGTGAATGGCATAAGTCTGGCTAAAGGATAATAACCCGAAACCCAGCAAGGTCGACATCATACATAGGAATAAGGCCATGCCCACCACTTGGGGATGATCATGTCCGTGACGGTAGAAAATGGCATAGTCCACGCCAATCCCGATAATCAGGAAAGTACCCATGATGCTGAATAAATTGATTTCCACACCGAGCCAGGCCTGAATCGCAAAGGTGGTCATTAAAGCCAGACTGACCGGTAGCACCAAAGGCAAAATAGACTTCAGGCCATAAATGATGCCTAAGCCAATCATCAAACAGATTAAAGCCGAAACCAGTAACCACTGTGCCTGTATACGATGCTGCTGGAATAATTCGGACAGTTGATTGACCGGACGTAATAGCTGTGCCTGCGGAGTATTGAGCTGTTGCAAGGCAGCCACATCATGCGCATTTTGCAGCAGCACCAGACGCTCGGTTGGGCTCATTTGTAAAAAAGCCAAAGGATGTTGGCTCATTTCAGCAGGACTGAGTAGAGGCTGCTGGGCCAGTTGCTTTTGCCAAGCCAACACCTCTGCCGGATTGAGCTGCAATGCGGCGGCATAGTCCTGTAAGGCACTGGCTGGAATGGCTTGCAGTAACTGAATATTGTGTTGTTGCTGCGCTTTGGATGGCAGCCATTGACCGAGAGCCTGAAAACTATCCAGTTTGTTTTGTGTCTGCAAAACTTGCAGTTTTTCTAACAGTTTCTGTTCATTTTTTTCCAGTTCCTGCGCCGTGTTGCCATGCACCACAAAGTATTCACTGCTTTGCTGCTGCATAAAACGTTCACGTACGTACTGATCTTCCTGCTTTAATTTTTGATCCATACTTTGCAAGTTACGGATATCATCATTGCTTTGCAGAAACATCAAACTGCTGCCGGCGACCACAGCAATTAAGGCGATCAGGCCATAACGCAGACGGTTTCTCGACTGTACAAAACCTCGTGCTTTGCCAATAAAGCTTAAATGGCGAATGGCCGGTTCAGCATTTAAAGGTGGCAATCTCGGCAACAATAAAACGCTGGTGATCCATGCCGCAGCCAACCCGACCATTGAAAAGACTGCAATCTGCTTAAAGCCCGGGAATGGGGTAAAGCTTAAGAAAATATAAGCGACCAAGGTGGTCATCAGGCCCATAAACAGGCTGGGCAATAATGGCTTTAATACCGCAAAACCGTCAATATGCCGATGCTGTGATTGCATGGCCATAAAGTAAAAAGAAAAATCGACACAGACTCCGACCAGACTGGCACCAAACACCAAAGTCATCAGGTGAATTTCCCCAAACACCGCATGGGTGATGGCAAAGGCCACCAGACAGCCGGTACCTACGGCAATCATTTCGGTCAGCATCGGACGAACCGAACGGAAACCAAACAGTACGAGCAGGAAAATACCTAGGGTCGAACCCAGGCCAATGGTGGAAATTTCTTTTTCCGCCGAGGTGGTGCCGAACTGGGCAAACAGCAAGGTGCCAGTCCAATGCGGTTCAACCTGCATCTGTTTCAGCTTTAAATTTAACTGCTCAATCCATGCGGAAGTTTTTTCCTGATAATCGATATTGTAGGGACTACTTTTCAGTTCCAGCACCACAAGTCGTGAAATGCCCTGCTCATCGCGAATAGTGGCAAAACCATGTTCCAGCGTAATATCCGGGTTCGCCTGTAAACTGGACAAGCCCACGGCATAACGTGGAAATAATAAGAGCGGGTCTTGTTGTAACAGCTCTGCTGTGACCGGCATACCTGGACTCATGATCTGCAACAGGCCTTGTTCGTTCAGCGCGGTATAATCCTGTTGCTCCAGCAGCTTTTGATCTGCGGATGACAGCAGACCGGCACGATGCTGATATAACACCTGAGCAAACTTCTCACTGTCCAGCTGTGCATGTAGCGGTTGCCATAAATCCGTTGCGGCCACACTTTGTTTAAAGGTGGCGGTGGCTTTGTCTAAGGCGACATCATCTTTGGCATTTAGTACCATAAACACTTTGTCATTCAGCTGCTGACTGACATGTTGCTGCGCCCGCTCCAACCGTGGATCATGATGGGCTTCCGGCAATAAGGCAAAGATATTGGTTTGAATATGAATATCTTTTTTCAGCCAGGCCGTACCCAGCGCGATGGCAATCACGCCGAGTACAATCAGCCATAGCGCCGTAAATTTATTTTGCCAGTTGGAAAAGTGCATTTTCCTCAGCCGTTAAAGTTTGGGGTTGAGTGATTTGCTGGCTAAAGCGAATGGTGGTGCTATTATTGGCTTTTTCACGAATCACGATACGATCGACATAGCGCTGGCCTTGCGCGTCGACACGAACAAATAACTTTTTAAACAGGCTGCTTTTTGGCGTTAAAGCCACATTCCATTGTGCCGGGCTATAACTGGCAGAAACAATATTGAAGTTTTTGGCCAAAGCCGCTTCATTACCCGACATCAGCTGCAAGAACATAGTGGCAACCGAACCATACGGTGATTTATCAATTGCAATCTGGCTATGCGTGCGCTGGGTTTTTTGCACCAGTTTACGCGGAGTGACAATCAGGTCTGCTTTGACCGGATGCTGGATTTTCCAGATCACACCTTGAGATTTGGAAAATAAAACCGTGCCTTTAGAAACAAAGGTTTTATTCATTGCAGCCAGCTTTTTTTGCTGTTCAAAATTGGCCCGTACTGTTGTCGTTTCGGATAGCTGGCTGAAGATTTGTCTGAGCTGCGGATTTTGTGCATGCACCGCTTGCGACAGCATCATCAGCAGAGACAGCAGTCCTGCCAGTAATAATCCTGCTGCACGTTGTAGATTGAGAGATATCATCTTGCTTTACTCCGGCTTAAACTCAGACCAGGCGTTTAAACGCTGCAATAAAATTTGCGGTGACTGGAAACACATTTCCCGACTGGCAATATCTACCGCCACTTGTGAGGTATAGCCTTTGGTGAGCCTTTTTCCACTTTGGGCATCAAAAATCTGGTATTCAATTTTCAGGCGGTTTTCCCATTCTTTTAAAATGGCACGCACCCGAATTTTCTGTTCAAACAGGATGCCATGCGCATAACGTACATGACTTTCAATCACCGGCCAGGCATAGCCAGAATCACGCATCTGTTTATAGTTATAATGAAACTGGTCTAGCAACTTACAGCGGGCAATTTCAAAATATTTCAAATAATGCCCATGCCAGACCACGTCCATGGTATCCACATCATGAAATGGCACTTCAATAATCACATCGGCATGCATCGTCTGTTTCCTGATCTGTTTAGTGAACAAGGTCACTGCTTAATAATTCTAAATTTTCCAAGCGGTCGACCAGTTGCTGCAATTCATTTTGCAATGGACGATCTTCGACCACATAATCAAAAGTCTGCAAGACCCACGCTTTAAAGGCAGTCAATACTTCTGCCAAATTGCCATCCAGACCTTTTAAATGAATGGCTTGTACACTGGCACAGCACAGCGCTGCAATCACCTGTTCGGTCAGTACAATCACACGACTGGCATCACGTGCCGCAATAGTACCCATACTGACCTTGTCCTGGTTATGACATTCGGTCGAGCGGGAAAAAATCGATGCTGAAAGCGTCTGTTTCAAGGCTTCTGCTGTCCATGCTGACACCCCAATCTGTACGGCCTTAAAGCCATGATTCAGTGGTAGACGCTCATCGGTCGCCCCGGTTAAATTACGCGGCAAACCATTATTCATTTTATAGTCCACCAGTTGTGCCAACTGACGATCCATTAAATCGGCAATATTGGCGATCATGATTTTCAGGCTGTCCATGGCTTGGGCAATATGGCCGCCATAGAAATGGCCACCATGCAACACGCGTAAGTTCACCGGATCAATCAGCGGATTGTCATTACTGGAATTCAATTCATTTTCAATAAACTGACGTAACCAAACTTTAGAATCTTCAAACACGCCAATAATATGCGGCGCACAGCGTAGCGAATAACGGTCTTGCAAGCGTGAACTCTGATGTTCGGTTTGCACTTCACTGTTTAGCCAATCACGTAATTGTGCGGCAATATGTTGCTGCCCCGGATGCGGTTTTTGTGCAAACAGCACTTCATCAAAATGACTTGGATTACCTTCGAGAGCCAACACATTCAGCGCGGTAATACAGGTGCTGGCTAAACTAATCTGTTCGGCCTTTTTATAGTTTAGGCAGGCAATTGCCGTCATCACGGCAGTGCCATTCATCAGTGCCAAGCCTTCTTTGGGACGCATCACTAAGGGCTGCATGCCTTTTTCTGCATACACAGCACTGACAGGAACAATCTGACCTTGGTAATAAACATCTCGTTCACCGACCAAAGCACCCGCGATATAAGATAATGGCGTTAAATCACCACTGGCCCCAACTGAACCTTCGGATGGAATCACCGGAATGACATTTTCATTCAGCATCCAGACCAGACGTTCCAGCAGCGCATGCGAAACTCCCGAATAACCACGTGCCAATGAACATAGACGTGTCACCACCACCGCACGAGCAGTAATTAAATCCAGATTTTGACCCAGGCCACAGCCATGAAAACGGGATAAATGCAAAGGCAGTTCATTGACTTGATGCGCGGGAATTTCCACCAGACAGGAGTCACCATAACCGGTGGTCACTCCATAAATCACGCCTTCATCTTGCAGTAACTGATCCAGAAAATCGGCACCGCGCTGAATCAAATCCTGCCATTCTGCACTGGCTGGTAAAGCGACTGATTTTTCCTGACGTGCAACAGCCACCACATCTTCAATTGAAAGTGGTGTTTCCCCAATAACTAAAACTTGCATTAATCTTTGTTCCAAAAATTATAAAAATTAAACCATTGATACGGCGCACGAATACAGTGCTGTTCCAGTAAAGCCACATATTCACGGATGGTCGTTTGCATGGCGTGCAGACGGTTTTTGCGCGGAAAATTCAGCTTTTCCGCAATGGAGTGAATATGTACTTCAAAACGATGACCTACCCGATAACAAAACACGGCCAGTACTGGCACTTTTAGCAGACTGGCTAAAATCCACGCCCCTTGCGGCCAATTCGCCTGTTCACCTAAAAATGAAACTGATTGAACCCGGTCTGACTGCACCGGTACGCGGTCTGCTGCCACAATCACCCACTCTCCTTGATCGAGTTTATCCTGCAAAATCAAGGCTGTTTCAATCCCCAATTCATCCACCGAAACCAGATTGACATCGGCATGATCATTCAGTTTTTTCAGGAACTGGTTAAATTTAGTGGCATGCTTTTGATAGACCAGCACATTAATTTTTTGTGGATGTTCCGACTTAATCGCGCGCAGCAACTCGATATTGCCAAAATGCGAAACCACAATCACCGCACCTTTTTGATAATGCGCGCGGAAATGTTCGTGTCCATGCAACTGCAATTGCTGCTCGGGGATTTTCCCCAGCCAGCCTTCAATTTTATCCAGAATACATTCACCAAACTGCATTAAGTGCAGATAGCTATGAGTTAAACCCGGTGGAGTTTTAAATGGTGAATCTGAACCTGCAAAATGATGCAACTTGGTTAAATAGCGTTGTGAGGCCTGACGCGCCGTGACTGAAAAAATCCAGAACCACAAAATAATAAAATACATCACTACACGGCACAGCCAGCGACCGCCCAGACGATAGAAAGCCAGCACCAAGTTCAGTGACATCATCCCGCCACGTTCTTGAATATCACTCCATTTGCTTGAATTCAGCTCAGCCACAAAATCAACCTTTCACTTTCTGTGACAGCAATTTGGGCAAGCGCAGCAGCATGCCGCCAAACAGGCGTACATGCGCCTGACTCATCCCCAGATTGTCTCGCCATACATTGAAATGCGAGATGCCATCTTCAGGATAAATCACTTTAGTCGGCACATTAATAAAAGGCACATTGGCCCATTTTAAACGCACCAGAATCTCACTATCGAAACCCATACGTGGCTGAAATTTTGCTGAATCTAGTACTTGAATGGTCTTGGCTAGAGGATAAACCCGGAAGCCACACATGCTGTCCTTGATATCTAAAGACAAGCTGTTAATCCACACCCAGATATGGGTAGCATAACGTCCATAAAGGCGTTTTTTCGGCACAGACTCATCGAAAATGGGCTGACCGATAATCATCGCATCCGGATATTGTTGAGAGATTTGCAGGAATTTTGCCACATCCTGCCAGTCATGCTGACCATCAGAATCGAGCTGCAAGGCATGGCTAAAACCAAGCTTATGGGCATGGCGCAAACCGCTCATCACCGCCTGACCTTTGCCCTGATTATGAGTATGTTCAACCAGATCAACTTGAGGATGTTTGGTAACAATCTCATGTAAAAGTGCCGTGCATTCTGCATCACTGCCATCATTCACAATAATGATTGGTAACTGAAACTGATCCAGATGAGTCACTAACGCCTCAATATAATGAGGATGGTTATAAACTGGAATGACAAAACATTGCTGCATCTACATTTACCTTTAAATCGGATCGTTTTGTGTATGAAACAACAATCGTCCAGAGGCCAAGGTCTGCTCTGCATGGGTGATTTCAAAACTGACTTTGTGCAATTTTCTCGACATTTTTAACTGCAGTACCATACAAGGCTGAATCAAATCCTGAAATTTGAGCTGCTCAAAACCGTTGCACCATTCAAGGTCTGCCCAGGTTTGACGGGCAAAATGCTGAATAAAACCGATTTGCCCTACACCAGGGAATATCGGGTGACCTGGAAAATGCCCTTTAAAGCATTCCAGCTCAGGAGAAAACTCCAGACGATAGAACACCTGCTCTGGCTCATTTTGCTGTTCCAGTACTATAGGCAACAACATAGGTTGAAATAAGGATTTCATGTATTGTTTATTCAGCTTAGATTGGGCATTTTGCGGTAATTGTGTCAAAAATCGCCACTGTCTTGGAATGGCAATGCTTTCCAGCTTGGCCTTTAACTGTGCTTTGATGGCGGCCACACATTGCGCTTTAGTGCCTTGTTTTAATTGTCGTCTGGCCGGCTCAGACAATACTGCCACACAGGCTAAAATCTGACGATGTTCCCGTTCCAGAATTAGTACATGGCATTGCTCAATGCCATCCAGCTCAACAATTTTCTGCTCGATGGCATCCAGACTTAAGCGTTTTTCTTCCAGTTTAACAATCCGGTCTAAGCGCCCCAACAAACGGAAGGAACTTTTTAAATTGTCCGGGTCAATCACTTCAACTTTATCGCCAGTGAAAATCCAGTCTTCACTAAACGCATGATTGGTTCTGACTTGTAGTTCCTGCTGTTCACTGGCCTGAATATCCACATTGGCAAAGGGTGTCCATAAAGCATCATCCTGCTGACGATGGGCAATCCCCCCGGTTTCCGAACTGCCAAACACTTCGCTAATCGGCCGGTTCAGATACGGTCGTATACCGGATTCCAGTTTCCCACCGGATGAATAAACTGTGATGCAATCTTGCAATACAACGTCACTGGTCCAGCGCTTTAACAGGGCCGGACTGGAAATCACATAATTATCAATCTTGAAAGTGCTTAGTTTTTTCTGGATATCCGCCACATCTTCAGGAAATGCCCGCTGTGCCTGATAAAAGCAGCGACCGCTTGCCAGTGGCCAGAGCAACTTAAACAGCAAACCATAAATATGCTGATGGCTCACTGTAGCAATCGCAATCGCCTGTTCAGGCAACTGAAAACTGGCATTCAGCCCCTGCACTTCATTGAGCAACTGATGCAAGGTGCGCGGAATTTTCTTCGGCTGACCAGTTGAACCCGAAGTATAAAAATAGAGCTGTGCCTGATTTAAAAAAGCATCATCCAGATTCAGTTCAATCGGCTGGTTATGGGGAGTAGATACAGGCTGGCGCTGTAAAAAATAAATGTTCTGTTCAGCCAGTTCTTTTTCTAAATCGCTAACACGATGCGGAGGCAACAATACCTGTTTTTTGGCCAACAGTGCCGCAAACAGCAGCACTAAAAACTGGTAACTGTCAGCTTCCCATAAGGCCCAACTTTCTTGTTCCAGAAACTCAATGGCATGGCTTTGTTGTATCACATCCTGCCAAAAATCCCGAAAGCGGATTTGGCTTAAATCAGGCTGAATGCACAGCGGTTTCAGTGAATTAAGATGATTTTGAAAATGACACAACATAATATTCTGTTTTTATTCCTGAAGTTGATTTAAGCGCTGTTGCCGCTTACGCAAGATAAATTCACCTAGTAGCAATAGCCCCATCAATACATAGGAAATAAAGCCGTTATATAACACCCAGGTCTGCATAGAGGCAAAGAGCACAGTCGCCAAGGCAATCAAGGCATTCAATATAAAAAAACCGCACCACACCATGGTGACTTTACGGGTCCAAATCACGCCTGCTTCGGGTAAGTCCGGTTCTGCCAATCGGGCAAAACGTTCGATCATTGACGGTGGATGAATTAAAGTCGAGGCAAAAATCATACATGCCCCTACACTCATGAATACCGGATACAATTTCAGCCAGGCATGATCTTTTAAAATCAGGCTCAAACTACCACATAAAATGGCAAAGCCAGTTAATGGCCACAGCAAGGCATTGCCCTTACTAAACAGGCGCAATAGTCCCAATACAATCAGCAGGCTGCTGACCCAGACATAGTGTCCATGGGCCAGACTATAGCCCACTAAAAAGGGATAGAGAATCAGTCCGATTGCCACTATCCCTTTCAACATCAGTTTCATGCAGCAGACATGTTCTGAATCACAGTCACCACATCCTGCACTGTGCGTACACTTTTAAAGTCTTCAGGATTGACCTGTTTACCGGTCAATTCTTTAATTTTGACCACCAGATCAATCGCATCAATACTGTCGACATCCAGATCAGTGGCTAAATTTGCATCCAGTTGCACATCTTCAGGGCTAATCTCAAACAGATCTTCCATCCATTCTCTTAATTTTTCAAGTACTTGTTCCTGAGTTAGCATCACGACCTCTTATGCCTTTTGCTGTGCTTCAACCAAAGCCACCAGACTTTGAATTGATTTAAAATGTTGTTTGGTTTCTGCCGATTCAGCATTCAAATGAATGTTGTAACGTTTTTTTAGCGCCAAGCCCAGTTCCAAAGCATCAATGGAATCCAGACCCAGTCCATCGCCAAATAAAGGGGCTTCGGTTTCAATATCATCTGTGCTGATGTCCTCAAGGGCTAGAACATCAATAATCATTTGCTTTAATTCATCAGCAAGATTGCTCATTTTTTAGATAACTCTTGGTTAAAAAATTGGTGTAATTGATGATTCAGCTGACGCACATGTTTCGGATTTACCGTTGCATCCTCCAGCAGATCATCGACTTGAATGGCATCCAGCACCTTCACATGAATATGAAACGGTTTGGAAGGTACGTGATACCATTTTTCATTCTTGGTTAAGGTTGAAGGCGTACAGCTGATCAGCACCGGACGAATCGGCACGTTGGCACGAATCGCAATATTCGCAGCGCCGCGCTGAAATTCATTCAGCAACTCGCCTTTTGCAGTCCGTGTTCCTTCCGGAAAAATCAGCAAAGAGGCAGCCTGATCCTGCTTTAATTTTTCAACGCAGTCATGAATAAACTGTTCAGAACCTGCATTTAAAATATAACCGGCATTTTGTACCGGGCCTTTGGTAAACGGGTTGGACCAGAGTGCCTGCTTGACCACGCAATTGGCTTGTTCCATCAGACCAATCAGCACCACCACATCCACCAGTGTCGGATGATTGGCAATCACCAGTTCCTGCTGACTGTGCTGTAATTTTTCCAGCCCCTCGATGTCATAGGTCATAATTCCCAGTTTTACCATCATTTCGGTAAAGCCTTTGAAACTATGCTTGATCACTTTTTGCGTGCGCTGCTGACGTAAATTTGGATTTTGGGTGGATAAATTCACCAGAGGAGCAATTAAACCACCAATGGCCACGCCCCCAATGCCGAAACTGGCAAAACTAAACCCGGTTGCACCCACACGCCACAGGTAGTTGGCTTTTTGTTTAAGTTGATCTGGTTTTAACATGTTTGCCACGCCTGAGTATGCAGGTGAACTTGACTCTGTGCAGATTGCTGCCAGAAATCATGAAAATTGAGTGCATCTTTATATTTATGGCAATGATTGCCTAGTACTTGCATATCCAGTTGCAGGTTGGGTGCGTCAAGACCAACAATTGCCGACATGGCAAAGGCTGTAAAAGGCTCAGCTTCCTGATAAAGTGCGGGTAATGCCTCGTCGTAATACACCACCAGAACGCGTGGATTTGGTTGCGTTGTGGTTTTTAACCAAGCATAGGCTTCAATCAGCGCTTCGCTCCACGAAGCCGCCAAACTGGTCGAGGGCGTGGCATCCTGACATAAAATGGAATACAAACCGGCAATGGCATTATGCACTGAGGTGGAAAACTGGGTCGGTGACGGGGTTTGATCTTGCAGCACATCGGCCAGAATTTTCAGAGTCTTATGTTCATCGCCATATTGCGAAGTCCAGACGATATAATCTGCCGATTCACCATTTAGCGATTGAATAGCACTGCTTAAAGCGAGTTTGGCAATCCCAGACAAACGTCTGCGCTGCATGGCTGGAATTTGTTCTAAGGCGGCAACGGTTTCATCGGCACGACTTATGCACAGTTGTGACACATTGATTTGAAGCATTGCCCTAATTTTCCATACCCTAAAATATTTTAGCTCGAGGCTATTTTAATTTGCCGGATTATAGCATTTGTAATAAAAATTACACAAAATGTATCTTGTATAATATTAATTATTTAAATTTATAGTTTTGATTTCATTGTATATTTTATTTAAAAAACCTTTAAAAACTGATCAGGCATAAAAAAACCAGCAACACATGTTGCTGGTTTTTACCCTATCAGTGCCGCGTTAGATTAATTGCCTTGTACCAAACGACGCGCACTAATAATGCCTGGTTGCTGCTCCAAACGCGCCAACAGACGTGATAACTGGGCCAAACCTTTAACCTCAATCAACAGCTTCATGTTAGCAATACCATCCGCTTCAGAAATGGTATTAACCTGACGAATATTGATCTGATCCGAGAAAATCACTTGGGTCAGGTCTTTAAGCAGACCACGGCGGTCATAAGCTTCCACCACAATCTGTACGCTTTGACCACGGGTCGGCTGCATTTCCCAATCGGCTTCAACGGCACGCTCAGGTTCCTGGGAAATCATGCGCACATAATCCGGACAGGCAACCTTATGAATACTGACCCCACGATTCAGGGTGATATAACCGCCAATCGATTCGCCATGCACCGGTTGACAACATTGGGCAATATGCAGTTCCACATTGTCCAAACCGTCAATTAAAATGCCATGTGCCGACAAGGTATGACTGGCACGCGGATTTAAGGTCGGTTTGAGTACCAGTTCAGGCTCGTCCTGACCGATATGCATATGACGGTTGACCTGATTGATCAGGGCGTGCAGGCTAATGTCGCCATTCACCAGACCAATCAGAATGTCTTCACCCAATTTGACATTGAAATGATTGCAATAGTCACTTAAATCAATACTTTTGGGATGAATCGCCAGACGTGAAAGTTCTTTGTTGAGAATTTCACGACCCACTTCCAGATTTTTACTGCGATCTTGCTGTCTGAACCAGTGACGTAACTTATCCCGTGCGCGGGCTGTTTTAATGTAACCCAGCGAATTCACCAGCCAGTCGCGATTCGGTTCACGGTCTTTCTTGGTTAAGATTTCAACCTGCTCACCAGTCTTTAAGGTATAGGTTAAAGGCACATAGCGCTGGTTGACGCGTGCTGCATAACATTTGTTACCCACTTCAGTATGCACGTGATAAGCAAAATCCAAAACAGTCGAACCACGCGGTAACTCTTTGATATCGCCATCACGGCTAAACACATAAATTTTTTCAAAGCCTTCAAAATCTTGAATTTGTTCAAAATTTTCTGGTTCATCCTCTACTTTATGCGCACTGGCATCATTACGTTCCTGATAATGTTCCAGTACGGCACGCAATGAATGCAAACGATGATTGAAGGAATGGTCGGTATTTTTGGCGCCTTCTTTATAGTTGAAGTGCGAACATACTCCAAGCTCGGCTTCTTCATGCATATCCTTGGTTCGGATTTGCACTTCAAGCGACTTGTTCTCGGCAATCACGGCAGTATGCAATGAACGGTAGCCATTGG
The DNA here is from genome assembly GCF_044130285.1 of Acinetobacter sp. BSP-28. Classification (NCBI taxonomy): domain Bacteria; kingdom Pseudomonadati; phylum Pseudomonadota; class Gammaproteobacteria; order Moraxellales; family Moraxellaceae; genus Acinetobacter; species Acinetobacter sp. BSP-28. Next base: position 89,861 of record NZ_JBIQOB010000008.1, read on the forward strand.
CCTTCGGGTTGGTAATGTAATCATCAAACTGATGCGGAATATGGCGCCAGATTTGATGCACAATACCCAAGGAGTGATAACATTCGGGTACAGTTTTAACTAAAACCCGCACCGCACGAATATCATACAGCTGGTCAAAGCTTAAGTTTTTGCTTTTCATTTTTCGATAAATCGAATAAATGTGCTTCACCCGTCCGGTAATTTCAGCTTCAATCCCGTAGCTGCCCAATTCAGTTTTCAGCTTATCAATCACAAACTGAATATATTGTTCACGCTCCAAGCGCTTTTCATTCAGTAGCGATGCAATTTCTTTATAGCGTTCTGGTGCCAGATAACGGAAAGCAAGATCTTCAAGCTCCCATTTAAGCTGGGCAATCCCCAGACGATGCGCCAAAGGCGAGTAAATGGTTAGAATCTCGCGCGCAACACGTTCCTGACGTTCACGAGAGGCTTGGGTCAGCTCACGCAAAGCATAGGTACGTTCTGCCAGCTTGATCAGTACCACACGAACATCTTCAGTCACGGCAATCAGCATTTTATAAATGCCGCTTAAATGTTCACGCTGGTTATTATTAAAATGATCTTCCAGACGCTTGTTCTTTTCAATCAGCTCGGAAAGCTTACCCATCGCCAGTGTCCCTTGCACCAGGCTATAGACTTGCTCACCAAAATGTTCCTGCACTTCTTCCAGCGTCATCACGCCTTCACGCACACTACGGTACAGCATTGCGGCAGACAAGGTCGCTTCATCGACATGCAGATGCGCCAAAATATCGGCCATTTCAATGCCGGTATAAAAGGTGTTGGAACGATGGTTAACCGTACTTTGCAGTTCTTTCTGTAAAGTTAAATGCGCTACATCTTCGAGTTGTTTTAGCGCTGTATCATCTAATATGCCACGAACCCGATTTAGCCATTCAGCCAAATCATGTCGAGCTTGTTCGGCATGTTCTACAGTCGCTTCCTCCGACAACTCATTGAGACGTCCAGGAAGCTGCTCACGTACTGTGACCATACCCTACTCCTACTTTTTTACACTTCATATTATAGATCGTTTATTTCGTTGTATTTTTCGAATAAGGCAATAGATTCAACATGTCCCGTATGGGTAAACATATCCATTACCCCAGCCTTTTTTAATCGATAACCATGTTTCGCCAGCACACCCGCGTCTCGCGCCAGTGTGGCAGGATTACATGATACATAAACGATTCTTTTTGCACCGAATTTGGGCACATAATACATTATTTCCTCCGCCCCTGAGCGTGGAGGATCAATCAATAATGCATCAAATCCCTGATTTGCCCAAGAATGATGCGAAAAATCTTTTGTTAAATCTTGTGAATAAAATTTTACGTGACGCATACCGTTTTTCTCGGCATTTTCTGCACCACGTCGAACCATTTCTTCACTCCCCTCAACAGCGACCACCTGACCGGTTTCACCGACACAACGAGCCAGCGGCAAGGAAAAATTACCCAAACCACAAAACAGGTCGAGTACGCGCTCACCTTGCTGCAATTGAAGCAAATCACATGCCAGCTTCACCATCTGCGGGTTAATGGTCGAATTGACCTGGGTAAAATCAAGCGGATTAAAGCCAAATTCCACATCAAACTCATCTAAAGTGTAATGCAAACGCATGGCAGCTGTCGGATCATCGACACGATGTAAACTGTCGCTACCTGCAGGCTGCAAATACAATTGCCACTCTTTGTTTAACGCAAACTGTTTTAATCGGTTGACATCATCGGATGACAATTTTTCAGTATGACGCACCACCAGGGCAATTTCATGATCTCCCATGGCCAATTCTACATGACCTATGGCTGCTTTGGCCGTTAGACTTTCGAGTAACTGTTTCAATACAGTAATAGAACCGAACTCACGATCCAGTACCATACAGCGATCAATCGGGGTCAATTTATTGCTCTGACGTTCACGGAAACCCACCACCAGCTGATCTTTAGCCGGAATATAACGCACCCCGATACGTGCTTTACGACGGTAGTCTGCACGTTGTGAGCGTAACGGCGTGAGCCATTGCTCGGGTTGGATGCCGGCAAAATGTTCCAGATGTGATTTTAACACGTCCTGTTTAAGTCGAATCTGCTCATCTTCTTGAATGTGCTGCATATTACAACCACCACAGACACCGAAATGTGGGCATGGCGGTTGCACACGCAAAGCAGAAGGTGCACTGAGGATTTCCAGACTATCCGCTTCTTCTAAACGTTTCACCACATTGGTGATTTGCGCTTTGACTGTCTCTCCAGGCAAGGCATAACTGATAAAGACCTTTTTACCTTGCTTGTCACTTGGGTGATCGGGATGTGATCCATAGTGCGCGATTCCCCGTCCTTCATGTGAAAGAGACTCAACCTGGAAAGTGTAAATCGGATGCTGAGCTGGACGTGGCTTGGTTCTATGTTTCATGAATACCTAGAGTGTGGGAGAAATAAAATCTGTAGCGGTAAATTCGGTATGTTGTGAAGTTTCACGCCATACCTGAAGAAAATCTGCGTGTTGCGGTTGATGCTGTAAATACTGAATGGTCGTTTGAATCCAGTAACGGTGATCTTCTGTCAGCAACTGACCTTTCAGCAATAACCAGCGCAAATAGATCAGCCAGGTATTCAGCACATCACCTTCACAGTAGCTGGTCAATTTTGACCACTGTTGCTCACGGACATATTCCGGAACATGGTAAGCACCATCACCGCGCTTGCCCGGAAAACCGAGTAAGTGTGCAACATCATCCAGCTTCTGGAAGTGACGACCATTGAACATGGCCATGACATCCATTAAATCGACATGACGCTGATGGTAACGGTTCTGGTAATTATTATAGCGCTTTTGCTGATCAATTTCGCCCTGATCAAACAAACTTGGTGCCGACAGACCATGATACATGGCACGGAATAAAATCACTGGCAAATCAAACTGTGAACCATTCCAGCTGACTAGGGTTGGATGACGTTTATCAAAAATGGACAGGAATTTTTTTAAAATCTCTGCTTCGCTATATCGCTCGCGGCTAAATGAAAACAGTTTCATCGCGCCATTTTCATCAATCCACAGTCCGGAAATACAGACAATTTCATGCAGCGGCAAACGCTGAAAATCCAGACCCGATTCCTGACGGCGCAATTTTGTCAGTGCCTGTTCCAGATCTGCTTCGGGCAAATCCAGATGATATAAATGCGCACCTGACTTTAAATCGGTCAGGGTTTCGATATCAAAAATTAAGACAGGTAAGCGCATTTTATCTCACAGTTTTTTAATTATTCAGGGTCTACTACAGAGAATAACCCGGTAGACAGGTAACGGTCACCACGGTCACAGACGATGCAGACAATCACGGCACCCGGATTTTCTTCAGCCAGTTTAATGGAAGCCCAAACCGCCCCGCCTGATGATGTTCCGGCACTGATGCCTTCTTTACGTGCCAATTGACGCGCGGTTTTTTCCGCTTCAATTTGTGGAATATCCATAATGCGGTCAACGCGTTTTGGATCAAAAATGGTTGGCAGATATTCTTGTGGCCAGCGACGGATCCCGGCAATATTTGAACCTTCCGAAGGTTGTAAACCGACAATTTGAATATCAGGATTTTGTTCTTTTAGGTATTTGGAAATCCCCATAATCGTACCCGTGGTTCCCATGGAACTGACGAAGTGGGTAATTTTACCGCCGGTTTGTTGCCAGATTTCTGGACCGGTCGTCATGTAATGTGCTTCAACATTGTCCGGATTACCAAACTGGTTCAATACCAGCCCCTTACCCTCTTTTTGCATTTGCTGCGCCATATCACGCGCTTCTTCCATACTGGAAGATTCAATCAGTTCAGCGCCATAAGCACGCATGGCATCTTTGCGTTCCTGACTTGAACCTGCAGGCATAATGAGTTTCATTTTATAGCCACGCATGGCTGCAACCATGGCTAAGGCAATCCCTGTATTTCCGCTGGTCGCTTCAATCAATGTATCGCCCGGCTTAATTTGACCACGTTTTTCAGCTTGCATAATCATGTTGTACGCTGGGCGGTCTTTTACCGAACCTGCAGGATTATTTCCTTCAAGTTTAGCCAATACTGTTGCTTGAGTGTGACTTGCTAGACGCTGTAAACGCACCAGAGGAGTTTTTCCTACATAATGGTCCAGTAAAAATTCGTCAGCTTGGAAATCAGGGGTGGTATTACTCATTATTTGCACCTATATCGAGGTGCGCCTATTGTATGGAAAAATGCTTCCTCCTGCACCCATTTAGCAGGCTTTTTATTGAAAGTGATTAAAGCACAGTCAGTTTTAAATAAAGCATGCTAATATGCAAAGCATAGGGAATAAACTGCTTTAACCATGTCAAATATCAATAAAAAGTTATTTAAGCGTCTACACTTAAATCATGCTTATGGACAACTCATCGCCATGATTTTTGTCCCCATTATGGTTTTGGCATGTGTGGGGGCAGTGCTGGTTTTATCCGAAACCTCAAATGCATCACGGGCGCAGCAACGTCAGATGGCCATTGCTATTGTAACCCGCTATCAGCTGACCGCCGAAGCCGCATTCGATCTGCTCAACCGCTATCCCTGGCAGTATGATCAGGCCCGCAACACCCTGCAGGTCATGCTGGATGAAAAACATTTAATCCGTGCCGCAATTATCGACCCCCAAGGCAGAAACCGTTTAAGTATTGGTTTTCAAGACCAGGAAGCCTGGCCCACGATTGACTCTAAAGCCGATTTTGTCGGCCCAATCCTGCATAATCACAATCATATTTATGCCTTAAAAATTAATGAACATACGGATAACCCAGCCAGACTGGTGATTGAGCTGGATAACCAGCCCTTAGAAATTGCACATTACCGGGTCATGATTGTGCTGATCGCGACCGGTCTACTGACTTTATTACTGCTTTTACTGTGCCTGAATTTCTATTCACGGCGCTGGATTGCACCGATGTACGAAATCCGGATGCAGTTACAACGCCTGAATGCAGACACCCTTGATCAGCACATGGTGATTAACAGTACCGGTGAATTGCGTTTATTGCAGCGCGATATTGCCAATGTGGTGAAACGCCTGCACTTCAGCTTTCTGGAACTGAAAGAACATACCGAACAGACTGAAGATGACTTACGCCGTACTTTAGATACTCTGGAAGTGCAAAACATTACCTATCGTCAGGCACGTGACCAGGCAATTTCAGCCAACCAGTCCAAGTCGGTGTTTCTGGCCAATATCAGTCATGAGTTACGTACTCCGTTGAACAGTATTGATGGTTTTATTCACTTATTGCTGCGTCAAGGCAACTTGAGCAATGAGCAGAACCTGTATTTGCAAACTATTCGTAAATCTTCTGCCCATCTGCTTGCACTGATCAATGATGTACTGGATTTCTCCAAGATTGATGCCGGCAAACTGGAACTGGAAACTGCACCGTTTGATCTGGAAGAAGCCATTTTTGATGTGATGGATATGCTCTCGCCTTTAGCGGCACAGAAACATATCGATATGGCATTTTACTATGCCGACAATATTCCAACGGAAGTGATTGGCGATGCCTTACGCTTCAAGCAGATTCTGACCAACCTGATCTCCAATGCGATTAAATTTACCCCGGATGGGGAAATTATTGTTCGTGCCCGCATGGAACATGATGATATCGGTCAATGCCTGTTGCACTTTAGCGTGCAGGACAGCGGTATTGGTCTGAGTGGTACAGACCGCAAAAAACTGTTTGAGTCCTTCTCGCAAGGTGATGCTTCCGTGACCCGTCAGTTTGGCGGTACCGGACTCGGTCTGGCCATTTCCAAACAGCTGGTGCATTTGATGCAAGGGCAAATCGGCTTTGAAGACAACCAGGAACGTGCACCGACGGAAAAAGGTTCGACCTTCTGGTTTACTGCGATGTTTGTGGTCGATGAAGACATTGAAATTGTACATCCGCACTTTGAACAGATGCAGGTGGTTTCCTATTTGGCCCATCCTGCCACAGCCAACATTTTGCGCCATTATCTGGAAAATTATGGTGTGCATCATGTCGAGACCAGCTCGATTCTGGACCTGTTCAGCCAGCTGAATAAAATCACGAAAAGCGATGAAAATACCTGGCTGATTGTCGATCATAGTGGTGACGGTGAAGCCCTGCTAAAAGAAATCCGTAGCCGCTATCATGGCAATATTGCTGTGTATGGCTACCAGATGGCACTCGATCCAAACATGCTGAACGAGTACCGGGCCCGTCCACTGTATCAACCACTCAGCCGTAGCGCCTTAATTCAGCTGCTCAGCAATCAGCCTGTTTTCGAGCAGGATGTGCATGAAGAGTTTAATGGACAAGGTCTGCATGTATTGGCCGTTGATGACCACTTGCCTAACCTGATTGTTCTGGAAGCGCTGCTCGCAGAACTCAATGTCACCACCACCAAGGCCTTAAGTGGTCAGGAAGCGATTGAAATCATTCAGCAGCGTATAGAACAGGATTTACCGGCATTTGATGTGGTGTTTATGGATATTCAAATGCCGGTGATGTCCGGTATTGATACTACCCGCGCCATTCGCTCGCTAGAGTCCACTTTAGAGAACCATAAACGCTTGCCGATTATTGCTCTAACTGCACATGCCTTGGCCGATGAAAAGCAGAAACTGTTGCAGGTCGGCATGGATGATTACGTCACCAAACCGATTCAAATGGAACAGATTATTCAGATTCTGACCCACTGGACCTCGGAAAGCTTTAAAAAAGCCAAAAGTGTTGAAAAGGCTATTCTAATTGAAGCACTGGATCCGAATATTCTGGACTGGCAACAAAGTCTGCAACTGGCAGCCAATAAAGAAGATCTGGCCATCGACCTACTGAAAATGCTGATCGACAGTTTCCCTACAGAACTGGATGAAATGCAGCAGTTGATTGAGATGGAAGATTTCCCTCAACTGGAACATGTGCTGCACCGTTTATATGGGGCAACCCGTTATGTGGGTGTTCCTCGCCTTCAGGAAGTCACCGGTGGATTCGAACAGTTTGTTTCTGCTTTACGTAAAGAACGCCGCAAGGCGGATGAAGCCTTCATTCAGGAAACCCTGCAACGATTTGATGAATTACAGTCGGTCATTCAGCAGGTTGAACAGGCTTCACAGCAAATTTTAAACAAACAAAGTATCTAGGGTCCGGTTGACACTTCGTCTATGTCTGCCATTTATAAAATGGCAACAGCCCCTAATCATGACTTATCCAATTTTTGGCAGTAGCGTCCATCTTTAGATGTGACTCTGCTGTCATGTATCGCATAAATACCCATGTTATGCTCAAAACTATAGAAAAATACAGGTCTACCCTCATGGCGTTACTTCGCATAGAAAAAAATAATGGCATCGCAACCGTTTCTTTAAACCGTCCAGAAAAGCGTAATGCCATGAGCTTTGCTTTATTACACGAACTGGTCAATGCAGCCAAACAGATAAAAAAAGACCGTTCCATTCGTTGTGTCATTTTAACCGGCGAAGCGCAGGTCTTTAGCGCCGGCATTGATCTGGCAGATTTAAACGCACCAAAAAATACCGCTTACGCGGCTTGGGAACTGCTCAAACCGGGACAAAGCCTGTTTCAAAAAGCCTTTTTAATCTGGCAGGAACTGCCTGTTCCGGTCATTGCGGCAATTGAAGGTTATTGCCTGGGTGCCGGTATGCAACTGGCTTTGGCTGCAGATATTCGCATCGCCCATCCAGAGACCAAAATGTCGATTATGGAAAGCCGTTGGGGACTGGTGCCAGACATGGGGCTGACCCGCTCGATTAAAGGTATTATCAGTATCGATCTAGCCAAAGAACTGACCTTGACCGGACGTATTTTTGATGCCAATTATGCCAAAGAGATTGGTTTGGTGACGCATCTGGATGAATCACCGATGAGCAAAGCCCAAGCGATTGCAGAAGAAATGCTGCAACGCTCTCCGGATGCACTTGCTGCTGCCAAACATGTACTGGATGCCATGGAACATCAACCGAAGAAATCGTTACGTCTGGAGAAAATCTGGCAATTAAAATTACTGTTAGGCAAAAACAGTAAATTGGCGCGTAAAAAAGACAAGAACCCGGAAGTTCAGTTTTTACCGCGCCAATATAAGTAAAATAGTGAAATAACAGCATTGTCCAGAGAAAAACACATGGGTTTTGACCGTAATACAAAAATTGCATTCTTAGGCATGGGACTGATGGGCAGCCGAATGGCGACTCGGCTGATTCAGGCCGGTTTTGACGTGGCAGTGTGGAACAGAACAGTATCGGCCTGTGATGTGCTGATTGACATGGGTGCTACAGCTTTAAACCTGCAAGAGATTGCAAACTATCCTGTTATTTTGACCTGTCTGGCGGATGATACTGCCGTGCAGGCTGTGTTTGATCAAATCCAGGATCAACTCACTGCTGGTCAAGTTATTGTTGATTTTTCTAGCTTGTCTGTGGATAAAACCAAGACTTTGGCAGAGCAGGCAAAAACTTGCCAAGTACAGTGGATTGACTCCCCCGTATCAGGTGGAACTGCCGGCGCTGAATTGGGCACACTGGTGATTTTTGCCGGTGGGGATATGCAAACTATCCAGGATTTATCCCTGATTTATAATGTGCTTTCGCAACGTGTGACGCGTATGGGCGAAACAGGTACCGGGCAAGCGACTAAAATCTGCAATCAGCTGATTGTTGCAGCGAACAGTACCTTAATTGCTGAAGCAGTGGCCTTAGCGGCGCAAGCCGGTGTCGATACCACCTTGCTTGCCCCTGCTCTCGCCGGCGGTTTTGCCGACTCGAAACCTTTCCAGATTTTAACTCCGCGTATGGCGACGCATACTTTTGAGCCGGTGCAATGGAAGGTGCAAACCCTGTCCAAAGACCTGAATAACGCCGTGCAGCTGGCTGAACAGTTCAATTTAAATATTCCTGTCGCAAAACAGGCACTTTCACAATTGAAAACCCACCAAAATAAAGGCTATGCTGAAGCTGACCTGGCAACTGTCATTCAACTTGTTGAATCTTGAGCAGCCCATTTTCTTTAGTGAGCGAGGAGTAAAAGCATGATTAAGCTGGCGGTCAATTTATCTATGATTTTTACTGAAGTGCCTCTGATTGAGCGTTTTGCTCTGGCGCGTGCCCACGGGTTTCAATATGTTGAAATTCAGTTTCCCTATGAACTCAGCATCGAACAGATTCAGACTCAATTGACCCTGCATGATCTGGGCTTGTGCCTGATTAATGTGCCTGCAGGCGACCTGATGCAAGGTGGCAATGGTCTGGCTGGTGTCCCGGGTCAAGAAATTGAGTTTCATCGTGCCTTGGAACAGGCAATTCAATACGCTACTGGACTCAATGTACCGAATGTCAATATTTTGGCCGGTAAGCAACCGCTCGATTCAGATTTATTGCCTTGCCTAAATACACTGGCAAAAAATTTAAAACTGGCGTGTTCAATGTTTACTGTACACAATATTCAACCGGTGTTTGAAATGATTAATGGCACCGACATGCCACGCTTTCTGGTACAAAATATTGCCCAAGCCCAGGAAATGCTGGAAGCAGTACGACACCCGGCGCTAAAAATGCAATATGACTGCTATCATATGGCGATGATGGGTGAAGATGTACTACAAGGCTTAAAGGAAAATATTCAGGATATTGGACACATCCAGTTTGCAGACTGTCCGGGACGTCATCAGCCTGATACTGCACAAATTCCCTATGCAGAAATTTTTCAGTGGTTAAACCAAAGTACCTATACAGGTTTCACTGCAGCAGAATACCGGCCACAAGCGCATTCCAGCCATTCTTTTGCCTGGAAAGATAAATATTTTGCAAAACATCCGCAAAGTTAAATTATGAACAGATTTGAAATTCAGCGCCAAAACCGCTATATTACACAGTGAGATATTGTCCGGAAATTAAACCTTTTATGAATTTAGAACCATCGCCCAGCGCTTCTAATTCTCTCGAACACGCAATGAATACTCATGCTAAAGATGTACAAGCTTGCTTGAAAGTTGTACATGAAGCCCTATTAGATGTAAAAGCAAAAGATATTCTAGAACTTGATGTCAGCTCTATCAGCAATGTGGCAGATGCCATGGTGATTGCAAGCGGCACATCAACCCGTCACATTAAAGCCCTCGCAGACAATGTTGCTGAAGAAGCACGTAAAGCGGGTTTCCGCCCTCTCGGCGTTGAAGGCGAACGTGATGCTGAATGGATCCTCATCGATCTTGGTTTTGTTGTGGTTCACGTTATGCTTCCAACAGCGCGTAAATTTTACGACCTGGAAAGCTTATGGCGCGCTACACCAGAATCAGTAGCTTAAAAAATTAAAGTAAAAAAGCGACCTTCAGGTCGCTTTTTTTGTGCTGCCGGTTTTATTGTGACGTTCAGCCTTAAGTTTAGGTTAAGTCTGAACGTCCATCCAATGAAAATTGATTCCCACTATAATAAGTGATGCAAGTCCACCGACGGATATTTGCTCTTGATGTCCATTTTCACCCGTGCATAGACTTGATCGGCCTTGGTTGGACCATAGAATTCACAATAGCATTCATATAATGCGGTAATCACCTGCGCATAACTGGTTAAAGGTAAACATTCTGCAAAAGCAGCATCATTCAGATTTGCAGATTTCTCAATCGCAATGCCCAAGGCTTGGACATGATTTTTGACTTCCACATTAAAATTATTCAGATCAGCTGCAGCGACTGTCTGTACCACCCCATTAATTAGATCAAAAAAGGCATCGGCAAAATCGGCGGAAATCAGCACCTCAGTCTGCACTTCTGTTTGCTTTTTCGGCTTGGTATCCAGTAGCACCTGTTTTTCAACCGCCGACATCTCACATAACACCTGTTTTAACATTTCTTTGCGATGAACACGCAATTCATCAGTATTACAAATGTCATTCATAAAACGGTTGAGTACAAATGAAGGTTTGTCGCCATACTCCTGTTCCCAGTAACTCAATACCCGTTCCAGTACAGTTCCTTGCAAATAATGACTTAAACCGCGTTCAATCGCCTGTTTCTTTTGCATCACAGTGAGTAATTTATTCGGCATAGCTAAACTCCCCTTCTTGGTTTAGTGGCGTTTGGTAATATCATCTGTTTCAAAAGTCACATCACGCTGAAATTCGGGATAAGACAGCTCGGCATGTTCGGTATAATCCAAACCACGTTGTTCATGTTGCGTGCTGACTCGTAAGCCACCCAAGATTTTTTCCAGCACTTTAAAGGTGATAAACGCGATTCCGAAGCCCCAGGCAAATGCTGCCAACACACCTAAAACCTGAATCGAAATAATTTGTGAATTAAACATATCGGTTTCAAAAAACAGGCCTGCAGCCACTGTTCCCCATGCCCCACAAAAACCATGCACTGTCACCGCATCGACCACATCATCAAGTTTTAATTTCTCCATCAAGACGGGTAAGGTACTCACAAGCAAACCTGCAATTGCACCGGTAACGACTGCAAAGATGGGAGACATGGTTGCGCAACCCGCAGTAATTCCAACTAAACCACCCAATGAAGCATTAATGGTGGTCTTCATGAGAATCGCCTTGCCTCGAATTAAGGCATAGAACATATAAGCGACAGCTCCCGCACAGGCCGCCAGATGGGTATTCAAGGCAATTCGGCCGATACTGACACTGGCATTGACGGTTGATGCGGCATTAAAACCAAACCATGCCAGCCAGAGAATAAAACCGCCTAAAGCAACTAAGGGTAGATTATGTCCTGCCAGATGATGACTTTGTCCATTACGCCCGAAACGCCCCAAGCGCGGACCTAATACGATAATGCCGGCCAATGCCACCCAACCACCGATTGAATGCACCACGGTTGAACCAGCAAAGTCTATAAAGCCCATTGCTTTTAACCAGCCTGAACCTTCAAAAATACTGCCCCATGCCCAACTGCCAAAGATAGGATAAATCAGACCGCTGACCACGGCAGCACTGACCACATAAGCAACAAAATGAATTCGCTCAGCCATGGCACCACTGGCAATAGTTGTCGCCGTTGCAGCAAACATCATTTGAAAAAACAATAGATTCCAATGCCAGCCATCCATCACATCGGGTGCAAAATGACTGGTGCCAATCCAACCTGAAGTGTTAACCCCAAACATCAAACCAAATCCGATTAACCAGAAGACCAATCCCCCCAGACAAGCATCCATATAGTTTTTCATTAATACATTCACGGTATTTTTACTTCGCACAGAACCACTTTCCACCAGTGCAAAACCAGCCTGCATAAAGAACACCAATATACCGCCCATCACCACCCAGACACTGTCGAGTGATAAACGTATTTCTTGAATGTTTGCTGTATTTGTCGCAGCTTCACTTGCAAATGCAGGTAAGGCACACACGCATAGCAGTAACGCTAGACACTTTATTATTTTCATGAACAGTCCCCTAAAACTCGCTCACAAAAATGCAAAACAAATGCCAATTTCTCTGGATATATTTTTTATTTTAAATATGCTAAGAAACACGCTTAACTGAAGACCATATTGGTTGTTTAAATTGAAAAGAAATTCTATTTTTAAATGATTAATGAAAATAAATACTTAAATGTTACTTTATAAGGCATAGTAGTCCTACCGCCATTCAATATTGCACCAAACAAGATAAAACCCGGATTACAGTCCAATAGAATGCGTCATTATTTTGCATCCCCTCCATCCATTGAAAATCATCTATTCTAAAAAACAAAAAACCACCCGAAGGTGGTTTTAATCTCCCTAAATCCCTCTTTCATAAAGAGGGACTTTTGAAGCGTGGATTTAGTGACCGCCGCCATTAATGGCTTTAGTCATGTCTTCCACAACTTTCTTGGCATCACCGAAGATCATCATGGTTTTTTCATTATAGAACAAGTCATTGTCCAGACCTGCATAACCTGTTGCCATAGAACGCTTGATCACCATAATAGTACGCGCTTTATGCGCTTCAAGAATTGGCATACCATAAATTGGTGAAGTTGGATCATCTTTCGCTGCCGGGTTAACCACGTCATTTGCACCAATCACCAGTACCACGTCAGTTGCCGGGAAATCAGAGTTGATTTCGTCCATTTCCAAAATGTCTTCATAAGCCACGTCCGCTTCAGCAAGCAATACGTTCATATGACCAGGCATACGACCTGCAACCGGGTGAATCGCAAAACGTACTTTCACGCCTTGTTCTTTCAGAATTTCACACAATTCTTTCACGGCATTTTGTGCACGACCTTGAGCCATACCATAACCCGGAACAATCACGACGCTGTCTGCATTTGACATCAGGAAGCCCGCGTCATCTGCCGAACCTGAACGGTGGTTACGCTGAACCTGTTCACCCTTCTCACCAGAAGCAACTGCCGCACCACCCATTGCACCACCAAACAAAACGTTGATGATTGAACGGTTCATGGCTTTACACATGATGTAAGACAGAATCGCACCTGAAGAACCTACCAGCGAACCCGCAACAATCAACATATTGTTTTCAAGCGTGAAACCAATACCTGCAGCTGCCCAGCCAGAGAACGAGTTAAGAAGCGATACCACAACCGGCATATCACCGCCACCGACTGGTGCAATCCATACCCAACCGAACGCAAGTGCCAGAGCAGTCATTGCCCAGAACGCCTGCATATTGCCAGTTGAGAAGAACACAAAACCACAACCAAGCATTGCCAGGAAAATAATTGCCTGTACCGGTTTTACCCAGCTACCCGAAATGGTTTTTGCCCATTTCTTCGCAGCCAGTTTACCGTAAGCAAACACAGATGCGGTGAATGTAATCGCACCAACAAAGCAACCCACAAACAATTCAAAAAAATGAACGCTGCTCATGTGGGCATGTTCAACACCCGCAGCTGTTAAGGCAGCTTCATTTTGTGCAAATAGAGCAGTTAACTGGTTATTATGCAGAATGGCAGCAATGGCAATTAAAACAGCTGCCAAACCTACTAATGAGTGCATCAATGCCACAGTTTCTGGCATTTGCGTCATAGGAACGGTACGTGCACGGGCAATACCCACGATCGCACCCAACACCATCGCCCCAACAATCATCCAGACCACAGGATGATCTGCAACAAAGAAAGTAGTGATCACGGCAATGGCCATTGCGATCATACCGTAACGGTTACCAGCAATCGCAGTCTTCGGACCTGACAAGCCACGCAGGGTCAAGATAAAAAGAATGGCGCCGATCAAGTAGAACCAATTGGCATATTCTCGAATAAATTCCATTGATTAGCCCTCTTTCTTCTTTTGCTTTGGCTTAAACATTTCAAGCATACGTGCAGTCACGGCGAAACCACCGAAAATGTTGATACTTGCCAAGAACACTGCAACCGCACCTAAAATGCTCACGATGTTCACGCTTTGAAAAGCAACGTTGGCATCGACACCAATCACTGGCAAACCTACGGTTTGAATCATCGCACCGACAACAATGATCGAAGACAATGCATTGGTTACAGCCATCAATGGCGTATGTAAAGCAGGTGTTACGCCCCAAACCACGTAGTAACCTACGAAGATGGCAAGGACGAAAATTGTAATCGTTTCAACCATGATCTATCTCCTTAACCACGCTTCAGCAGTACTTGACCGCCATGAGTTACTAGAAGGGCTTTTTGAATTTCTTCTTCCGGGTTGATGGCAAAGTTTTTCTCTGCATCAAACAGTGTATCGAGGAAATTAAAGACGTTACGTGCATACAGTGCTGAAGCTTCAGTCGCAACTGTCGACGGAATATTTGGAATACCCAAAATAGTCACACCATTATCTGTCACGATGTTTTCACCGCACTTAGAACCTTCAACGTTACCGCCTGATTCAACCGCCATATCCAGAATGATTGAACCTGGTTTCATTTTGGCCACAGTTTCAGCCTTGATTAGACGAGGTGCATCACGACCTGGTAAAAGCGCAGTAGTAATCACGATGTCCGCATTAGAAACAGCTTTGTCGACAATGACCGCCTGATCTTTGATGTATTGCTCACCTGGCATCCATCCATAACCATTTTTAGCAGCGTCAGCAGCTTTCTGCTTTTCTTCGTCAGACATTGGTACGTCTAGCCACTTACCGCCAAGTGATTCCACTTGATCGCGTGCAGTTGGACGTAAATCGGTTGCTTCAACCACAGCACCTAAACGTTTTGCAGTCGCAATTGCTTGCAGACCGGCAACACCTACACCCATGATGACAACACGAGCTGGTTTTACCGTACCGGCTGCAGTCATGAGCATTGGGAACATGCGTTGATATTCTGCTGCCGCCAAAAGTACCGACTTATAACCAGCCAAGTTAGCCTGAGAAGACAGCACATCCATGTTTTGGGCACGGGAAAGCGTACGAGGCAAAAGCTCTAATGCAAATGCAGAAACCTGCTGTGATGCAAACTGATCAAGTTCAGTATTGCGATACGGGTCAAACATTGCAATAACTGCGCTATTTGGAGCAAGTTTTTGAATTTCATCACCTTGAGGGGCACGAACTTTCAAAATAATCTGACTGCCGGTATAGGCATCATCCGTAATTTTGGCACCGACCTGTTCATAAGCACTGTCAATATAAGCGGCTTTTACACCCGCTCTACGTTCAATGACTACAGTATGACCAGCACTGATCAACTTCTTTACTGTTTCTGGCGTTGCAGCCACACGACTTTCACCGACAACAGTTTCAGTTGGGATTCCGATCTGCATGAGCGTTCCTCAAGCTAATTTTTCTTAAGTAAACATCGCGGTAAGCAATGTTTCCCCCAGGATGCGTTTTTGTTGAATTTTTGGATTCTAATTGAACTTTTTTAAATTACCACCCAATATTTATTTAATAAATACCCATATTTTGAACTGGTGATTCATAAAAATAATTGCGCAATAGCTCATTTATTACTTTAACTTTTATTTGCAGCAGTCGTCCTGACTTTATATGCCAGTTTCAAAATCAACAGGGCTATACCGTTTAAATGATGGAAGCTGAGGTTCTATATCAGGTCAAAGTCTACAATTGATCTTTCTGACAAACGCAGATATGCAGAGACATTTGATATAAGGCGGCAAAGTTACCTGATTTATCTATAAAATTATTAAATTTAAATGCTTGTCTTTACCTGATTGGCCGAGGTGACAGATTTAGACCATTTTTTGAGCGCAAATAATAATAGCCGGAAGAAATCCCGCTTTCGCTGAAAATAAAGATTTGTTCTGCTGTAAAAAATATTTATTTTCCTCATTTTTATATTTTTTTTGTAGTTTTATGCTTATTCATCATAAGTCTAATAGGGTAATAAAATGGATAAATATTTTTTTCATCACCATTTCGCGTGATGATGTTTTAATCTTAGTCAGCGTAATTTGAGTATTTTTGCACCAACTTAGTGCAAACAATCAACTTTTAGGCTTATTTCCGACTTTTTACGTAATTCAATACTGATGATTCGTGCAATGCGTGCCTCGAATAAGTATTGTCTGCATAAAATTCACTCAATAGTTCAGCTGTTGATTTTTAACATCGCTAAGAATCATTGCGACCGGCAGCAATCAGACAAATGTGTTGCCATCAATCATTCCATATTGGAATCATAGCCATCATATTTTTGCATTTAACCCCTACAGCTAAAAACTTTATAATTTACGCTTAGTACCTTATCTTTCCAGATCAAACGCCTTCATCAAGTAGATAAAATGAAACTGAGTCTAACTAAAACACAACTAGGTTCATTGTTTGCGATCTGTGCTGCTTTCCTATTTAGTACCAAAGCCATTTTTATTAAGCAAACCTATGCCCTGTCGCCGTTGGTCGATGGCACGGTACTGATGGCTTTAAGAATGGCCAGCGCCTTACCGTTTTTTTTGCTGCTTTGCTGGTTCAACCGTCATCACAATAAAGAGCTGGCAGCGAAAGACTGGGGTCTGTTAATTGTTGCAGGGCTAATCGGTTACTATTTTTCAAGCTGGCTGGATTTTGTCGGCCTGATGTATATCAGTGCATCTCTGGAACGAATTATTTTATTTCTCTATCCAACCCTGACCGTTTTGGCTTCCAGCGTGATCTATAAACAACGCTTGAGCTTTAAAAGCCTGTTTGCCATAGCGTTAAGTTATGGCGGTACGGTCATCGTGATGTTACAGGAACAAAGCAATGTTCCGCATGAAGGTCATTTCTGGCTTGGGGCAAGTCTGATATTTGCCAGTGCTGTATGTTTTGCCGCTTATCTATTGCTTACTCCTCGACTGATTCAACGTTTTGGTTCATGGAACTTTACCGGTTTGGCGCTGAGTATTGCCTGTATAGGTACCTTAACCCATTACATGATTGCTACGCCACAGCCTTTGCATTTATTAACCCAGCTGCCTGTCAGTGTGATTTGGTACGGCATTGCCTTAGGCCTTTTGGTCACAGTGTTACCGACTATCCTGATGGCTCAAAGTATTGCCCGCTTAGGCGCGGCGCAGTCGGCCATGATTGCTTCGATTGGCCCGATTTTGACCATTATCTTAGCCACCATTTTTCTGGGTGAGCATTTAAATGCCATTCAGTGGCTAGGCTGTGTGCTCAATATTATTGGGGTGATGATGATTACCCTGTCGAAAAAAAAATTCTCGCATTAATATTTGCTCAGTCTGATTCAATCCTACCAAAACCTAAAAAGTGTGGCTGGGAAATAGCCATAGCAAGCCTCTCAAAGATTGCTTTTTCCACATATTTACACGTTCAGGCCGATAGGGCTTGCTATACTTTGCATGTACATTGCAATGTCGGCAAACTTTGCTTGCCTGAAATAAAACAAGGACTGTTATGAAAACTTCTCTCGACATTAGCCAGGATAAATCATTGCTTTGGCTGATGGCCATGGCGTGTGGCCTATGTGCGGGAGCCAATTATTACTGCCAGCCTTTAATCCATTCCATTCAGCAAGATTTTCATGTGGCTGAATCGCAAGTGGCCTTAACGGTGACTTTTGCTCAGGTGTCTTATGCACTGGGATTGCTGTTTATTGTTCCGGTAGGTGACATTGTCAATAAAACCAAATTCATTCCCCTGCTCATGTTTCTGGCCGCTATGGGTTTATTGCTCTGTGCTTTTGCAGTCAACCTGCCGATGCTGTGGCTGGGAACCATTATTGCAGGACTTTTTTCTGTTGCTGCACAGGTCCTGATTCCCTTAGCTACCATGGCCGTCAAACCGGAAAAAACCGGTGAAGTGGTCGGTTTTCTGATGAGTGGGCTACTCGTCGGTTTGCTGCTGTCCACCAGTCTGGCAGGCTTACTCTCCAACTTGTTTCACTGGAAACTCATTTATGTGGTCAGCGCCCTGTTAATGCTAGTGGTGGCATTTCTGCTTAAAAGCAGGCTTCCCCATATTCCAACTCTAAAGATGAGTTATGCCAAGATTTTTAAATCTATGGCCGTGTTACTGCAACAGGAACCACGTTTAGGATTACGCTCTTTAATAGGCGGTTTTATTTTTGCTGCCATGAGTATCCTGTTTTCTACCATTGCCATTTTACTCAGCGCCGAGCCGTTTCATTTGTCCGATGTACTGGTTGGCGTGGTGACTTTGATTGGTGTGTTTGGAGCATTATCGACCACTAAAATTGGCAAGATTGCTGATCAGGGACATACCCTAGCCCTCACCTGGATCGGCCTGTCATTACTGATGATCAGCTGGCTGTTTTTCTATATTGGCGGACAGGCTTTATGGGGCTATATTGTGGGTTACGGTATCATCAGCCTGGGTTTGACCATCGTTCATACCAGCAATCAGAGTATTATTTTCCGTTTACATCCAGAGGCAAAATCACGAATTAATTCGATCTACATGACCTCTTACTTTATTGGTGGGGCTTGTGGTTCGGCTCTCGGGGTTTATTCATGGCATCATGGCGGCTGGAGCATGACCTGTATTGCAGGATTAAGTCTGGTGCTCTGCGCTGCCTTTTTTGCATTTCTGGATATGCATTATTACGCTGCTCCTTCAACTCAGACATAAGAAGCTAGCAAATAAAGGATGTTCTACCCTAATCGCTTGATTGCAAGATAGGACCTAACAGACTTGTACCACAGGATAAAAAGGTTTACTAAAATCTATGTTTTCGACATTTTCCAATAAAATTTGGATAAAGGTTGGCACCAATACCGCTAAAACACTGCAAGCATTGGCTAATTGCGTCCGGTTAATGGCACTATTGTAAGTCGCTCCGCCTTGGCTTAACTGTCGATGCAAGGTCATTAAACGGCTAAATAGAGATACCAACAAACTGACTGAATCATGGTCTTGCAGGATTTGCTGGAGCTGCTGTTTTTCTGTGTCAAAGTCTGAGCGCCATGTTGCCTCACTGATTTTCTGATTACGCCAGTCCCAAAAACTTTGATACAGATATGGATTACTCAGGAGTAATCTAATAATTGGCTGCTTTTTTTCCCAAAGAATACGAAATACTTTTTGATCACCATCTTTATGGCACATCAAGCTGAGAAACTGTTTTAAAGTGTGCTGTTCCTGATCGGCAGCTTGCTCCTGCGCATACAATGCATTAAATGCCACCCAGACCATAATAAACTGTAGATCAAGATCATCATGAAATACCAGTGCTTTTTTCAACCAGCTTAAACTGCGCTGGATACGTAAATTAAAGGACATGGAATGTTCATTTTTTTTACTTCTATATATTTCTTCTAGAACCAACATATTACTTTCCCTGCTGTGGTCATATCTTCAAAATACTAAAAAATTAAATTACATACAAATTCTGAGCTGACTGCACAGTTAATTTTCAAACTTCATGAAAAGACAACCATTGCTGCAAGCTACTGTCGATCTGTAAAATCTTACGGATTTCCCATCGACCTCTTACCGACAACAGGATCTTACAAATAACCTAAAAAAGTGATAAAAACGAGATCTACATAATCAACATTATACTGAGCAGATTAAGTGAATTTGAAAGTAAGGTACTGATTGGTATGGTGGCAAGGTCAGGAAGCAGATTAGGCAGATCTATATACCTTACCCTTGCGAAGCAATGCTTCTCATAGCTTAAATTTGGCTCTATTGAAGACTTCTTTAACTTTCAAATATTTATACTAAAAATGGGGTAAAAAATTCTATTAAATTTTATATGATTTAACTCGCCCAACTTAAAAAAAAGCAATAGAATAAGTTTATATTTTTTTAATTTGTTAAATATATAACATGGATCTAAATATTGATATTTCTGTAATAACACCAGCCTACAATGCTGAAAAATTTATCACTAGGACCTATAATTCTCTTAAAAATCAAAAAATTAAAAACTTTGAATGGATTATTATTAATGATCATTCCAATGATGGAACTGAAGAGTTGATAAAAAAATTTATTATTGAAGCACATCTTAAAATTATCTTAGTTAATAACTTTGAAAATGTAGGTGTAGCAGAAAGTCGAAATAAGGGATTAGATTTAGCATCAGGAAAATATATTTGCTTTCTTGATGCTGATGATTTTTGGTTAGAAGAAAAATTATTGCTACAGTTTCAATATATGAATGAACATAAATGTTCAATAAGCTATATGGACTATCGGCATGTTGATGATAAAGGGAAATTTATTAAAAATATTATTCCTCCCATAGAATGTAATCGAAATAGTCTATTAAAATCAAACTGTATTGGAACACTAACTTGTATGGTAAGTAAAGAGCTTATTAAAAATAGTAGATTTATAAAACACGGACATGAAGATTATATATTCTGGCTTGAACTATTATCAAGTACAGAAAAAGCTATTAAAGTTATCACCAAAAAACCTTTATGTAATTATACAATATCAACTGAATCCCTCTCAGGAAATAAAATAAAATCAGCACAATGGCAGTGGAAAGTTTATAGAAATATTCTAAAAATAAGTTTACTTAAATCTTGCTATTATTTTTCTCATTATGCTATTAAGGCATTTATAAAACATAAACTTTAGTCATGCATTTTAAAAATAAATAAATTCGCTTGATGAATAGTTTTATTAAATTATAAATTTTAGCCCCTAGGAATTTATGATATTTTATAAGTAAATTAGATTAATAAATTAATAACAACTTCATAAAGTAAGATAGGAATAATTTTTAACACTATAAGATCAAATTAAGGTTTTATTAAAAATAGTTGTTCATAGTGTTAAATTAATTATTCTACGTTCTTAAGCAGAATTCTAATAAATTAACTACTTTGTAGAAAAAAGTAGACTTTAGAAGAAGGTCTATTTACAATTAAAAAATTTCTTTTTTTGTTAATAATATGCTATTTTTTATTAGATCATATATACCTGACTTTGATGGTAAAATTCAAAAATACTTTAATGTTTTAGACACCCTAGATGTTTCGTATCGTTTTATTGGCTGGGATCGTATAGGTGAAAGTAAAAGTAATGATAAAAATATTCTTTTTAAAAAAAAGGGTTATATAGGTGGAGGTTTAAAAAATTTTTTTAACCTTATCCTATGGAATATTTTTATTTTTATCACCTTATGCAAAAATCATAAAAAAATTAGTATAGTTCAAGCTATTGATCTAGATACCGCACTTACAGCATTTGTCTTTTGTAAAATTTTTTCTAAAAAAATGATTTTTGATATTTATGATAAATATACCGACACTCATAGGATAAAAGGGAAATTTAAAAAAATTTTAGATAAAGTTGAAAATCACCTTATAAAACAAAGTGATTTATGCATTTTAGCCGATGAAATAAGAAAAAAACAACATGGTATTGATTTAACTAACATTATCGTAATAGAAAATGTACCAAAAGAAATAAATATATCAAATATAAATTCAAATATTCAAGATAACTCTAAAATTAAAATTGGTTATTTTGGAGTCTTAGAGAAAAAACATCGTGGTATTGAAGATTTGGTAAATGCAATAAGAAAAATAAATAATCTAGAGCTTCATATTATAGGATATGGTCCTTTAGATAATTTTATTATTAATCAATCTAATAACAATATCATTTTTTATGGCTCTGCATCATCAAAAAAAGGGCTTTCCATTATGTCTAGAATGGATATTATAGTTGGTATGTATTATAAAGATGTATTAAATCATTTATATGCAGCACCAAATAAATATTATGAACATTTAATGCTAGGTAAGGCTTTTCTTACAACTAAAGATATTCCTCCTGGTATTAAAACTGAAAAATTTAATACAGGCTGGTCCATTCATGAAGGAGAAGATAGTTTAAATGATTTCTTTCACAGCTTAGTTGATAAAGAGCAGATAAAAATAAAGTCAATAAATGCAAAAAAAATATGGGAAAACCACTATAAAAATTACTATGAAGACGTATATTTAGGTATATATGGTAAAATCATTAAAAAAATGAAGTCTTAATTAAGATTAAGCAATATTTTACAAATATTAATAAAAGCACGTTATTCTATCTTAGATTAATAAAGAAGTGTCCACATGATTATGTGGACACTATTAAATACTTTAATAGCTAGAAAATGATGATTCAGTTGGTTACACAATAAACCCCATTCAAGCCAACTTTAGAAAATATTGTGTCTCATGCAACTGATGATATTTAAAGAACATCAAAATATTCTCTAAGAATTTCAACTATTCTCTCCGCTGTATGACCATCACCATACGGAGAAACACCACGAGCCATCACCTTATAAGCTGACTCATCATCAAGTAATCGCTGAGCTTCTTCAATGATTCGATCGTAATTTGGTCCAATTAATTTCACTACACCTTGTTCTACTGCTTCTGGACGCTCTGTTTCATCACGTAGTACAAGTACCGGCTTGCCTAATGCAGGAGCTTCCTCTTGTACCCCCGAATCTGTTAAAATCAAATATGCTCGTTTCATTACAGCAATAAATGGTGCATAGTCCAAAGGTTCACATAGAATGACATTAGGTAATTCTGCTAAAAATTCATGAGCTACATCTTTGACATTTGGATTTGGATGTACTGGGTAAAGAAATTGAACATCTAAATTATTTTTAGCTAAAGTACGTAATGCTTTACAAATATTTCGGAATGGTTCTCCAAAATTTTATCTACGATGTGAAGTTATAAGTACTAGACGTTTATTTTCTTCAATATCAATAGGTAGTTTTAAATCTTTGGCTGCAGTCATAAGCAATGCATCAATAACTGTATTACCTGTGACCACAATATCTGTATCTGGAATCCCTTCTTTTAGCAAATTCTGCCGAGAACCTTCAGTCGGTGCAAAATGCCAGCTTGCCAACTTTCCAGCAACAACTCGGTTTGCCTCCTCAGGGAATGAATTTTGCATATCCCAAGTTCGCAATCCTGCTTCTACATGGCCAATAGGGATACGATGATAAAAACAGGCTAAAGCTACTGTCATAACTGTAGTCGTATCGCCTTGCACTAAAACTGCATCAGGTTTTTCCGCTTGTAAAACTTCATCCAAATCTAATAATAATCGCGCAGTTAAAGTTGTGAGTGCTTGATTGGACACATAATGTTAAGATCAATATCTGATTCTATACCAAAAAATTGATTAACTTGATCAAGCATTTGTCTATGTTGAGCTGTTGCCAAGACTCGTACTTCCGCCCATGGCTCAGATTTTAGAGCTAAAATTACTGGTGTCATTTTTATGGCTTCAGGGCGGGTACCTATTACGGCTAATATTTTTTTTGGTTCATTTTAGATTCTCAAAACATTTAGTCATTACTAGAGCTCTTTGCGTCCAATCATTTTCATCAGCTAACTTAGCTAATCGATTCTTAAATTCAGTCTCATCTTTTAAATTGATTGCTACATCAAATGCTTGACTCAGCTCATCAACAGTCCCTCCTTTAAATACTTCAGAATATTGAATGCACTCAAGCATTTCTGAGGTAACAACTACTGGTTTTTCTAGCGCAAAATACTCAAAAAGTTTAAGAGGTGAGGTAGTACGTGCGATTTCACCGGGTTTAAAAGGAATAAAACAAATATCAAATTGCTGTGCATAAGCAGGTAAAATTTTATAATCAACACTTCCTAAATATAATATATTCTCGCCTACAGGTAACTTTTCAGCACCTCCATAATAATCAGGTCCAATAAAAACAAATCCAAGATCTTTACGCGTAGAAACTAACTCGCTTATTGCTTCATACCAAAGCCATGGGGCTAATGCTCCAAAATAGCCAACGACATTTTTATATTTCTTTTTGAAGTCAATTAATAAATTTGGTATTTCAGTAACCTGATGAATAGAATTACGATAATGTTTTGTATCGACACCATTAGGCACTAAAACAACTTTTTCTTCACCTACGGCCTGAACAGCTTCATCATAAAGTTTTTTAGCAGAAGCAACGATATAATCTACCCCCCCATTAAAAGCAAAATTCTTTAACTTTAAAAGTCTTTTAATATTTTCATTGTCCCCACTAATTTCTGGGTCAATATGATCAATATATTCATAAACCCATATTCCATTTTTATTATCTTTTATTTTATCTACAGTATTGGCATAAGCTGTAGAATATAAAGAATGTACCGCCCCTTCTATATTTTTTACTTTAGAAGAATTAGTAATCCAAACATTTGGGCATACCTCTCTAAACCCATTAACATTATCTCCAGCCCAATTATCTGTTCTATAAATTACTAGATAGTCTAATCGACCAAATGCTGCTGCAATATGTTGAGGTCGTTGGAATAGAGGTACATTCCAATCAATCACTAACTCCTGAATAAATATCCCCCTATACTTTTTTCTATTAGAAAGAATTGTTGAATTAAAATCATACCATGACATATCATTATATGTTTTTTCTATATTATTTCTTTTATTTAATAAAAGCATCCGAGTAGATTTAATAGTCTGTTGAATAGGTGAAGGTAAATTCCAATAAACTACTTTCAGCATGCGATATAATAGGCTAAAAGGTGAACGAAAAAATGTCATTAAAAATCTCATGGGGGTGGTTATCTTCCAAGATGTTGAATTATATAACTCTACAACTTGTGATTCCTTGTCTATTAAATCTTTTTTAAGACTGGCAATTTGTATATCTTTATCAATCACTGCCTGTGTTAGATTTAAAATTTGTATATCTCTATCAGTCACTGTCCGCGTTAGACTTGCAATTTGTATGTCTCGTTCAAGTACAACTTGATTTAGAATATTAAACTCAGTATTCAAATCATTTTTTTCTAGTTCACAATCACTTAATCTAAGCTGAAGTGAATGAATCCAAGAGGAATCGCCATAAACTAAAAAAACCTGATCACCACTCCATTGTGTAGAAGGAATATGTGAACAATCTAAAACTTTGGACCATACTAGCCGAAAACCATTGTCTAACTCCAAAGGAATATTTTCTGACAAAAAAGTTGAGAAATGTTCAGCAATACGATTAATCTCTCGATAAGGTAAAGCAAGAATTACGGCTTTTTTAGCTTTTGTACTTAAAGTTGCCAACACTTCAAATGGATTATGGAAATGTTCAAGTGTGTTAGATGAAAAAACCACATCATAGCTTTGTGTAATCTCAGAATCTGGTTCCAGCCAATTCTCACAAAAAAACTGAATCACTGGATAACGCTGACGGGCCTGCTCAATCGCTATTTTTGAAAAATCCACACCAAACAACTGCTGTGAATTTATATAACTCGCCCAAATATCAGTTCCATCCCCTTGTGCACACCCCCAGTCTACAACTGTAAGAGATTCTCGCCGAATTTGCTCAATTAACCAAGTTGGTAAATTTTCAAGTGCAAGTTGTGCAAAAAAGCGAGATTGGCGCGGTCCTTCATAAACCTCCCAATCTTCGATAAATCGCTTATCCCAATAAGTATCTGAATTAATAGTTGATAACATTTATTATAAAACCTGTGCTTTCTGCTCAATCGCCGGCTGAAAAATTCCAAAAAATCGCTGCTCAGACAAAGATGAAAAATAGTGAGCACCCTCAAGATATTCATAATAGTAGATATCTAAATCTGCACGATTTTCTACTGCAACAACCAAGAGGTATTTCCCAGTCACCAACGGATTACTCATACGAAAACGTATACTAAATTGCTCCTGCTCAGGAAGCTCACTATCTCCGTTGTCATGTGTTGTTGAAACAATTAGATCAGTCCCTTTAAGATCTTTAATTGAACAGGCAATACTTAAATGCTTGCGAGGAATATCCAAAGGCACATGTACCTGCACCACAATTTCTATAGGCTCGCCCCAAGCAATAACATCACTTCTAGTACCATGTTGATCACATACCGATGCTCCAAGAATTAATCCCTTACGTGCCCCCCAATGGGTAACAGGACGAGCATCCAAAGCATGATGGTTTTGTACAATTTGCTGATCATTCTGTTCTAAAGAGTCGGTCACCGTCTGATTTGCTATATTTTTTTTAATATTTTGATGTAGTCCCTTTTCCTCGGATAATTCATCTTGGAACATATATTCCATATACTTACCAGTAACCGGAAAAACGTCTCCATCCTTAACAAGCATACCTTTATCAAGCCAGATTGCTCTATCACAAAGTGTCCGAACTACACCAACATCATGACTAACAAATAAAATGGTTGTTCCACGCTCTTGGATTTCCTTGATGCGTTTCATACACTTCGCTACGAATCGAGCATCACCTACAGATAGCGCTTCATCAACAATGAGAATTTCGGGTTCAACATGAATGGCTATTGAAAATGCGAGCCGAGCATACATACCACTAGAATAGGTTTTAACAGGCTGGTCTAAAAAATCACCAAGCTCTGAAAATTCAAGCACGTCAGCCATTCTTTGTTCTATTGCGTCTTTGGGAAATCCTAAAATAGCTGCATTTAGAAGTACATTTTCATATCCAGTAAATTCTGGATTAAAGCCTGCTCCTAACTCCAGCAGAGCGACTACACGACCATTTGTGTCAATACTACCAGTTGTCGGAGTGACTGTACCGCAGATCATTTGGAGTAGGGTTGATTTTCCACTCCCATTACGACCTATAATTCCTACGGTTTCGCCTCGATTTATAGAAAATGTTATATTTTTTAATGCCCAAAATTGGCGAGGCTTTTTTCTATTGCCAAAACTTAGCATTTGAAAGAGTCGATCTTGTGGCTTTTCATAAATATTATAACATTTACTTAAATCAGTTACTCGAATGGCATAATTAGATAACATCAGCAAATCCCCTACGGGTTTTTTGAAACCATGCAAAACCTGACCAAGCAAATATAGTAGTCCAGATAACTTGGATTAACCACTCAATCCAGTTAATTCCTTTACCCCAAATTAGGACATCACGTGCTTGTTCAATTATCAATGTTAATGGATTTAACTGCATTAAAGATTGGTATGCTTCAGGTAGAGCCGTTATTGGGTAAAAAATTGTTGTTAAAAACATTAGTAGTGTAGTAAAGACTCCCACAATTTGTGATACATCTCTCAAAAAAACCCCTATTGAAGCAAGTAACCAAGAAAATCCTAAAATCAACATCACTAAAGGTAATAAAACAAATGGAAATAAGAATATTTCAATGTGAGGAATACCCATAAATATGGTATAAAAAATAATCCACACAAAAAAACTAATTAAAAAGTGAAAAGTTGCAGAACCTAAAGCTACAATGGGGAGAACTTCAAGAGGAAAAATAACTTTTTTAACATAATTCACATTACTTAATATTAAGTTTGGAGAGCGATTAATGCATTCTGAAAAAAGGTTAAATATCATTAATCCAGAAAATAATATTAAAGCAAACTCAGTTTTAGAATCCGACCCGCCTATCCATTTTGCTTTAAACACAACACTAAAAACAAAAGTATAAACGACTAACATTAAGACTGGGTTAAAAAAAGACCAAAGTAGCCCAAATATTGATCCACGATAGCGCGCAACAACTTCTCGCTTAATTAAACTCCAAATAAGATTTTTATTGATAATAACTGTTCTAATCAAAGCCAAGAGCGAAGTAGAAGGACTTGCATGCGGATTCAACAACAATACTCCATTTTCATTTTGTAAACTAAATTACTGTGAATTTATTAACTAGCACTTTATTTTAAAAAACATATTTTTAAGGATTAAATAATAACATGCTTTATTATAAAATCGAATTCTTTCAAACTTGCAACCATCTTAATCGTGTATAAGTAGCAACATAAATTAGCTTTGTTACACAAACAAAATTGTATCAAAACTCAACCCTAACATCCTTAATTCTATGAATTAATTCAGGAAGATACCCCCAATGGCAAGAATGATCCATGATTCTTGGGAGTAGATAAATCAAAATCCTCCATTTCACAAACATTATTTACTTCACTGTATTGTACTGAATAGCATAGCGATCTAAAAGCGAATACTCGACTAAGGTAAGCATCCAGTAAAGTACCTCCTTATCAAGTGATCCAATCCGTTTTATGTTTAGTTATCACCTGTTTTTTTTCAGTGGGAACTTAGTCCATGACCATCGACAAATCTTCTGTTCACTGTATCCGTTCCCAAAAAACGAAGAAAATACAGCACTGAGTTCAAAATCAACATTCTCAAAGTCTATCAGGATCTAAAAACCTCAATCACCTCAGTAGCTTTACAGCATGGCATTAATACCAACAGCACTATTGAGTTACAATGGCAGGCATCAGAAACGCTTGCCTTAGCAGAATTAATCAAGGTGCTAGCAACATAATTCGTATCGATGATATCAGGCTCTCTACCTAGCCTATGGACATATGTCAAGTATGGATACTGCTATGGCTCAGGTGGTGAAAGCCTTCAATCTATATCCATTTCCCACATTACAGCAGCATGAGAAAGCACACTACGGATTGTAATAGCTTATATTGTTGCGTACTAGTAGCGATGGGTTCCAGTTTGAGATGAGGAATTCCCCCCTTTTCTCAAAGCGAATGCCCTAATAAATGTACTGATTTTATTTTTGTGATAATTGCGCGCGATTGGTAGCTTCTTGATTAAGAACAGCTAATAGAGTTTTGTCCTTCCGTACTCGCTTCTGACTCCATCCAAATATTATCTCTGACATTTAATAAGGTCAGCTCAATGAGTTGCTCTTTGCCTAGTACAATATCAGGATTTTCTTGGATTTTGACTCCTCTATTCTTAATCCAATTTTCAGCTAACTAATTTGAATAAAATATCCTACAATTCAAAACGCAGACATAACCCAATGGTCAACACGCCCCCTTTAGAATTATAAAAAGAGCCATTAAAAGATAGTTATCTATGTTCAGAATTTAAGTGGCTATTTCATAGTTTTTTCAAAAAAAAAAACACCCTAAATAACCTTACGTACCTTATCTCCTCTCAACATGATGCAATCTGAAATTAATCAATTCACCCAAATGGTCGATTTTTTTGTTAAACACCGTATAATTTGCATTCTTGTTGTTCGTGTAATCAGGTCTACTTTATGTCTATTATCCAATCCCTAACTCCTCGCATTTCAGTTGCACCGATGATGGATTGGACAAATAAATAAACATTTGTTATAAATATCAAAAACATACATCCACAAAGTCATCATCATGGCGTAAAAATGGTGTAATTTTTATAAGATAAACATCATTGGTTAAAAAAGAGCTATTAGTTATTTTTTTGATCGTAGTTCATTGGTTGATGAACACGATCTCCTATATAGTAGAGAGTAATACAGAGAATAAAAAACAATTGAAATACGAGTGTAAAATAAAAAAAACTAAGAAGCAAATAACTAGCTTTGTAAAATTCGGCTACAACACCTAAGACTTTTGCGCTGTAACAATAATTTATAAATGTTGTTACAAAGAGCAAAAACAAACTTAAAAAAGTTAAGTACGAAAAAGCATTAGCCAAATATCTACGCCTAGAAATTTCATGACCATCACCGTTAATGGGTGGATTTACCTTTGCAGTAATATCTAATTCTTTATTACCAAAAGATACTACCGCTGTTAGCGCAGCAAATAAGAAACCAGGTAACGCCAATATAAAGTTTCCTAACACCTCAAATCCTTTAGATTCAAAAAAAATTTTAAAATCATCCAAAGATTCTGAGTAAGTAAAATCGAAAAAAAATGTCACTAAAGCTGCACAAAGAATTGGTAAATACCAATCAAAAATCGGCTTTCTATTTTTCCCATTTAGATCATCAATAGCCCATTTAATGTATAAATATGCTATCGGTTTAAGGAGTAGTTCCTTCATCGCTTAAACTCTCCGATACAACATGTGCATCTAATAGCGTAATCATTTTATCAAATAATCGCTCATCAACTTTTACATCTTGCGTCACAGCCTGACGTTCAAATTGCTCAACAAAATCTATTTTTACACCAAAATCCGACTCAGTATAGTCACCTTTAATGTCTACACTCATAGTGCGCGATTTTTCTTTACATCGGACTCTATAGAAAAAATCATCACCCAAAGCTGCATCTTGCTTAATTTTGGATAAAATAGAATTCATTGCCTGTGCAAGAAGCCCTCTTTCAAGAATTTGTCCATTTTGATCTAAAAAAACGGTTTGTTGCGGGATATACTTGAATTCTTTCTTGGCAATGACCAGCATGGGTTCACTTTCAATTCTACTTTTTTTTGTTTCCTCGATTGCACTTATACTAAGTAAATTACCCTCAGCAGCACGATCTAGTAAAGATATACCAGCAACATTATCAACATGCGCTTTAATTCCA
The DNA here is from genome assembly GCF_044130285.1 of Acinetobacter sp. BSP-28. Lineage (NCBI taxonomy): Bacteria > Pseudomonadati > Pseudomonadota > Gammaproteobacteria > Moraxellales > Moraxellaceae > Acinetobacter > Acinetobacter sp. BSP-28. The sequence goes on from NZ_JBIQOB010000008.1 coordinate 120,571, forward strand.
AACTCTACCACTCTAGGTGTACCATCTTCATTTAAACCACCGCCTTCATAAGGGACTTTAAAAAAGTCTGGTTGAGTATGATTTAAATTAAAATCACTTAATATCTTTGAGAGTATATAGGCAAAAGTATAGCCTGTTCCACCCGCATATTGTTCAACCAAAATATTTGAAGAATAAGGAGCTTTAGTGTCCAAATTAACTACTACGTGAAAAAATCGCTGTAATTCATCGCCATCCTCAAATGGGACCAATTTAGTCTTGTCTGTTGGACGGTTATAAATTCTTACATCTTCATGCTCTTTATCAGATCTCTCAATCAACAACAAAAGGTTATTACCTTTTTTCTTAATCTCTTTTATTGAAAATACATAACGACCTTTGACAGAAGTAACTACTAAATTTTTATGATTATTTTGTCCTATAAAGTCAAAAACATCTTCTACTTTCAAATAATGGGAAAATTTCCCCCTTGGCTGATTGGGTTTTTTTTCACATTTAAAACTTAATTTGTAGTACGCACACGCAATGTCATGAATTACTTTTCTACTAGAAGTAGTCATCATCCCCTCTCTACTCGCTTATTTAAATCTACAATATATAGTTATCTTACTTCGTCCAAGCATTCGACAAAGTCTCCGCCTGCTTCATCACCAATTCAATTGCCTCAGCTGCTTTATCAGGTGGATACTTCCAACGCTGCAAAGTACGACGTACTAATATTTTCAGCTGAGCACGCACACTATCCCGAACCTGCCAATCGACCGTCGTTGATTTCCGTAGCTTCTCTGTAATCTCTCGTGCGATCTGTTTCAGCGTATCGTCTCCAAGCTCTCTGACCGCACTTTCATTGTTTGCCAAAGCATCATAGAAAGCGATTTCATCTGGATTTAACCCAAGTGAAGCTTCACGCTGCATCTCTGCCTGAAATTCTTTTGCCATTTGAATGAGTTCTTCAATGACCTGAGAAGTTTCAATCGCTCGGTTATTGTATTTCCTCAAGGTTTCCTGCAAACGGTCAGAGAAGCGTTTTTCCTGTACCACATTGTTTCGTGTCTTTGCCTTAATGCCATCATTGAGTAACTTTTCCAACAGCTCAATTGCCAAGTTACGGTATGGCATCTGCCTTACATCTTCTAAGAACTCATCTGAAAGCAAGCCAATGTTGGGTTTATCCAAACCACACATTGCAAAGACATCTGTTACCCCATCAGCAATGACAGCATTATCCAGAATCTGTTTTAGCGTACTGTCCTTTTCCGCTTGCGACAGTTTACGATCTACAGAGGTATGCTTGCTAATGACCGCTTTAATGGCTGAGTAAAAGGCAATTTCTTTGTGCAGGTTCTTCGCTTCATCCAAGGTGCTGCATAAAGAGAAGGCTTTATTGATTGCTAAGACTAAATCAAGAAAACGCTTTTTACCATCCTTCAAGCTCAGCACATAGTTAGCTGCGGGGATAATCAGTCGGTGTGCCTGAGTTTCATAAGCACTTAAATCCATGCCAACCTGTTCATTGGTTTTGGCAAACATTCCCCGTATCGCATCCATCTTTTCAGCAAGAACCGCATAAGCTTCTTCTGCACGTAATGTAGGTTCCCCTTTACCTTTGGCATCGGTATAGGTTTTTAAGGCTTGCTTCAATTCATTAGCAATGCCGATATAGTCAACAACTAGTCCACCCTGCTTATCTTTAAAGACACGGTTCACACGTGCAATGGCCTGCATGAGGTTGTGCCCCTTCATCGGTTTGTCGATATACATGGTATGCGTGCATGGTGCATCAAAACCTGTAAGCCACATATCGCGCACGATCACTAACTGCAAAGGATCATTCACATCTTTAAAGCGTTTCTCAAGACGTTTTTTGACTTGCTTGTTATAAATGTGTGGCTGTAACAATGGTTTATCTGAAGCTGAACCTGTCATCACAATTTTGATTTTGCCTTTTTCAGGATCAGGGTCATGCCAATCTGGACGTAAGGCAATAATCTCATTGTAAAGGTGGACACAGATTTCGCGGCTCATGGTCACAATCATGCCTTTACCCGCCGTGGCTTCGGTACGGGCTTCAAAGTGTGCGACTAAATCCGCAGCAATCTGTTTCAGCCGTGGTGTGGCACCAACCAGCTTTTCTAGTCGGCTCCATTCGCTCTTAGTCTTTTCTCGGTTACCAACATCTTCTTCATCTTCTACAACCTCATCGACTTGATCAGATAGCTCTTCGATTTCAGCTTGATTAATATCTAGCTTTGCCAAGCGTGATTCGTAGTAGATTGGGACGGTTGCACCATCATCGACGGCATCCTGAATGTCATAGATGGAAACATAATCACCAAAGACAGCTCGGGTGTCTTTATCTTCACTCGAAATCGGGGTTCCAGTAAAGCCAATAAAAGCAGCATTCTTTAAAGCATCGCGCATGTGCTTGGCATAGCCAAACTTGTACGTGCCATCGTTACCTAGTTTTGCTTTCAAACCATATTGGCTACGATGTGCTTCATCTGACATGACCACAATATTGTGGCGTCCATTCAATAATGGATGCTCACTCTCACCTTCCAGTAATGCGAACTTTTGCACTGTGGTAAAGATGATGCCACCTGACTCACGCTCAGCTAAAAACCTTCTCAGCTCATCACGGTTATTGGCTTGAAGTGGGGTTTGTTTTAATAAATCTTGAGCATTGCTAAAGGTTTCAAAGAGCTGTCCATCCAAGTCATTACGGTCAGTCACGATTAACAAGGTTGGGTTGTGCATAGCGGGCTGCTGTAAAAGTTTACCTGCATAGCAACACATGGAGATACTTTTACCCGAGCCTTGGGTATGCCATACAACGCCTGCTTTCTTATCTCCACTTGGATTGGCTGCTGCAATGGTCGCATGTACCGCTTCCCGAACCGCATGGAATTGATGATAGCCTGCAATTTTCTTAATGGTCTTTTCGCCATCTGTTTCAAACAACACAAAGAATCGAATGTAATCTAGGAACAATTCTCGATCAAAGAAGCCTCGAATAACTGTCTCTAACTCCCATTCTAAAACGGGTTTATCATCTTCATTCTTGATCGTACGCCACGGTAAAAAGCGTTCCTGATTCGCCGTCAGTGAACCGACACGTGCTGTTACACCATCACTGACTACCAAAGCTTCATTAAAGACAAACAGATCCGAGATTTCTTCTTTGTAAGTTTGCAGTTGGTTAAAGGCATCCCAGATATCTGCATTTTCATCGGTTGGGCTTTTTAGCTCCAACACGGCAAACGGAATACCATTGATAAAACAGATGATGTCAGGGCGTCGAGGTTGTTTAGTGCCTAGAATCGTAAATTGATTGACCGTAACAAAACGGTTTTGATGCACATGATTAAAGTCCACCAAGAAGGCATGGTCATGTACCCAATCATCTTGTTTCTTATAGGTGACAGGCACACCTTCCAATAACATACGGTGGAAGGCACGGTTATTGGTCACCAAATCCAGACTTTCAGGCTGATTCAGTTTTTGCAAAACCTGTTCAAAACAGCTTGCAGGAAGGTGCGGATTCAAGCGTTCAAAGGTGGCCTGAACATCAGCCTCCAATACAATCTGTTTATAGTCTTTGCGTAGGGGATTACTGCTGTCGGGTGCAATATCGATACCATGAACGACTTCCCAGCCATTTTCAGCGAACCAATCGAGGCAGAGATTTTCTAATTGTGTTTCATTCATGATTTAACTCTTAATTATTCCAACAGCCCACACTTTGGGCATTAAAAAACTTAATATTTTCTTCATCCATATGCTTAGCAGTAGATATTATTCTCTCTACAATTTCTTTTATTTCTCGACCTATTTGTTCATCTTCTTTATTGCCTTTATACACAGATACAGCTATCTGTTGATAAGTTCCTCTAGCAATCTGCTCTAGAATGTGTGTGTCTTGCTTACCTATACCCCAACCATAAATAACCAAAGAGTCCCCCCCATTAGGAAGTTCCTCATGGATAACATAAGAAAGGTAATTAGATGAGCTAATTACTTCTAACTTTTCCTGATAAGTACCTTCACTAACAAACAGTGGAATTGAATTATTTTCTTCCCAAAAATCTGCAATGGTTTCTAAAATCGAGTTATAACTCTCTTTGTGACCTTGGATTTTCCCCTCTCTACTTTTGGTTCTATGCAGAATTAAATTTCCGTGAGGATAAAAGACTAATGTAGCTGAATTATTACCATTGTAAGGTTTTTTCAATATTTCAATTCTGCTTTTCGCAAATACTTTAGAATTAGAAATTAATGAATCAGGTGTAATAAATCCATCTTTTAAGACATTTTTATATTGATCATTATATTCCAACATTGACCAATAAATAATTAAATCATAATTAAGACTAAATACAGACTTAAAATGAGAAAGATATTTACCTACCAAAAAAAGCTGACCCTTTAATTCTCTATGATCAGGATGAATATCTTTAACTGCTTTAAGCAAGGCTTTTTGTATTAAGTTATAACCATCTTTTATTTTTTGTTTTTCTTCATCAGAAACACTAAATAAATGATTGATATAATTAGCTTGCCACAATCGATACAAGACTCTCTCAAAGTCATGACTATCTTTATAAAATTTAGAGAAAACCTGTTGGGTCGCCTGATCTAAATTTTCTTTTTCTGTGGCTTTTTCATACAGTGACTCGTAAACAAAATTATTGCTTAAAGCCATACTCCCACCGTTACCTACCAGCAAAGAGTCCGTAAACTCGTCTTTTATCTCAGACCATTCATATATTTTTGGCATATCAAAGGTTTTCAACCTCAATCTCACCCGACAACAATTTCGGCAACAATGTATCTCTTAAATTAATTAAACTCTGATTTTCTTTTGCTTTTAATGTAATTTCATCATATAGCGTTTTAGCTGTTCTAGTATAAATAGCAACCACTTTTTCATCTGAGCTAATAAAGTTAATTTCCCTGAAGTTTTTCTTACTTATTTCCTGAAATGTTGTACCTGATGCACGCCCTTTGATTTCAGCCATATTAGCTTCACACCACTGAATTAAATACTCAGCCGAATATTTCGTATTTGGCAAAATTGCTATATAACCTTGGTTAATAGCAACTTCAATTTTAGCTAAAGCCAAATAACCAACTGGTGCACGAGATGACATTAACACTGTATCTTTTGGTAATATTCCAGAACTGATTTTTTTCAGTCCAATATCTGTTATTTTTCTTTCTGTATTTAACAAAATTTTATCTGTTAAATTTGATAAGTCTTTGGGTGTTGTCCAATGATGAATTCCATTATCCCAAAAATCAGCATTCTTAGTTGAAGGCGTCCCTCCTCCAACTGTTTGGACTTGTTCTCCAACTGTTGAAACCACCCACCCCTTCGGCAATTCCCCTAACTCACTCTCTACCAACTCATCAGGAAACAGTGCAGCAGTCGCTTGTAACTCTGCAAAATCATCTTCAGCCATTTGCTGAATCTCAACTTCACTTTTACCGCTAATGGCACACATGGCAGCACGTTCAGGGTCTTTGCCTTCCTGCTTAGCTGCAATTTTGGCACGGACAGGATCAAAATCGATAAACCAACTTTTAAAAATTGCTTGAGCAATAGATTCTAAGGTTTGATTGATTTGGTTATTTAGATGAATTTTTTCATCTAGTTCTGAAATCATTTTTGCAATTTGATCTTCTACTTCAGGAGAAAATCTAGGAATTTCAAAATTATTTATAGCTTTTAAACTCAACGTTTTCTGTGTGCTACCAACAACTGATGCTTCGATTTGATTTTTTAATATTGAAGAATTTAGTACAGCATATAAGTATTTAGGATTAATATTCTTTGCAATAATTACAGAAGTATTTTGTCCTAAACAAAACTCAGTATCTTGAACTAGTGCTGTTACACCATAAGTCCCAACTCGCGTAATAACTATATCATTTCGGCTTGGTTCGTAACGTTTTGAGAACTCATCAAATATAGTTTTAGATACTTTGAATGTCCCTTGTAAATTTAAAAACCCATATTTCACATCAGTACAACGTACCATTGAATATCCGGTTTCAGAATATTTTGGGGTTTTATGTAATGAATCTATTACCTTCGCAATATCTTGCAACTTTTCAAAACTTACACTCACACTTCACCCCCAAATTCTTTTTTAATCATCCAATAGCCACGAGTTCCACCCACACGCTCAAGCCGACCTGCATTTTTTAAATGGTTCAAATGCTTTTTTACCGCTGACTCATTAATACCAAGCTGCTCCGCCATAGTACGATAGGAAACTTTCGGGTTGTGCTGAATTAAAACTAAAATCTCTTTTTGACGATCTGTCAGCATAGTTTCTTTGATTGAGCCACCTATTGAGCCACCTATTGAGCCACCTAATTGCTCAATCGAAGGACGATAAAATTCCCAATCGACAAAATCACCTTGTGCTTTCAGTTGAGGTTCTGCATTACCTGCTTGTAAACAAAGATCTTTAATACGGGCAATACCACTGCCCCACTGCTCGATATAACCCAGCTCTTTAAACACACGCGCCAAAACACGGTTACGAATCTCAGAACGACCTTGCGCCAAATCCTCTTCAGTCAGTCCATTGGGCAAACCACCCGGCGATACAATATTCAGAATGTCATCATAAATGCCAACCTTAATATCACGCCCTGCATTGCTATAGTCACGATGCAACACTGCATTCACCAAGGCTTCACGAATAGCAGGGATTGGAATTTCATAACTTTCTGTACGCTGTAACCCTAGAATTTCAGCACGTAGATGCAGATGGTTTTTGATGAATTGCTCTGTTTGCGTTAACTGACTAAATAAGTCTCCACGGTATTCTTTTTTATCCAAAAACACCGTCATGGTCGTGCCTTTAAAGCGGCTGCATTTGATTTCAACCTGCTCATAAAGCCCCAACAAAATGAGTAACCCATGACTAGGATAATCCTGTCCATTCTGCTGAATGATCAATTTAAGATTCCGCATCTTTTGCAAAGACAGCTCTTTACCCACCTCAGCAAAGGCTTGCTTTAAAGGCTGTAAATCTATGTCATCTAAACTGTATTGCGGATTCGGCTGTTCATCAAAAGTTTGGTTCAGACGTTGCAATTCAAGTTGCTGGATATACTCAGGCGATGCCACACGATTACTTGCACCTAGACGGATATAGGTTCCCTGTGCCTTGCCTTGCGGCTTGAGATAATAAGGCAATAACGAACCACGGCTGACTTCAATCACTAGCAACTCTATGCCTTGGATATTCTCGATATAAATGTAAGGTAGAATATTGGGCGCACACAGCTCATTGATCATTGAAGTGATCTGATCTTGCAGCTCAAAAATATCATCTTGAATACCTACGAGTTGGCGATCATCACTTACACCCACTACCAATTTACCACCACTGGTATTGGCAAAAGCAATCAGGGTCTTTGCGACCTGTTGCCCTTTCGGTAACTGCTCTTTAAATTCAAGGGTTTGACTTTCACCCTTCTGAATTTCTTGCAATAAAGGATGATCAGAACTCATAACCTAAGCCTTTTAGATTCTTTTTAATCTCACTTTCCAAGACAGCACTTTCAGCAAATTGTTCTTTGAGCTGAGCAGTCAAACGCAGCATTTTCTCAGCGAATGGCTCGCCATCATCTTCCTGCTCGACTGCACCCACATAACGTCCTGGAGTCAATACATAGTCGTGCTTCTGAATATCTTTGAGCTCAGCAGAGAAACAGAAACCTTTTTCATCCTGATACTTTTCACCCTCAAAGTTCTCGCCCTGCTGCCATGCGTGCAAGGTCTGGGTGATTTTGGCAATATCGGCATCGGTAAAGTCACGCAGTACACGATCTTTCATATAGCCTAGATTACGGGCATCGATGAACAGGGTCTTGCCTTCACGGTTAGCTTTCTTTTTATCTAAAGACAAGCCATTCTTTTTATCTTTGGTCAAGAACCAAATACAAGCTGGAATTTGTGTGTTGGTAAACAGTTGTCCCGGTAACACGACAATACATTCCACCAGATCGGCTTCGATCAAGTTTTTACGAATCTCGCCTTCATTGTTGGTATTGGAACTCATCGAACCATTGGCAAGTAAAAGTGCCATGCTGCCTGTTGGTGACAGATGATGTAGCATGTGCTGCATCCAAGCAAAGTTGGCATTACCTTGTGGCGGTGTACCGTATTTCCAGCGTACATCACTTTCTAGCGAAGCATGCCACCAATCTTTGATATTAAAAGGTGGGTTGGCCATCACAAAGTCAGCACGTAAGTCTGGATGCTGATCCTCTAAAAAGCTGTCTGCATTCTTTTTACCAAAATTAAAATCAATCCCACGAATCGCCATGTTCATGGCGGCCAGTTTCCATGTGGTCGGGTTGCTCTCCTGACCATAAATAGAAATATGCTTTTTCTGCTCTGATGCTTTGTAATGCTTTTCCTGTGCATGTTGTTCAATGAACTTTTCACTAGATACAAAGAATCCGCCTGACCCCATTGCCGGGTCATATACTCGCCCTTTATAAGGCTGCAACATTTCAACGATTAAGGTGACGATACTTTTAGGCGTGTAGTACTGCCCACCTTGCTTCCCTTCAGCCAAGGCAAACTGTCCCAAAAAGTATTCGTAGACGTGCCCAAGGATATCTTTACTGTGCAGACTGAGTTGCTCACCGTTATATTCTGGATTAGTAAAACTAGTGTCAGAAAAAGTATTGATCAGATCAAGTAACTTGTCATTGTCCAGCTGGTACTGTCCAATACGATTCAGAATGCCCTTAAGTTTTGGATTGGCTTTTTCAATTTCATCAAAGGCATTGTCAATCAGCCAGGATACAGAGCGTAGTTTGACATCTTGCCCTTGTTCATCCTGCCAAATGATAGAGCCAATCGCTTGTGCTGCTGCATTACGGATACTTAACCAACGTGCTGCTTTTGGCACCCAAAATACGTTTTTTTCTTGGTAGTAATCCAGTATTTCTAGTTCATCAGCAATAGCCTGTTGGTATTCTTCTTCGCTGTCGTACTGATCACGCGGCATGTAATAGATGTTGTGATCGTCTTTTTGTGCAAACAATTCTTTGAGTTCAGATTGCCGTTCATCAAAAGCATCTGATACGTACTTTAAGAAAATCAGTCCTAAAACAATATGCTTGTAGTTAGCGGCATCCAGACTGCTGCGTAATTTATCGGCGGCTTTCCAAAGCTTGTCATCTAAGTCATTTAGAAATTTTTGTTCCAATGAATGCATTTTATTTCCTCAATCCAAGATCAACCGCTTTGGTTTTATACTTAATGTTAAACAATGTTGCTAAGTTAGCATATCTACGACCTATTAAAAGTCATGCACTTAACAAAAAAAATAGAGACTAATTAAGTCTTGTTATTTTAACGGGATAACTATAGCTAAAATAGTACTTTGACGACTCCCACGACTAATACTGTCGTAAAAAAGAGCAAACTAGAAAGCTGCTCTTTTCCAACCAACCGATTAGTTGACGGGTCTGACTGATTGCTGCAACCCCTGCTGAATATTCTGCACAAACCCTTCATGCGAAGCTTGTTGCTCCACCGTACGGTTTTGTTCTTGTTCAGGGTAGTATTCCTCCAGCACCTCTAACCCTTCCTCTATATCCGTTTCAAACCGTGCATTGGCAAAACCCTTCCTTGCGGTAAAGTCTAAAGCTTCCTGATAAAACCCCGCCTGCTTGCTCTGTTCATCAATTTGCTTCGCCTGAATAATCGCCTCATTCAAGCTAATCCCTTCTCTTAAAGTCAGATCCACGTAATAGACTGGCTGACGATAGCTCTGTGTCGTACTCTTACCACGCAATATCAACTGCAATGGGAGGCAAGATAACAAACCATTAGACGCTGCATGGTAATAACTCAGTCGCGCAGCCAAAGTCCGAATACTGTTAAAGCCTGTGGTTCTAAAGATAAAGGTGCCAAATTCATCAGAATCATCCAAATTCACATGCAGGCGACCGTAGGGCTTGCAGTTCCCTCCTTGAGCCAATGGGCATAAATCAGGGGATGGACAGGGATGTTGCTCTACGCCTTGATTGGTTAAACGCTGGCATGTTTCACCGTTACCGACACAGACTGGCCGTCCAGTCTGACGGTCAAATAGGCTGTATTCTGCACGTAGGTTTAAGTCAGGATCATTGAAGATCATTCTGACCGGGATTGAGCGTAACTTTTGATTGAGAATATTCGCTCGAAGCTGTTCATCCAGTGGATGTTTTATCCAACCACTCTCTTTGCTTTGGATTTGGCTGGTAATGGTGAATTGGTCATCCTTTTCAGGGATGCGTTTCCCATTCTTTTCGACAACCTTGCCGATACTGATCCGCCCAAGAATTGGCGGTGTAATGGCTAGACCTTTAATCATGTTGAAATTCCTCTGTCGTTGATATGTTTAGATGTGTTGCACTGTTTGCTTAAATTAAAATCGGCATAAAAAAATCCCATGCAGGGCTGCACGGGAATTCAGATTGCTTCTTGCTGAGTGATTAACTCTAAACTTTGAGCTAATCGTGATAAATGTTGAAACGACGGCTGCCTGCTTTCTGCAATGGGTATTGTTGGATGAGTTCAGGTTGCTGCTGAAGTAAGGACTTGGTATCCAGACTTATACTGTCCTTGCTCTTCTTCCATGTCACCGAACCTTGCTGAAATACAGCACGTTCATGTTCCTGCATCAGTGCCTGAACTCGGTGTTTGAGTAGATCAAACTGGCTTTGGTGCTGTTCAAGCTGCTGTTTCTCCTGTATCAGCTGATCAAACAGTTCATTAGCAAGTTTCACCTCCGTTAGATCAACACAGCTCAGTGGGGTATGTTCAGGATAGAGCTGTTGTAAAGCTTTGGCTGCCGATTCACTGGCATCAACAGCAGGCGGAACGTCATTTTCAACACATTCCCAAAATAGCCGTTCTGCCTGAATGATCTGTTCAATCAGGGCTTCGTTACGACTGACTTTGTAGATTTTGGTTTCCTGCCCACACAGCAACACACAAATATGTGCCGCTTGTTTGCCTGTAACCGCCAACTGATGTTGTACCTGACACAACACGTATAACGGCACCCCATCTCGCCACAGTTTGGCGCCATATTCCCCTGCAGTTTTACATTCCAGTATTTGCACGTCTTCATTGCCCACCACGGCATAATCCAAGTTCGCCAACATAAAGGCTTTATCAGGATCAGGATGCTGTAACACCGCATTGACCCGACGGACTTTATTATTGGTGTGCATGCTGTAGTATTCTGCGACCAAGGGTTCTAACTGTTTACCCCAATATAAAGGTGCATGCCCTGAGCTTTCATCTTCGATGTTTTGCTGTACCCGTCCTGTTTTAATCATCCACAGTTCTAGCATCGACATATAAGGATTTAAGCCACAGGCGGCTGCGGCATCACTGCTGCCTATTCCCTGCTTACGCACTTCCAGCCATGCCTGATAGTCCAATTGTTTGGTGTTGATCAGACGTTTGGCATTTAAACTACGTTTTGAACCTGATTGACTTTGTTTAAGCTTGTCATTGGCTACAGTTGGTAAATACTGAGATTGAGACATTACTGTTGGGTTTATAATCTGATTCATGGGTTTATCCTTCTATCATTGATTTTAAAACGGCATAAAAAAAGCCACATCCGAAGATGTGGCAAAGAGGGATCGTTAATGAGGAGGACACATGATCGTGCTGATCAGATGCTCTAATGATAAAGTCTAAAGATTAAATCAAGCTTAAGCGGCTAAATGTAAAGCCTGCTCCAATCCCCGTTGTTTCAATGCTGCCCCTGCACCAAACCAAGCAGAATCAAGGCGGTGATCGGTACTCATCGCACGACGTTCATGATCCACAAATTCTGTAATTGCACAAAGTAGTCCATAGGCGGTGTCTTTGGCTGAAGATAAGTCTGCTCCACGTCCCTGCCCATTAAACATATTCATGACCTTGGTCATGGCACGTCCATTCGGTTCAGTTTTATTGGGTTGTGGATTGGCTTGAGATGCAACATTGCGGTAGTACTGAATAATATTATCCTCCTGCTCCATAGCACTTAGGCTATTGTTGTTAAATACCGCATCAAAATAAGCCGCTGCTTCTTTCTGCGTGACTTTACGCTGGGTGAGTTGTTTCATTTCATACATGTGGTCGTACCATGTTTTCACTGAAATACCAAGTTGATCTTTGACTTTATCAGCATCAAACTTGGTGCTGTGTGGTACTTTGACCACGCCTGCATTGGAACTCTGTCCACGCAAGGCAATGGCTAAAGTGTTGTTACACACCACACGGATATTGGTGAATTGTGCTGTGGTCGCCAACGTACCGTCACATGCGGTTGCTAGCAGAATATAGCCATTGCTGACATCCCCACCTTTCAATTCTGCTGTTTGGCCTGTACGTGCCAAGGCCCAGAACTTTTTCCCACCTTTTAAGACACCCGCAGTTTCCAACTCAAACCCCGATTGTTCGGTCAGGTCACGGTAGAACTCCAGAATTTCCATCGGTTGGACTTCTTGATAACGCTGACTCACCACCGATAAAGGCGCATGAGTATCTGAACGGTACAATACCCGCTGTTCCTCATAGGGCATAATGATGCTTTGTCCACGATCATTTTTAGCCATGTAGCTGACATTGGATGATTCAATACGCCAATCCATACCTGCTTGCTTGGCCCAGACTTCAATCGGTTGGTTTTGGCTAAGTTGATTGCCTAGACCATGCCATGGGGTTTGACCGACATACGCCATTTGTTCAATTTGATGTGCCATTTTGATTATTCCTTAATTAAAAGTGAAAGATATAAAGATGCAGAAATGTGCTGTAAGGGTTTAAACAATCCATCTATTCAAAGATGTAACCGTGTAAAGTCAGAGATGCAATTACGGCACCCATGCAAACGCTTGTTGGCAATCCAAACAGAGATACTGCTCGGCATTGCTGTAGTATTTTTCAAAGGCATACTGACTCACCACCACCAGTACGCCACCCACCACTACCCCAACAGCTGCACCGAAGAGCGGTGAAAAGCCTGACTTGCGAGCGACCTGCATGCCAAACATCGCCATCTGTGTTGGTGAGATACAACGTTGTAGTTGCTCAAAATAATTGGCATGCGCATTACCTGAATCGGTTTGTCTGACCTGGGTAGACTGACAGTAGGGACATCGAATAAAAGACATGGGGATTCCTCGCGAAATGAATTCAGTGCAAAGCGCTGAATGAAGGGCATAAAAAAACCGTGCCCATTGAGGACACGGTTTGATTTAAATTTTGCTTTGTCGAGGAGAGTCGCTATTGAAAGCTATAGCTTGCAGTGCCTTTATCTGTTTCGACATCAACCTGCACCACATTACTGTAGCTACAGTCTGTTAATTTCAGTCTTAAACGTTGCCCCATCTTAAAATGCTGCGGATATTCCAATGATCGACGATAGCCTTCATAACGACATTGTCCATGATTGACAGAAACATGGCTGACATCGATAGGCTCTGCAATATTGGAACGGATGGTCAATACCGTAGCGGATTGATTTTGGGCATACCAGTTACTGGTATCAATTACATCGAGTTCGACCGTAAACGTGTTTGGATCAAGACCTGCATTACATCCACTCAACATGATGCCTGTCGTTGTAGTCACTGCGAAGAGTAAGGGTTTTAAAAGTTGCTTCATCAAGTTCATCCTTAGCAGTAGTTATAGCTCACGCCATAATCGCCTGTATTTAAATCAATGCTGGCCAAATGGATTTCACAGTCTGTGCCGTTATCAAATTTATAAACGTAGTAGCGATTACCCGCTTGCTCCGACTCCAGTGCGCCATGTTCTTGCAAGCTAAAGTCTTGCACTGATTTGCCTGTATCTTTTGCGGCTTTGGCAAAGATATAGCGTTGATACTTGTCTATATTGTCCTGCTCAAATTCAGGCAGTTGATCATAGGGCAGCATCGACAGTAAGGTATCCGCCTTAAGGTTTTGATCAAACTCAAAACTCAGCAATTCAGGTTCATGATCTGATGGACTTAGACTTTTTCTTCCCGTGGTCAATTCTTTGACATCAATCCCATCCACTTCTGCTGCTGCAATCTCAGTGGATACTGCTTCTGAATTGGCAGATTCTAAAGGTTGTGCAGAGCTGACCTCAGAAGTGTTGGCTTGAACCGTTTTTTCAGTTACTTGCTTAGGGCTAAAGAAGTAGAAGCCTGCGATGCTGATCAAGGTCAGGGCTAAGATTGCCGCCAAGCCCAAGATGGTTTTTTGGTTCATTTGAATGTTCCCCTCATTTAGTTGGGCACAGTGACTTGACCATTCTGCGCATTAAAGTGAACAAAGCGTGGACAACCACCTTGAAAGTTCACCGTGAAATTACGCCAACCACGGTTGCCAGGATTGGTTTTATAAAGACATTGATAAACCCCACCGCCTGTATGACGTGCTTGAACAAGGTAGGATTCACTGGCTTGTGCAAACCAGCCTGCCTGCGCCAATGATGCGCCTGCAAGTAGTGATGAAATCAGGGTCGTTTTTAGGAAAGTTTTAAACATCATCATTTTCTCTTTTTTATAGGCATCACTGGTCTTGGTCTTAATCAAACACAGTGTTCCCCATGTCATAAATGTTGGAATGAATATCTATGTTTTTTTGAAGTGTTATAGACGATAAAGCACACAAATCTATGCCCCTCAAAAACAGCATGAGAGATTCATCTTCATATCGGTAATATGTACTTGAAAAAGTTTTATTCTTAGAAAGTGATCGACACAGCAATGCACGAAATACACAGCATCAGGTCACATTACCCCTGTGGTGTAGATCGGGCACACATAAAAAAGAGAAATATAAAAGACGGTCTTGATGTAAGCGCATGGCGTACTCCTAGATGATTTAGAAGTTCTACCAAAATCACTGTCAAATAATGGTGGTAGAACGAGAAAGGGTTGACAGACCAGTCATCTAGGAACCGGCACGCACAAGGCGTCCCTCCCTCGCCCTACCGCAACGAAGGGGGACGAACGAGTTCGCCACCAAAAAATTACTTTTTTGATGTGCTAGATGATAACGGTCTGTCAAAACCGACTGACGATGTAGGTCAGCAGGCTAAGGATAATCTGCACGCTGTAGAGCGTCAAGCAAGTGCAGGACTCTGATATAAATTTTCAGCGCCGTACAGGTGCTCCATCAAACCATTTAAACCTTTTGGGGTAGATGCAGATTCTATTCGCAAGTCCACCCATTCCTGTTTGATTTTCCGGCATGCTATTTAATGCACCCAAAGGACAGCCCGCTTCTTCTTGCATAATCCGATCAATCCTCAGCGCTTTTTGTGCATCAGCATCGGAAAGCTGATGATGCATTTCTGGATAAACGCATGTGCCCAGATATCCAGTCGCTCTCATCCAGTGCTCTCTGATATCATTGCAATATCCCAAAGGATCAGAATAGAGTGATCGGTTAAAGCTCAGATAAAAGTGGATCACATAACGCTGCTGAACATCATCCCGTACAATTTGATAAAAGCGGTAAATGGCTTGTGTTCCATACCAATACTCAGCCGCTAGACTTTTTTGGAAATTTGATAAAAATCGCTCTAACTGTCGCAAATCGATAATTTCATTTCCACCCTCATTTAGACTTAGTTCCAGTTTTAAATCCGCTGCATCAGGATAGATCTGGCTTGTATTACGGTAGGATTCTCTCAACTTTTCAATCCGCTTTTCGTAGCGCTCATTCAGCTTATGCATTTCTTCAGTTAAGCTGGTGCTTTCAAACAGCACTCTCAGCCGCTTTACGATCTTATCGATATAAAAACCAGCGTTTCTTTGCGCCGTGACCTCAAAGAACCGAATCTGCTCTTCCTGTAATACACTGCAGTAAGCCTGAAAGAACTTGTCTGCCCAAAAGGAAAAAGACAAATGCTCATGAATGCCAACGGCCATCATTCTGCGCCATGCTGAAAAATAACCAGACAGTTTCCGCTTGAACTCCTGATCTATATTTTTTTGATGAGCTTCGTAATCAGTACCTTCTGGAATTGGAGCAAAGCGAATCGTTTGGTAATGCTCTAAAACGTCTTGTTCTAATCGGGGTGCTGTAACAAACTCTAACTCTGAATGGCTCATGTGTTGTCCTATGAATGAATTGATTTCATAGAACTGGCATGTTCATAATTTTTTAAACCAAATCTCCTCTTCCAGCTTTGCTAAAGCGGTCTGCGCATCCCATTCTTTGATTCTTCTATTTTCTTCTGTATCAGGTATTGGGCGACCATGATGCTGATAATCCCCCTTATAAAACGTTTTACGCCCTCGTGGTTTAACCAATAACGTCTGCTCGTATTTATCAGGGTCACTGAGATAAGCAACTGCACCCAAAGCATTGTTGCCTTGTTCGGGTGTCGTTCGACGAATATCTCCAATACCTAAACGACCTTGCTTCTCGTAGTTGTCTTTATTCGCTGTCGTGTTGATGTTCCGCCCAAAACCCTTATCGAATGTGATTTCCTTCCACTTATCGATCACTCCCTCAGCAATTTTATAATCACTCTGATGCTTCGATCTATTAATCACCAATGTTAAATGAGCATGAAAGCCTTTGGTTATACCCTGCTCCAGTGCGATCGCATAGGTCAAAAGTGCATCAAAATATCCATTCTTATCAGTGATCAAATCACGTAGTTTTCCAATATGCTGATAGAAGTCATTTACTGTAATTTCACTCATGCTGTCCTTGCTATAGCTCAAATCCACTCTGATCACTAGAACCGAATAATACCCCTTGATTGCACCTTCGAACTCCTCAAGTAATGCCACTCGATTCAATTCTTTCTGTCTCGCAAAGCTTTTGATCTCATCACGTATCAACCCTCGATACGCATTCAGGATTCGTCTTAATGCCTTAATTTCACCTATAGACAACCCTGATAGATATTCACCAAAGCTAAGCATGCCACGCTGGCTATTGACGTGCTCAGTGACTGCAATAAATGCCCGAATCGATGCTGCATACTCAAGCCCTTCTTGTTTAAACGCTTCAAATGCGCAATACAAGCGTTCTAAGTTGAAAATGAATGCTTCGTCTGAAATATCAAAATTAAGACATACATCTATAAAGCGATGAATGGTATACATCACCCCTGCCTGATCATCTAGATCCAATCGAAACACGTTGAACTTCCTTAACTATGATTCACGTCATAGTTAAGCAATCGACTTATTTTTTTAAATGGAGTCCTTATCTAGAGTAAGGACAAGTCATCCACAATCCGCATATATCGAATAGTGCTCTCATCCTGCATGAACTATTGATCCATAGCATCATCCATATTGGGATATGTATGACATGTCCAACTGTTCTTGTTATCTGTATGAGTAATTGTAATTGTATTGATATATCTAGTATTTATAGTTCTATACGCTATAGTCATTAATCTATTATTAGTATTAATCTCTATATATTAATAATATATAAAACCGTCTTAGCGCAAAAGCAATAACCATAGCCCAGCCGATCAGCAGAATTTCCAAACCTTCGGCTAAGCTCGGCTTTTTATATATCTTAGCGTTACGATAGTTAAGTCAGAAAAATGGTTTTTTCAAAAAAAACTTAGCGCAAAAAAACTATTCGAATAATGACAAACAGTGATGATGCAGCAGTCCGTAATCTTTAAGTTCTGCCAGTGTTGGTGAAATTTCTGTTATTTGCTGTGTAGGAAAATCAAAGCGAGTTCCATCCTGAAAGGGTTCTTGAAACGCCAATTCACTTAAGACATACCTGTTAGCTTCCGCATGCTGATCAGGGACAAAGCAACAGCTGTATGTGTTCTGTATAAATGACCGAGGTAAAATCCTAAAAGGCGTCACTATTTCAGTTGCATTTACCAATGCCCTTCCCAAACTACTTTTAGTTGCACTGAGCTTTTGGTCAATATCAGAATGTTTCCGCATACATTGCTGAAAAAAATAAATTTGGTTATATGCAATCAGATCCATAAGGGCCATTAAAAACTGATGAATTCTGGACTGCTCAGCATTTAACTTGAAGGTGATCATTGATTCAATTTTATCAGACTCATTTTTTAGCGTCATATCCTCTTTGATTGTTTTGATTTGAGTGGCTTGCAATGAATACGGATAGAGAAAGTCTGTGCACCCTAAACGCTCAAAGCTTTCATCATCGATTACTACTGGGTTAGCTTCTTTCAGCATTTTAAAAAGCGATTTATTCTGACAGTATATTTGGCAGCACCACTGCTCAAGCAAGCTTTGAAAAAGACCTAAGCGGTTGTTCATCCCGCTGAGTTTAGTATGCTGGATAGATGCTAAATGATCCAAAACCGCCTCATCCTTCAAAATATTTTCATGCGGCTTTAAATTAAAAGTAGTGGATAATGGGTTTTCTGGACGCAGCTGCTTTAACTCTAAATAATGATCAAAGAATTTCATGACTTCCGCTCTTTGTATTACATCAAAATCATTATTCTTTTTGTATAGAATGGGCTTCATCCAACACAAAGGATCGTGCAGCAAATAGTTATTTTTATATTTCAATACCTCCAAACCAGTTTTTGAGTTGTCTTTTCCATCGTTTAGGAGCAAGTCACTCTTTTGATCAAGCACGGTAAAAATAGAGGCCACTTTCTGAACTTCAAAAACATGCGGCTGGGGGTACTTCAAAATATAAAATTTGCCGTAGATCGCAGCATCCCCCCAAAACCGATGCGAAAGGTTTAAAGCGTATATTGGAGACTCTGTTTGAATAAAACTATTTCGAATTGCGCCATCCGCTTGGCAGCGGATAAATCCGTTTTTTTTAAGCTGCTGTATAGCGCGATAAATAGATTGTTTGCTTAAACCCGTGGCTCGCTCAATTTCACCAATTCCACACCCTATAATAATCCCAAACGAGTCTGCACCGTAAAGCAACCGTAATAAAACAAGATAACTTCGATAATCAAGATAGCAGTCGATCTCTATTTTTTTAGGTAAATTGTTAATACTTATGCCATCACTCTTTATCAATAAAGTCTGAATTAATTTTAATAAAGGGATCAGCCTAACCATACGCTTATTACTATTTTCTAACCATTCAATAGACGTGGCTGAATCAAGCCTTATATAAGTAAGATTAAGTTGTAAATGACGAACTCTAGACCTTTTTCCAGTTTCAGGAAAATCTATTTTTAATATTTCCTGTTGTTCCAACTCATTCAATACACCCCGTAATTTTTTAACCTGTATGCCGATCACTTTTGATAATTCACCGAGTGGCAATGATGTACTTCCGACTCCAAAATTTCTGATAAACGTGATTAATGCCCAAAAGGCATAGGCTGAAATTTGCCCCTCCACCCTCTGATAGAAAGCCATAAATAGTGCCAAAAATCGCTGTTCAGAATCCTGAATACTCATACTAAAAATTCCCACTCACCAAGTTCTCCTTTGGGTATATGTATTTTACAGTAATAATGATAGGCATGAAATGATAATTTAAATTTGATTTTTTAACAGTTTTTATATAATTAACATTTACTTAATATTTAATTATTGATATATAAATGTTAAGTAAATATTTATGAATTTTAAAATGGCACGACCACATTTAACCTTAGATAAATGGATATCAACTGACACGGACTTAAAAAAAGATTTCTTGGATCAAGAGAGCTACATGAAGGAAAGTCTATTAACTAAGCAGGATAAACCTGGCCAAAAGATTTTTTACATATCTACAAATCACCCCCAACCTAGATCAAATGAGAATTTAATATCAGATTCTGTACAAAACCTGACTACGACATCCCACATAAACGAAATATTTATAAACCCCCTCATATGTGAGACAAAAAATTTTATTATTAAAACTAATGATGAGCATTTTGCAATTTTAAAAAAGAAATTCCTTTTATTTAAATACCACTCTGAGAAAAAAAAATCCAACCGCATCACTAAACAAATCACAATGGACGAAAATATATTAAAACAACTTGAGAAAATTAAAAAAAATTGTAAGTTTAAAAGTCTAGATAACTGCTTAGAATTTTTAATTGATGCACATAATTTTAAATTAAGTGAAAAAGATAAAATAATATCAAGACTCAAAAAAGAGCAAACTTTAAATCATGATTCTAATTTAAAGCAAGAATTGAAATTAAAGGATGAAAAAATTACAGAACTCGAAAAAGAGCTCGTGCACCAAAAAAATTTCATCCACGAAAACATGAGCAAATCTGCAAAAGAGTTTGAGGAATATCTAATTCAATTGGCTACAAATCAAACCATTGAATTAGAGAAAATTAAAGCTTTTTTAGGCGAGATTAACGAAGCAGATCAACAAAGCATTAACCAAACTCTTGCACCCGAAGCACTTAGCGAAATTGAAGCTCAATTGAGAAATGAATGCGCAAAACAAAAGCAATTTTTAACAATCAAAAATCAACCAAATACCAATTATGCTTTAGGGTTTGATCAGCATCATCAATATGGCAATACCGTACAAAATGACGATGAAGTTGTACCAGCTCAAACCTGAGCTAACAGTTACTCATTTCTAGGAGCAAGCAGCAATAGTGCACACTTGCTGCCTAAGAACGAGCCCCCTCATCACCTCAATGATATTCATAATGGAACTTGGATAATCTCTTTCAATAAATCAAGACGACGCCTTAAGTGATTGACCAGCACTTCATCGCAATATGCTGTATTAAATGGGAGTTGCTTTTGCTGTGGAAAATACCGCTCTGGATGCTGTAGAAACTGTTCCCATTTTTTATTTTCATTCTGTAATTCCCTGATCTGGTTTAGATAGGTTCTATCCTGAATTTTAAATGACACACCACAATCATCATCTTCGCAGGTGTCTTTATTTTCGTTATTTTTTCTGGCTTCTGTTAAATCTAAAATTTTCTGTTTATTTGTCTCTAATCTGCTTTGAACCCATTGCAAATCAAACTCTCTAAACTTGATTTGCAGCGTGGGTAAAATCAGTTGTACTGCCTGCGAAGCATTTTTAAATCTGCCATTTTTTTGAGCATAACCAGTTAATTCTGAATAGAATATTTCAAGCTTTTTATGCAACAGCGGTGCATATCGTTTTCTTATATTCAAAATTCCATTGATTCTACGCTTCAAACTCGGGTTATAGGTGTAGACTCTCCCGCCTTCATCAACAACCAACTCAATATATTTATTTAATATTTCAGAATATTTCTCATTAATCTGCTGCTGTCTATAATCACGAATCCCCTCTATTACCGTATTAATTTGACCAAGCAAATTCAGCAAGTCCTGTACCGAATACGTTTCACCAAAGAACTGCATTTGACTATGCTCTACCATCAGTTCAACCAAAAATTCGCGTTCTGACGCTTCAAACTCACTCTTTGGGTCAGTATCGCTTATTATTTTATGTTCTCTTAAAAAACGTCCAGCATGATCCAAAAAGCAATTCAGAATTTCATCCTTCAATTGCTCAAAATCAAGAAGTGTGCAATTTTTCATTTATGAATCTAAATAATAGTTTTCAATATTTTATACTACAACTCTAGTAAAATATTATTTCTAATTATTAGTATTACATAAAGACCTACATCAAAAAAATAAGATTAAGACATAGGGATGGTCAGCCTTACTTCAAAGGTGACCCATTCAAATTAAAAAAGTTTTATGTATGGAATACCCACTTCATGAATTGCTTTCAAATTAATACTACCGAACTACTTTTTATAAAGTATCGTTCTATGACCGTTGAACTAATGACAGTAGTTTCTGACTATTACCCCCACCTCAGCAAAGCCGAAGCACTGAGAAAAGCGAATAATCAACAATTCCCTTTCTCAGTATTCAAAATAGATAAAAGTAAACGTGCACCCTTTCTAGTACACGTTAAAGATCTGGCAGATGTTCTAGACAAAAAGTATTCCGAAGCTTCCAAAGACTATGCTACGTTTCATCAATGAGGCGTAGCACCTCTTCAAACTGTATAACATTCCTTCTCGCCTTCACTGATACATATCGCTGTAAACTCCCCCAAGAATCGTGCAAACTTACTTTCTGAATTTCAGGAATAGTAAAACTCTGTTCAGCTAATCGAGTACAGCCTTCATGTCTCAAGTCATGAAATCGTAAATCTTCAATCCCCAAAATTTTACAAGCTTCTCTAAACTCTTTACCCAAACTTTTGGGATTCAAAGGCAATAACAAATTTTCATTATGTCCAAGCTTTAGCATCCGTTCTCGAACTTCTGAATGTTTCAGTCTTTTGATCAGCTCCTTACAAGGATCAAGTACATCAAATGACTTATGATTACCTTTAGAACCATTAGGATTCTTTAAATCATGCACTTTCCACGTTGAATGATGTGGGTCATAATCTCGAAGATACAATCGTGTTAATTCAGCTTCACGTCTGCATGAGAAAATTGCAAACCACATAATCAAATGCATTGGGTATTTAGAGCCATAACGATTTAGCTTCCATCGTTCTGCAAAATACTTCGTCAATGCAATCAATTCATCTCTCGAAGGCAGTCGGTCTCTTTTTTGACTGGAGGATATTTGACGTGTTTTTCTTAACTGAGCAGTAGCCTTATCAAAGCTATTTAAATCAATATCCATTTCCCACATAACAGCAGCATGAGAAAGAACACCTCTGATATGTAAAAGCTCATGTTGCAGTGTACTAGTCGAAATAGGTTCAAGATCGAGGTACGGAATTCCACCCTTCCTTAAAGCCACATGCTCAGCCAAATGTACTGATTTTATTTTTGTGATAATATTGCGCGCAATTGGTAGCTTCTTAATTAAGAGCAGAGAATAGCGTTTCGTCCTTCCGTACTCGCTCCCGACTTCATCCAAATATTTATCTATGGCATCTGATAAGGTCAGATCAATCAACTTTTCTTTGCCAAGCAAAATATCAGGATTTTCTTGAATTTCGACTTCTCGTTTCTTAATCCAGTTTTCAGCTAATTTCTTTGAGTGAAATGTTTTACTTTCAGAAAAAGCAGGAAAGCCCTTTCGAGTGATTCGAATCGCAGCACGATAGTTAACTTTACCATCTGCACCTTTCCTTGCTGTAATTGAACCCATAATTTACACCAAAAGCTATTTTTTTTATTATGGTGTAAAATTTGGTGTAAATGCAAACGGATTCACCCACCTAAACACAGGTTCAAACAAATTCTCGCAGGTTGCAGAATATAGATTAAAGGTATGATTTTTAATGACTATTAACAAAAACATTGAAAACACTCAATCTCCGAGAATCAGTGTTGCCCCGATGATGGATTGGACCACTCGTGACTACCGGTTTTTTGCCCGCCTGTTTAATCCAAATATCATTATGTACACCGAAATGGTTACCACTGGCGCCATTCTGTTTGGCGGAGCAGCACGTCATTTAGACTATAACAACGAAGAACACCCGATTGTGCTGCAACTTGGTGGCTCGAATCCGAAAGACCTCGCGACTTGTACTAAAATGGCACAAGACTGGGGATATGATGAGGTCAACCTAAATGTGGGCTGCCCCAGTGACCGCGTACAAAACAACAAAATTGGCGCGTGCTTAATGGCAGAACCTGACCTGGTTGCTGAATGTATTGCTGAAATGCGTAATGCCGTGGATATTCCTGTGACCGTAAAACACCGTATTGGTATTGACGACATGCAGTCTTATGAAGAAATGCTGCATTTTGTCGATACCGTAGCTAAAACCGGTTGTGACAATTTCATCGTACATGCACGTATTGCCTTGCTTCAGGGCTTGTCACCTAAAGAAAACCGTGATGTTCCGCCTTTACGTTATGAAGATGTGTACCGTTTAAAACAGGAACGTCCAAACCTGCTGATTGAGATTAACGGTGGGGTCAAAACCTTTGCCGAAACCCAAGCGCATTTAAAACATGTCGATGGGGTGATGATTGGTCGCGAGGCTTATCACAATCCATATTTATTGGCTGAACTAGGCCAACTATGGAATCTGGAAGCCCCTGACCGTTTTGAGATTATGGCACAAATGATGCCGTATATTGCTAAACGTATGGAAGAAGGTGCTCCACTTTCGATTATTACCCGTCATATTCTAGGTTTATTTCAGAATTTACCGGGTGCACGAAAATGGCGTCAGGCTTTAAGTGGTGGCAATGCCAAAACCCTAAAAGATGTCGAAACAGCCTTGATCAATATTCAGGAAGCCATGCAACGTACTGAAGAATATGTCAGAGAAAATCAGTCAAATCTGGCTGCAAATTAATCACGAGTATCTTCATAAAAAGCCAAGCCAGTCCATTCAGCAATGGGCTGGCATTTTTTATTTAAATTATGCATGAGGCTTGCTAAAGCAAGATTTACACAGTTCATCTGACAATCACGAGATAAAACGATGTGCTTAATCTAACTTCACCCTTCCAAACCTTAAACGGTAAATGTACATTAAATTAGTGATGATTATAAACCGCATGTCCCTGATCTTTCACCAGAGCAATTTTTTTGCCTTCTACTTTGGCTTGGTCCAATTTACCACTTTGAACCAATAATCTGGTTTTTTCAATCTCCACCAGCAATTGACTGTATAAAGCATCTGAGCTTGGTGCTTTTGCATCATGAGCTTTTAACTTCACTTTTTTTGCATCTAAAGTAGCAGCCTTCATATTATCCAGTGCTTTTAGTGCATCCTTCTGATTATCAGCCTTGTTAAACATTTTAAAGTTTTTTCCAAGCGTCATCATATTTTGTTCAAGCGCACCGGCAAAACTCAGGCTACTGAACGACAAAGCGACAGAAAGCATCACTGTGACTAAAGTTTTTTTGATCATGTTGATGTCCTTTTAAAGATCCATTTCAAAAACCAGGGCTATTGTTGTTGCTATTTAATTATTCTTTATATTTGAATTTTAAACCTTAAACATAGAGTAAATCCTATAAAAAATGCAACGGATTCGCTGCATTTTTTATGAATCAAGTCAGTTTGTTTTAAACAGGTTGCATTTCATGATGCAAGGCATCATGAATCGCTTCCACCAGCTGCTGGGCAATTTCCTGTTTTGATGCTTTTTCCAGATCACGCTGCTGCATCTGATACTGCTCGGCAAAGAACACAATCATGGCATTTTCATCAGATGCAAAACCAATGTCTGGACGTGAAACATCATTACAGGCAATCATGTCCAGTTTTTTCGCCACCAGTTTTCCGGCTGCATATTCTTCGACATTGCGGGTTTCGGCGGCAAATCCCACCATAAATGGACGCTTTTGTTGCTGGGCAATGGTCGCCACGATATCCGGATTTTTAATTAAAGCCACATTCAGCTCATCACCGGCTTTTTTGATTTTATGCTCGGCAACTTCTGCCACGCGGTAATCTGCCACCGCAGCCGTGGCAATAAAGATGTCACAACCTTTATCCAGCTGATCCATACTATGTTCCAGCATCTGCATTGCAGACTGCACATTAATACGGCGCACACCATTCGGCGTATCCAGGCTGACCGGTCCTGCAATCAAAGTGACTTTGGCACCAGCTGCATAACAGGCTGCAGCCAGGGAAAAGCCCATCTTACCGGTACTATGGTTTGAAATATAACGGACCGGATCAATCGCTTCACGTGTAGGTCCTGCAGTAATGACTACATGTTTACCGGCCAGCATGCCAAACTTTTCTGCAATCGCACGCTGCGCCTTGTGGAAGTACTCGGTGACTTGTCGCGCTAAATCTTCCGGTGCAGGCATACGTCCCAAACCGACATCGCCACAGGCCTGTGAACCGGCATCCGGCATAATCACATGCACGCCATCTTCCACCAGGGTATTTAAATTACGCTGTGTGGCTTTGGCTGCCCACATTTGCTGATTCATTGCCGGGGCTACCCAAACCGGTGCTTTGGTTGCCAGATATAAAGTACTGAGTAAATCATCAGCCAAACCTGTCGCAAACTTTGCCAACGTGTCACAAGTTGCCGGGGCAACCAGCAGTAAGTCAGCCCAACGCGCCAATTCAATATGGCCCATGCCGGCTTCGGCTTCAGGATTGAGTAATTCAGTATGTACCGGATTTCCAGACAAAGCCTGGAATGTTAGCGGGGTAATAAAAGCTTGCGCCCCCTGCGTCATCACCACACGGACATTAAAACCCGCATCTTTTAAACGACGGACCAAAATGGCACTTTTATATGCCGCAATACCGCCAGTTACCGCTAAAACAATGTTTTTATTTGGAATCACACTCAAATCGAAGCTCACGAACAGGCTACCTTTCTGTTGCAGTGGCGCTCACAATAGCATTAAATAAAGTGATACCCAAGTCAGTGACTCGGGGTAATACCCCTCACTAATAACAAAAAAGTCTAAAAATAATGAATTTATCGATTAAACACTGGCCTGAACAGGAACGTCCACGTGAAAGGCTGATTCAACAAGGTGCTGCCAGTCTGTCAGATGCGGAACTGCTGGCCATCTTTTTACGCTCCGGTTCCAAGCAACATTCTGCCGTGGAACTATCCCGCCTGTTATTGCAACATTTTGGCGGCCTTAACCCAATTTTTGATGCAGAACTTCAGGATTTAAGCCAGTTTCATGGTATTAGGGCAAGCAAATATGCTCAACTGATTGCAGTGAAGGAATTGGGACGACGCTATATTTCCACCCATTTACAGCAAGAAAAAATAGAATTAAGCAATTCAAAAATACTCCTGGATTTTTTGAAATTCGAATTACTGGGTGAAATGCAGGAAGTTTTTGCGGTACTTTGCCTTGATGCGCATTTAAGAAAAATTAGCTTTAAAAAAATGTTCTACGGTTCGCTTAATTCATGTGAAATTTCTACAAATCAGTTGATGCGCCATGCGATCAATCAACATGCCAGTAGCATCGTGATTGCGCATAATCATCCTTTTGCCATGCCTCAGCCATCCAGTGCGGATATTGAACTCACCCAGCGCATTTTAACTGCCTGTCAATTATTGGAAATTAACCTGATTGATCATTGTATTGTATCAGTGGAAGGCACCTGTTCATTTGCTGAACTTGGGCTGATTTAAGCTCAACAATAATTGTAACAAATATTGACAAAAGCCCTACTAACATTGAAGATCAACAAAAAATTTTGATGATACTAATAACATGATTGTTCGTGATCAACCTAGTGTATTCAAGCTGCTCTTTTCCTGGCGCGGGACCATCCTGCCCAAGGTTTTGCCGCCTTTAGGTGTGGTCATGCTGATCTCCTCAGTGATTGGCGGGCTGTCTTATATTGGTTACTTTCATTTTCCAGAACTTCCACTGGTTGGCTTTACCTTAATTGGGGTTGTGCTGTCGATTTTTCTGGGCTTTAAAAATACGGCCTGTTATGACCGCTGGTGGGAAGCCCGTAAGCTATGGGGCATGCTGATTGCCAATGCCCGGCATTTTGATCGTGACTGTCGTATGCTCAGCCAAGGACGCCGAGAACGTGTGATTCAGCATGTAATTGTATTTGCCAATGTACTGCGTGACCGTTTGCGTCACCAGACAGCTAATCCTACGGCACTAGTAGAAACTAGCGGCATGAGCCAGCAGGCTATAACCCAGCTGTACCAGCAGGCCAATGCACCGCAATACACCTTGAGTTTAATTCAATGGGAGTTGATGCAGGCGCTTAAAGAAGGTGAAATTTCCGATATTATTTATACGCAAATGAACCAGCATGTGGCTGAACTGAGTCGGGTTCAAACCGGTTGTGATCGTATTGCCACCACCCCTCTGCCTTTTGCCTATTCAGTGCTGCTGAATCGTACCGTGTATTTTTTCTGTTTTATGCTACCGTTTAGCCTGGGTTCAACCTTGGGTTTGGCTACGCCTTTAATGGTCGGTATTTTAGCCTACACCTTTCTAGGTCTGGATGCTTTAAGTTCAGAAATCGAAGAACCGTTTGGTACTCAAAGCAATGATCTGCCCTTAGATTCATTGGTACGCACCATCGAGATTGAATTATTGAGCACCTTAGGTAAGCCGACCCCGCCACCTATTCAGGCACAAGATAATAATCTGCTTTAATTTATGACCTCTCCTTATAGGAGAGGGAACTCCTTTTCCCTTTGGGATGAGGAATATTGTTCTGCAAGGGAATGAGGACATAACTAAACAAAACTCTCCCAAACCCCGACCTGTCCTTCCTTAACGCGCGGAATATTGCCCAGCTTGATCCACGGCATATTGTCACCATGAAAATCACTGCCTACCGATACTTTGAGTCCGAACTGTTCAATCATCCGATCGACCATTTGTCGAGTGGACGCCGGCTCAATCGCAGGTGGAAGCTCCACGGCATCACCACCAAACTGAGCAAAAATTTCAATCAGATAGCGGATATTGGTCGCAGACAGATCATAACGGGTGGGATGAGCCAGTACTGCATAACCCTGACTCTCATGAATCACCTGAATGGTTTCTTGCAAGCCCAAGCCATCAAATTTGACATAGGCTTTTTTGCCTTCTTTAATATATTTATCAAAGGCCTGTTGTGGACGACTCACATAACCTTTTTCCACCAAAGTTTTGGCAATATGCGTGCGGGTAATCCGGTCTGCAATGCCATCCACCTTGGCAATCACATCGGCATAAATATCCTCACCAATCAGCGGAATCAGCAAATCACAGATCTGTTTGGCACGAATCGCCCGAATCTGTTTTTGCTGTTCCAGTAAGGTCAGCAATGGTTGCGGATTTTGCATATTCAATGCAACCACATGTACAGCATAGTTTTTTTTCGTTGCCGGACGTGACCATTGGCTGGAAATTTCCACCCCGGAAATTATCTTCAGGGCTAAATTTTCTGCAAATTTTTCAGCCAGTTTTAAGCCATCCATGCTATCGTGGTCCGTCAGCGCAAGGGTATGAATACCTTTTTCTATAGCTGCATGCACAAGTTGTTCTGGAGACAAAGTTCCATCAGAAATATTACTATGTGTATGTAAATCTACGCCTTGCATCACTTATACTATGTCATTTATTTGATCAGATTTAGATACTCTAACATGAAAGCACTTTTAGACTTTGTGCCACTCATTATTTTCTTTTATTTATATAAAACTGTTGATCCCAAGGATACCGAACATCCGCTATTACATTTGATCGGTTCGGCAGGTGGTGTAGATAATAATAACATTTTGGTGGCTACCGCGGGTCTGATCATCTCAATGCTGGTGGTATATGGCGTTTTATTTGTCCAGCAGAAATTCCGTTTAGAAAAGCAGCAATGGATTGTGCTGTTTATGACCGTTATTTTTGGTGGTATTACCTTAATGCTGAGCGATGACTTTTATATTCGCTTGAAAGCTGCCCTGTTAAATATTGTCTTTGCGGGTGCCTTCCTGCTCTCGCCTTATTTTACCAAAGATAAAAGTCCGCTGATTCAGCGCTTATTTGGCCCCATTTTTAGTTTAACCGCCAAAGGCTGGAAAAACTTAAACTTCGCATGGGCCGGCATGTTCGCGTTTATGTCGTTCCTGCATGTTTTTTTCGCATTTATATTTGCTGGCGGAAAATATTGGGGCGAATTTACCGCATTTGGTGACATGATTGTGATGTTTTCCTTTATCATTGTTCAGTTTATTGTCTTGCGCAAATATTTTAAGTCGCCTGAAGCATAATTCAGGTCAGCTGATAGAGAAAAAATATGCCTTTATTCGTGGTAACGTGTACTGATAACGAAGGTACTGTCGAAAAACGTCTAGCTACCCGTCCAAAACATTTGGAACGCCTGCAAAAATTAAATGATGAGGGTCGTTTAATTGTGGCAGGTGCTATGCCTAAAGATCCCGGCAATCCACAAGCCGGTTTTTATGGCAGCACGATTATTGTAGACTTTGAAACCCGTGAAGCACTGGATGCATGGCTGCAAGATGAGCCTTTCTTAAAAGAAGGCGTATATGGTCATATTGATGTGAAACCTTTTAATAAAGCTTTCCCTCAAGGATAAAATCATGCGTGTTGTAGTTTCAAGCTTATTGGGTTTCTCTTTAATCTGTTCAACAGCTTGGGCGGTAGAACCCGCTCCTGCTCCAACACCTGCTGTAGCCCCTGCTGCTCAAGCAACGACTGCAACATCTCCTACTCCTGCCCAGCCCCAAAAGCCACAGACTTTACCGGCAAATAAACCCGGTACTGTTCCTGCTGTTAGCCTTGATGCCAATGGTTTACCGCAAGAAGCGAAACCTTTAACCGCAGAACAAATTGCAAAAAATAAAGCAGTGCAAGATGCCAAAGTGAAAGCGCTAGTCAAAGATCAGGCCACGCGTTTACAGCAACTGGAAAAAGCCAATTTGGATGCCTTGTCACAGAACCAGGAACTGCAATTAAAAAATGACAGCCTGGGCGTTCAGGTGCAAGTATTGCAAAGCGAACGCAGTGCACAGATGTTTTTATACGGCGCAGCGACAATTGCTGTCGGCGTGTTGCTGGGATTCCTGATTGCAAGTTACGTTTACACCAAACGTCGTCGTCAGTGGTAATTGCTACATTTACGGCTTCATTTAGTTTTTACTGATTGATTTAAAGGTTATTGAGGTTTTGTCTAGTCCTATTCAAACTGCCGATCTGGATTGGCAACACGTCGATGGAATTGATGTTCCCGTTTCCAAACAATTTGGCGATGTCTATTTCTCTAAAGATAATGGCCTGCTTGAAACACGGCATGTGTTTTTAAATGGCAATGATTTATCGACCCGCCTGGCCAAGCTGAATGACTTCGAATATTTCTGTGTCGGTGAAACCGGTTTTGGTACCGGTTTAAATATTCTGGCCTTGTGGCAACTCTGGCAACAGGTTCGTCCGGACAATCATAGCCATCTGCATGCCGTATCTGTAGAAAAATTTCCTCTCAGCAAAGCTGACCTGATTCGTGCCTTAAATGCATGGCCGGAACTGAAACCTTTAGCTGATCAACTGATTGCACAGTACCCAATGCCGATAGCAGGCTGTCATCGTTTATCCTTTCCAGATGAGCGTTTTAGCATAGATTTATGGCTAGGCGATGCCCATGATGTCTTTCCCGTCATGGAAAAAACAGCAGCAGTAAACGCATGGTTTTTAGATGGCTTCGCTCCTTCCTGCAATCCGGATATGTGGGAAGAAAACGTTCTCAACAACATCGTGCGTTTATCAGATTTCGGTAGCACTTTTGCTTCATTCAGTGTGGCTGGTGTACTGAAACGTGGTCTGAAAAATCATGACATTTCAATTTCCCGTCCGCGCGGTTTTGGGCATAAACGGGAAATGCTTAAAGCCATCTGGAATGCGCCTGAAGATCAGGTGGAATCTTGCAATGATTTAAATTTCACTGAAAAACAAACTGAACTAAGCGCTGCGATTTTTAAACAGCGCCAGATTGCGATTATTGGCGCAGGAATCGCTGGTTTAAGCTGTGCCTGGGCATTTGCTCAGCGTGGCCATCAAGTGACCCTCTATGACCAGTCAGCACCGCTTTCCGGAGGCTCTGGTAATCCTCTGGCCTTGCTGAATCCCAAACTTTGTCCGATTGAACAAAGTGCAGATCATTTAATGACTCTGGCCTGGCAGCATGCCATAAATCATTATGCAAAATTTAAAGCCTTCCGTCCGATTAAAGTCAGCCAGTTAGCACTGAAAAATGCCGATGAGTTACTCGGACTGGCAGAGCAATATCCGAAAGATATTCTTCAAAGCCAGCAAGCGACAGAGAGTGCTGTCACAACGCTATATCCAAATCTGAATCTCTTGCAAGCTGGTGCTGTTTCACCGCATCAATTACGTGATCAGATCCTCGAACATCCACTGATCGAATATCAGCAAGCGGAAGTTGCTGAAATCAAACAAGCAACTTTAGTGAGGGTGCTTTCTAGTTCACAGCAACTATTGGGTGAATTTGATCATGTGGTTGTCTGTGCTGCACGAAATAGCCAGCATTTCTTTGAACATTTTCCTATGCTCAAACCGATTCGTGGCCAAGTTAGCTGGGTAAATAATGCTGCTCAGCCGCTAGATCACCATCAAGCCTACAGCTATGGCGGTTATTGCATGCAGCTTGATGCAGCTCAGCTTATTTTAGGGGCATCGTTTTATCCAAATCGTGATGATGAAGAAGTGCTGCTAGAAGATCATGTGCATAACTATGAACTTATCCACAGTGTTTTTCCTGAATATGCCAAAACTTTACCACCGGTCGAAACTTGGCAAGGCCGTGCATCAATACGTGCACAAACGCAGGACTATTTTCCAGTCGTGGGACAGGTGAAAGATAATCAGGAAATTTATACTTTTGCCGGTTTGGGTTCGAAAGGATTTTTATTTGCGCCACTATGCAGTGAAGTTCTGGCCGCACAGGTGTTGGGGGAGGCATGCCCAGTGTCATCAAATTTACTAAAGAAACTTAGTGCAAAACGCTTTGAAAAGAAAGTGAAAATGAAGAAACCATATTTTAAGCCTCAGGTCTAATCCTCCTGCCTTTTAAAAAGGGAGGTATTTCCTTCTGCTGAAGATTCTAAAGCACTCCTTTTAAAATTATGTGCAAGTAAGAGTTAGGGAGAGCATTCTTTTATTCAATCATTGCCAATAAAAAAGCGCCTTGCGGCGCTTTTTTTAACAAGATGATTATGCACCTTGTTCTAGTGGCATGCCCGCATCACGAGCAGCACGAGTACCACCCATCAGAATGACATATTCACGTGAGCTATCCAAACCCTCTAATTTTTCAGCTGCACGTGGAGCTTTACTTCCACCACCACATAAAATGTAAATAGGCTGATCCGACTCCACCTGAGTTAAGCTGTCTGCCGTCAAGCCATCAATGGGCTGGTTAACAGCACCTTTCACATGACCTTCAGCAAAGGCTTTTGTATCACGAACATCCCAGATAATTGCATTTTCTGGGAACTCAAATGTTGTAATTTCTTGTTTACGGATCATTGCGCACTCCTTTGATGTAAAACAACACTTGGCAAATGAAGAAAACATCCCTAGCATCTCAGATATTCTTTCCATTTGTAAAGGTCTAAACCATGCCTTCTTTCGATATTGTATCTGAATTAGAAATTTTTGAAGTAAATCATGCGGTTCAAAACACGCAAAAAGAAATTGCAACCCGTTTTGACTTCCGCGGACAAGATGTTTCTATTGAGCTGAATGAAAAAAACAAGGAAATCAAAATCAGCACTGAAAGTGATTTCCAGTGCGAACAAGTTTATAGCATGCTGGAAAACCATTTCTTTAAACGCAAAGTGGATATTCAGGCACTTGACCCGCAAAAAATGACTGCTTCTGGCAAAAATGTGATTCAGGTGATCAAGCTTAAAGATGGACTTGACTCGGATACCGCAAAAAAAATTAATAAAGCCATTAAAGAAAGTGGCGTGAAAGTGCAATCATCTATTCAAGGCGACAAAATTCGTGTGACTGATAAAAAGCGCGATACTTTGCAACAAGTGATGGCATTTTTAAAAGAACAACAATTTGGTGTGCCTTTACAGTTCAACAATTTCAAAGACTAATACTGTGATGTAATCGCAGTCGAGGAACCGCATGACACCGACCAATCGCTTATCTAAACTGGTAAAAGCCACTTCCAAGTTACCTAAGGGTATTCGCAGTACCTTGTGGAGCAAAGTGTTTGGTCGGGTCGTGCCGATGGTCGGAAGTGCCAATATACGCTATCTGGAAGTCAGTCATTCTAAAGTTGTGGTCAAGATTGAAAATCATCGGGCCATGCAAAACCATATTGGTCAGGTACATGCCTGTGCCATGGCTTTAATTGCTGAAACCGCCACAGGTTTTGTCACTGGAATGAATGTTCCGGACTCCTGTATTATGTTGATCAAAAGCTTCAAAGTTGATTTTAAAAAGCCAACCAAAGGTGCAATGGTTGCAACCGCGACCTTGACGGATGAGCAGCAGAAATTAATACAAAGCACTGAAAAAGGTGAAACGCTGGTTAAAGTTCAGGTAACTGATGAATCAGGTGAAGAGCCCATTCAATGTGAAATGCTTTGGGCCTGGATATCCAAGTCGCAGTTAAAGAACTAATGTCATTTTAATCATAGTCACTTATCGCTAAAAATGAATCATTTTGAGCAATGAAAGACCATGCTCAAAAATTAAACTGATAAAAAAGCCCAATCATGATTGGGCTTTTTGACTCTTGGATTATTTAGCTTGCTGGGAAGCTAAATATTTTTGTTTGACATCCTCAGGAATCTGACGCTTTCCACCTTTTACATCTACCGCGACAAAGGTAAAGACCCCTTCTGTTACGCGAACCGGTTCACGAGAACTGTCATGACTATCCCATACTTCAATTTGCATTTGAATTGAGGTATTGCCCACTTTTAAAATTTTGGTATAACAACTAATCACATCACCGACTTTTACAGGCACCAAAAAAGTCATCTGATTAATTGAAATGGTTGCACAGCGTCCTTTACTAAAACGCTCTGCGTGAATTGCACCTGCCAAGTCCATTTGTGAAACGATCCACCCACCAAAGACATCACCACTCCAGTTGGTATCTGCTGGCATTGCAATGGTTTGAAGGGAAAGCGTTCCTTCCGGTTTTACATGAGTATCTGACACATTAACTCCCAGTATTGGCATTTAAATGTTGATCCAGCCACTGTTGTAGCTCTGTAGATCGTAGCGCACCACTTATTCTAGCAATTTCATTGGTTTTATTCATCAAAACCAGGGTGGGAATACTACGCACATTAAATGCACCACTGAGTCGAGGCGATTCTTCAGTATTAATTTTGGCAAAAACAACTCTCGGATTCTGTTTTGCCACTTGTTCAAAATGCGGTGCCATCATCTTGCAAGGGCCACACCATTCCGCCCATAAGTCAATCAGCACTGGTAATTCGCTATGGGTAACGAAGTTACTGAAATTGTGCTCATTCAACTCTATTGGAGCCAGAGGAATTAGCGCATGTTGACACTGACCACAGTTTGGATTTGCTTCTAGTTTATCTTCTGGTACTCGGTTTCTAGCACCACACGCAGGACATACA
Source organism: Acinetobacter sp. BSP-28 (assembly GCF_044130285.1). Taxonomy (NCBI): domain Bacteria; kingdom Pseudomonadati; phylum Pseudomonadota; class Gammaproteobacteria; order Moraxellales; family Moraxellaceae; genus Acinetobacter; species Acinetobacter sp. BSP-28. The sequence continues at coordinate 155,591 of NZ_JBIQOB010000008.1, forward strand.
ATAATCATTTAGCTCACTCCAATATGTTGGTGTAAAAATTCTAATTGAGTTGATATGGCTTTTTCAAACCATTGGCCATGATAGATATCAAAGTGTTGCATATCCCATTCATGGTATTGTACATAAGGTGCGATATTGGTCGCTGTTTCACGGCTAGATTCTATTGGAATCAGACTATCCTGTTTAGAGGCTATAAATAAAACTGGCACACTGATTTTACGCACATCCTGAATAGGACGATAACGAATCAGGTTGAAGAAGACTCGCGCAGGAATCTCGCCACTCCAGTAATAATCTGGATGAATAATGGATAGATATCCCTCATAACTATCCGCTGTCGGTATAAAGCATAAGCCTTTTTTGCTTACAACGGGTAATGTTTTTGGTGACATCCCCACTTTCGCCCCCATATAGTCCTGACTGGATATTTTTAGGGCTTTTGGCAGTTGTTGTAAAGGATACAGCTTGGCACTTTCTGTCCCATCGACAAATGGTACTTGCACCATTACCGCCTGAATATTTTTTAAATGTGCCGCCAAATCTAGAACATAGCCACCGCTTAAAGACGTTCCCCAAAGTACGATGCGCCTGGAATCAATCGATTTTCGTGCTACAACATGCGCAATCATGGTTCTCCAATCTTCTAACTGAGATTGAATCGAGACCAGCTCACGTGGACGGCCGGTGCTTCCGCCCCAATAACGATAATCAAACAGTACTACGGCATAACCCGCTTGGGCAAAACGCTTGGCATATTGCACCAGTTTAAATTGACGTAAAGCAGCCAGACCATGCGCCATAATAATGACAGCAGGTTTGTGTTCAGTTTTGGGATGATAGAAATCCGCAGCAATAACCTCTTGCCCACTATTTACATAGAGTGGTTCAACCGTATAGGAATGCATACGTGCTCCGGTGCGTTATTTTATGATTGTAATCGCTTATAAAAATTTCAACAGATTAAGCTCAGGTTTCAGCTTAATGCTATCATAAAGCATATATCTATTTAGCAAATTATGGAGTGACAAAATGAGCGAAAATGTCGGCTTTGCAGGTCAAATTAGCCCAGAACACGTAACACAAATTGTTGAAAAAGGTTTTAAATCCATTATCAACAATCGTCCGGATATGGAAGGTGGTCCAGAGCAGCCTACAAGTGCACAAATTGAAGAAGCTGCACGCAATGCTGGTTTAGACTATGTGTTCCAACCTGTGGTTGCCGGTCAAATTACTGAAGTTGATGTCCGTACATTTGCCAATCACTTTAATGAACTGCCAAAACCTGTATTGATGTTCTGCCGTACTGGTAATCGCTCAAATAACTTATATCAACTCGCAAAACAAATGGATTTATTGGATGATTAAGCACGTTGTTTATAGTGCTTTATTAAGTTTAAGTTTGACTTGTAGCACAGCTCTTTTTGCGGAAACGACTGATTTAACCCGCAGTTTAAATTCCTCGTTAAGTGTGACAGGTCAAATGACGACCGAAAAATTTAAAACCTTAATACATCAAGGTTTTAAGTCCATCATTTTCAATCCTCCCGATCAGGAACAAGGAAATTTGGTTACAGTCAATCAATTGCGCGATATTGCCGAACAATCTCATATCAGCGTAATTTACCAACCCATTAGCAGTGCTAAAGTTTCTGAAACAGACATGGTTGAATTTGCAAAATATTATAATGAGCTTCCAAAACCCATATTAATGATATGCCGAAGTGGCACACGCTCTTCCCTATTATTTAATGAAGCAAAAAAATTAGGATTGCTCAATGAATAAAATCATTCTTCTATTACTTATTTCATGTGTTGTTGTAGGATGTAGCTCGATGAATGTTCGACCTACGGTTGGAGTGAGTGTGGGAACATCCATCTAATTTTCTATAAATATTATAAATGGTGCTCTTTGCGTCATTTTTTATGTATGTTATCTTTACACAATATAACTACATTTCATACATAAAATTATTTTTTTCGGGGTACACATGAAATTACTTAAAGGGACACTGACTTTAGCACTTACGGCAACTTTAGCAGCATGTGGCGGCGGCGGTAGCGAGGGTTACTACAATAATAACGGTAGTAATGTTAATTCTAATCAATCACCTACAGAAGGTAATGTAACATCAGTTGATGCTCAAAAAACTTTTAATGCACTTAAAACAGAAGCAACATCATTATTTGGTCAGTCAGATCCTAATCAAAAGGGTTATATTGATCACGCTATCGATGCGTATGCTCAAAGTATTTTAAAAATTTCACAAGATATTAGAAATGTTGACTTTACAGCTTATCAAACAACAAACCGTAAAGCGAAGTGTTTCGATGAAAGTAAAAGTGATTATCGTGCTTGTTATGTTTTTATAGGGGATGAAATTAACAAATTACTAGGATCAAAATATGATTCTTGGGATTTCGTTATAGATGATGGGAAAGTGGACAATCAAAATGATCAAACTCTAGGAGATGATTTAGCAAATATTCGCTTAAAATCTGCTGACATCACACCAAATCTAGAAAGTTACTATGGTGAAACTTACCTATTAGTATTTGAAAATGAACATCCTCAAAAAAACTTACAAGACATTACAATTGCAGGTGCATTCTCGCATCCTTTCCAACAAGCACAAGGACTACAAAAACGCTTTATCCTAATCAATGAAGCTACTAGCGATTTTAAAATAACTGTTACCAAACTAGGCGCAACTACTGGAACAGTCATGGGTGCATTGAGCATTTATAAAGTTCCCACAGCCGATAACAGCGAGTACTACGTAACTGAAGCTGGTTCTGGTTTCAATACATTAATTAATGACAATACTAATGTTGCTTTTGCTGAACCAATAAATTTTCGCATTGATTCTAAATCTGGTGAAGCACCTAGCACCTATAAAATCTTAAATGGTGTTGAAACTTTAAATTTACCAAGTGTAACAATTTCCGGAACACGGGTAGAACATGAACAACCGACACTAAATGCTAAAGAATTTAAGGGTAGTATTTTCCTAGAAGGTCCAAACATTCTTGATTTTAAACAATCTGCATTAAATTCTATTTTAAAATTCAAGCATATAATCAATGGTGTTACCTATGAAGGGACATCAACTAATACAAATTCCGGGATTGTGACGACCTTTATCTCGCCAAATAACATTAAATATTAATTTTATTTATTGATATAAAGCCCTCATGACTGAGGGTTTTTTATATAGTTAAAACAATATTCTCTAAAATTGGTCCTTATATGTACGACATCATTATTATCGGTGCAGGTACAGCAGGTATTGCTGCATATAATGAAGCCATTAAATATACCCAAAATATTCTAATTATTAATGATGGCCCATGGGATACAACCTGTGCCCGTGTCGGCTGTATGCCAAGTAAGGTACTGATTGCTTCAGCTAATCGCATGCATGATGTTAAACATGCAAATGACTTAGCTTTATCAATTGAATTTAAAGTTGATACATCTAAAGTAATGATACGTGTACGTGAGCTTCGTGATCACTTTACCCGTGCTACGTTAAAAGATGTGAATTCATGGCCAGAAGAGCATAAACTTTCAGGTCATGCCAAATTTATCAATGCCAACACTGTTGAAGTAAATGGTCATCAGTACCAATCTAAGTCTTTTGTACTTGCTGTCGGTTCTTATCCAACCCTTGACCCAAAACTCAAGCAACAACTGGGGCGGCAGCTCATTAGCTCGGATGAGATTTTTGAAATTCCCCAATTACCAAAAGCAATAGCGGTGATTGGCAGTGGTGTGATTGCGATTGAACTTGCACAAGCCATGCAAAGATTGGGTGTAAAAACGACCATCTTTGCACGTAGCCAAAAAGTAGGTGTACTGACCAGCCCCGAACTGCAAACCATAGCTCAATCTAAACTCAGTCAAGAGCTTGAGTTTAAGTTTAAAGTGCTGCCTAATCATTATGAGAAGATAAATAACGCGGTCAAAGTACATTTTAAGGAGCAGGAACAAGCCCAAAGTATAGAGGTGGATTACGTCCTCTCCGCAACTGGTCGTACCAGTTACCTTGACACCTTAGCTCTTGAAAATATCGATCTACAGTTTAAAGATTTAAAGAATCTGCCTTTAAACCATCAAAGCAAACAGTTAGCAAATTTACCTATTTTTATTGTTGGCGATGCTGCCATGAAAAATCCTATTCAACATGAAGCTGCATATGCTGGCAAAAGTGTAATCCAAAATTGTCTCAATTTTCCAAATATTCAAAATATTCCTAAATTACCCCAATTAGGCATTGTGTTTAGTCAGCCTGAAATGGCCATCGTGGGTGAAAGCTTTAAATCACTACAAGATCAGCATATACCGTTTATTACTGGCCACGTCTCATATGAAAAGCAAGGTCGTGCGCTTGTTCAGGCTGAAAATCATGGTGCTGTAGAAATCTATATAGATCCCCAATCTAGACAGATCTTAGGCGCTGAACTTTTCTGCCCTCAAGCCGAGCATCTTGCGCATCTTTTGGCATGGATGATTGGTGAAAAACTGACAATTGATGAGGTATTATCTAAACCTTACTATCATCCAACCTTAGAAGAAGGACTAAGAACAGCCCTTAAACATGCACGCCGACAGCTGCTTCCTCATCAGTAGCATTTGTATCCACTAAGACATTCATAAACCGATGATGATGTGCAATTAAACGGTCTAACCAACGATGTGCTGCGAGTAATTGAAGTGTTTTAGCAGCACTTAACTGATGATTTTTTGTATAGGCTTGAATCTCTTCTCGCAATTCTGATCGAGATTGTTTAGTCCATTTTTTAAGACTTTGTAGCTCTTCAAATAAAGGCTGATTCAGATCAAACTACATTCGATCTTCAAGAGCATCCCAGTATTGCTCTAAAATATGGCTATAATCGAGTGCCACTTGATACAGCATCGGTTGCGTTCGTATAGATTGCATGAGTGCAAATTCTAGATCACGTCTAAAGACTTTTAAATACACCAGCGCTCTTAATAAATTAAATAATCGTGGGTATAACGCACTGTCTTCTGAAACATCTATTTTAGATAAATAATCTTGTAGCTTCATAATCGACGTTTAGTGCTGTTTCAGTTGATTGGCAGATATAGAACACCATCCCTAATTGAAACTCTCAACCAATCTTGCTGCTGCCAAATCAATTGATACAGTACATGCTCTGCCGTAGCTATTGCTAAAGCAGGTACGGATAAACTTAATTAATCTAAAATCTGTAAAAGATTATCTTCTTTATCAGGAATCAAACGCGATATTAAAGTTTTAAATGGTTCAACAAGTGGAAGAAAAATTGCAGCACCCAACAAACTGAAAGCAGTATGAAATGCAGTCACAACTAATACAGGTTCTAGAGCTGAAATAGATTCTTGGATTGATATAACCATAAAAATAAAGGAGATAAGATCAAAAATGCCAAAATAGCATACATCATATTAAAAGCCACATGCACAGCTGCAGTACGTTTGGCACTGGCATTCGCACCGATTGCAGCCAATATAGCCGTAGCAACAGTTCCTACATTTTGCCCAATCACCAAAAATAAGGCTTGTTCAAGTTGAATGACCTGCGTAGCAAGCTCCGCTATGGTTGTGGTAATTGCAGCACTAGAGGAGTACAGGATGACCGTCATCACTATCCTCAATAGCACCAACAGTAATTGATCAAATACACTTTCTTTGTAGAAAAGATAGATAAATCAATCTTATCCGCCAATCTAGACATGGCGATTTGTAATAATTCAATGCCATAAAAAATGAGACCAAAACCAGCCAGAACCAGTCCAAATAAAGCTACACGTCCATGTGTAAGAATTTTCGCCAAAGCACCAAGTGCAATTTTTCCGATAGAAAACTTTACCCTTAATAAAGCGACCATCCAACCTGTACTGGTTGTACCTATATTTGCACCGACCAAAACTCCGATGGCTTAGCTAAATATGAGCACACCAGCACTCACGAACCCGATTGTAGCAAGTGTTGTTACTGTAGAAGATTGCACAATTAAAGTAAATATAATGCGCGAATTCATGGCTTTAATCGGTGAGCCAGTAAATTTCGCGATCCAAAGACGTAAGGGCTCCCCAGCAATTTCTTTCAAGCTATCATTTTTTATTAAGGATTAAATATTTTATTAGTTAAATCCCACGCATAAAAAAAAACACCCCCAGTCGTTTGACTGAGGGTGTTTTAGGAATAATGAGCTGGCGATGACTTACTCTCACATGGGTAATCCCACACTACCATCAGCGCTAAGAGGTTTCACTTCTGAGTTCGGGAAGGGATCAGGTGGTTCACTCTTGCTATGGTCGC
>NZ_JBIQOB010000080.1:0-421 GCF_044130285.1 Acinetobacter sp. BSP-28
AGACTTCTTTCATAAATCATTTTTTACTCAGCTCCAAGTTATAGATTCCAGCAATTAAATTGAATCTCAAACCGAGTCTTTTCCCTCTATTTCGATAACGTTCGGCAAGGATCTTGAAGGTTTTCAGGCTGCCAAATACATGCTCAATACCTATTCTTCTTTTATTGATTTCCTGATTATAGATTTTTAGTTCAGGATCCAATTTACAACGTCTTTTTGCTTTTAATGGCAACAGGCTATTCGGATACAATGCATAAATTCCCTGATAGCCTTTATCTGCAAGAACAAAGGCTTCTGAAGGAATCAGCTTTATGTTTCTTTTAAATAGCTCGAAATCATGTACAGCACCGCGACTGCTACATAAACTCAGTATTTGCTGAGTCTTGTAGTGAATCATGGCCTGTACTTTGAAGGTATGGGT
>NZ_JBIQOB010000081.1:0-377 GCF_044130285.1 Acinetobacter sp. BSP-28
AAATTAAAAAGATTGGAGCGAATCAGGCAGTCTTCAACATGACGTACAATTCGTGAGGCTGTGGGCTCTGAAACCCCGTAACTCGTCGCAACGTGAAATAAGGTTCGGTATTCCCGCCAATAGCTCAGACAGAGCAGAACCTGATCCTCCAGGCTTAACTTGGGCTGTCTGCCTTTAGCTGGAACATGCTTCTGCAATTGCTCAACCATTAAATAAAAGGTTGACCATGAGATGCCCGTATATCGCTTAAACTGTGTTTCAGAAAGCTTCTTTGAATTGATGTATTTCATCCGCAGATTATGCACGAATGCTAAGAAAATTAGAGTGAAAATATCAATCAAAAAGGTGGTCATTTTTTGATTTATGAAAGAGATCTA
>NZ_JBIQOB010000082.1:0-772 GCF_044130285.1 Acinetobacter sp. BSP-28
AATCAGAAGTTCGCCAAATGTGCGCGAAACTCAAAGAATTTACATCGCCCCTTAACAGAGTCTGGTGTTGAACTAGATGATATTTTTACCTGGCAGGAACCGCGTAAGGTCACCAAGAATCTGACCATTACCTATGACAAGTGTATTTATCTGCTTGAACCGACAGAGCTGAATCATAAGCTTGTTGGGCAATACATTTCATTTCTGGAGTACCCGGATGGTACTGTGGCTATCATGCATGAAGGACGGAAGATCAACTACAGCATCTTCAATAAACTGGTTGGACTACAGCAGAATGAAGTGGTTGAGAATAAAAGATTAGGTTCGGTTCTGGCCCATATCCAGCAACAACATGAAGAGTTGGAAAAACAAAATAAACGTTCCCGCGCCAAGCAAAGTATGCCGAGTCGTAAAGCTCAGAAAGCAGTTATTGAACAAAGAAATTTAAATCCTGTTCTTGACTCTTGTAGTTAAAAACAGGACATTTTAAATGGTTTATCGCATAGACATTTTAATTGGTGAATAACAGCTTTTTTAAATATTATTATTTATCAAAGATTTAAACCTATAAATCCCAAACCAAAGAGATCAAAAAACACACGCTTTAACAACTCGTGTGTTTTTTAAACAAGTTTGTCATTTTTTGCCAATAAAATCGGTTGAAAAACGCTCAATTTTGGCATTTTCCCAATGTTATCAGCTCTTCCAGGGCGAAAACTATCCCCAATTGCTGTGGATGAAATTTAGGCTATTTTGTACGCCCTAGCTTACG
>NZ_JBIQOB010000083.1:0-723 GCF_044130285.1 Acinetobacter sp. BSP-28
AATTCAAATTATTTTAAACTTTCTTTCTAAAACCCAATCTCAACACTTCGCGCTAAGTTGCTGTTTTATCAGAAGTTTTAATCTTCATCACCGCCGATGGATGTGCATTCTACAGCATTCCCAACCCATTACAACCCCCTTTCTCAAATAATTCAGCAAAAATATTACAATTGTTTATTTATTCTACAAAATAGAGTGGTTTTCTTATTTTTAAGTTTAAATTAACAACACTTTTCTGCTTAACACCCAAAAAAGCAAAGCCAATAATTTTTTTCACCCATAACATTTAATGAATTATTTCATCCTTCTTCTTTTATATTGCTATGAACTCATCTCATTCTTAAATTACAGCCAGCACTTAAATACAGCTTATTTAGACAAATGAATAATCAAAGCAAAAAACTATGACCTGATTTAAAAATAGAATTACCTATCTATCAACTCCACATAAGAAAGTATTTTAATTTTGAGATTTCTATTTTGTTGAATGCAATTCAATCTAGATCTCGAATAAGATCGCCACCCCAACTGGTCTATAAACCAAGTAAGAGCAATCGCATTACTTTTAAACTGTAGACCACAAAGACTCAATATTGCTCAAGCCATGTTGAATGTTGAATGTTGAATGTTGAATGTTGAATGTTGAATGTTGAATGTTGAATGTTGAATGTTGAATGTTGAATGTTGAATGTTGAATGTTGAATGTTGAATGTTGAATGTTGA
>NZ_JBIQOB010000084.1:0-717 GCF_044130285.1 Acinetobacter sp. BSP-28
ATAATAAAATGACGATGCTTGTCCTTTACGTAGTGCACGCATGACTTCAATACCTTTAATTGTGGCATAAGCCGTCTTCATAGATTTGAATCCTAATGTGGCCCTGATGATCCGCTTTAACTTACCATGATCACATTCAATGACATTATTTTTATACTTAATCTGCCTGTGTTCAAGGTCTGGTGGACATTTTCCTTCTCGCTTTAATCGTGATAAAGCATGGCCATAGGTCGCTGCTTTATCTGTATTGATGACCCGTGGAATTTGCCATTTTTTCACCGTATTGAATATCTTTCCTAGAAAACTATAGGCTGATTTACTGTTCCGCCTAGCGGAAAGGTAAAAGTCAATCGTATGACCACGTTGATCAACTGCACGATACAGGTAAGTCCATCGCCCCTTCACTTTGATATAAGTCTCATCCATATGCCATGAATGTAAATCTGTAGGATTACGCCAATACCAGCGTAAGCGTTTTTCCATTTCTGGAGCATAACGCTGAACCCAACGATAAATTGTACTGTGATCCACATTTATGCCTCGTTCAGCGAGCATTTCTTGAAGTTCACGATAGCTGATGCCATATTTACAATACCAACGAACAGCCCAAAGAATGATTTCACCTTGAAAGTGCCGACCGTGGAAGGGATTCATCTGCTGTATCTCGAAATAAATAAGATATTTAGCTTATCACGTCAGCCTATTTGCAACAGTGCC
>NZ_JBIQOB010000085.1:0-690 GCF_044130285.1 Acinetobacter sp. BSP-28
ATCTGATTCTGAAATCAAGCAATGCCCGCACTGCTCTTCTGTAAATTCGCTGCACTTGTTAGCGCATGGGTGTTGTGGTAGATTTGTTTCCATTCTAGGGTTCCTAAATTCTTGAATACCTAAAAGCCTGATATCTGACATCAGGCTTTTTCTATTTGTAGAGCTGATAAATACTTTGCACACTCGCCTTTCATGGCTTTACGCAAAGACTGGATCTTGTGTTCCATTTCTTCCAGGATGCGGTCCGTCTCATCCATTTCCGCTGGTGTCACCACGCCATCTTCCAGCGCACTTAAAACCTGCTTATTTGCCTGACCAGCACCAACATTCATGCCGAGTAATGATTCCAGTACGCTCAACTGGTGCTCTTTACCTTCGATATCACCTAACGGCATAAGCACCAGTCCTAACTTGTGTGCCCAAGACTTTAAAACGACTGGGTTTTGCGTATAGGTCAACATTGCTTCAAAGGCCTTGAGGCTTGGTAAATGCTGATCCATATTTGGATTGGCATAATTCAAAGCCGTTTTGTGCGATACACCTAAAACATCAGCAATATCTTTCGGTGTCACACCTTCAGAGTGATGAATCATCTTGTGCAGTGCAGTTTTTGTTTCTTTTGAAATTTCCATATGTGAATCCAATAGTTAAGTTCACGTTTCTTTAAAACATTGACCGAGGGATAATTGG
>NZ_JBIQOB010000086.1:0-656 GCF_044130285.1 Acinetobacter sp. BSP-28
CAAGTAGGTGTACCTTACATCCTTGTGTTCTTGAACAAATGTGACCTTGTAGACGACGAAGAGCTTCTTGAGCTAGTTGAAATGGAAGTTCGTGAACTTCTTTCTACTTATGACTTCCCAGGTGATGACACTCCTGTTATCCGTGGTTCAGCTCTTGCTGCGCTTAACGGTGATGCTGGTCAATATGGCGAATCTTCAGTTCTTGCTCTTGTTGAAGCGCTTGACACTTACATTCCAGAACCAGAACGTGCAATCGACAAAGCATTCTTGATGCCAATCGAAGACGTTTTTTCAATTTCAGGTCGTGGTACAGTAGTAACTGGCCGTGTTGAATCTGGTATCGTGAAAGTAGGCGAAGAAGTTGAAATCGTTGGTATCAAAGACACAGTTAAAACAACTGTAACTGGCGTAGAAATGTTCCGTAAATTGCTTGACGAAGGTCGTGCAGGCGAGAACTGTGGTGTTCTTCTACGTGGTACTAAACGTGAAGACGTTCAACGTGGTCAAGTACTTGCTAAACCAGGTACAATCAAGCCGCACACTAAATTCGATGCAGAAGTATACGTACTTTCTAAAGAAGAAGGTGGTCGTCACACTCCATTCCTTAACGGTTACCGTCCACAGTTCTACTTCCGTACAACTGACGTAACTGGCGC
>NZ_JBIQOB010000087.1:0-656 GCF_044130285.1 Acinetobacter sp. BSP-28
CAAGTAGGTGTACCTTACATCCTTGTGTTCTTGAACAAATGTGACCTTGTAGACGACGAAGAGCTTCTTGAGCTAGTTGAAATGGAAGTTCGTGAACTTCTTTCTACTTATGACTTCCCTGGTGATGACACTCCTGTTATCCGTGGTTCAGCTCTTGCTGCGCTTAACGGTGACGCTGGTCAATATGGCGAATCTTCAGTTCTTGCTCTTGTTGAAGCGCTTGACACTTACATTCCAGAACCAGAACGTGCAATCGACAAAGCATTCTTGATGCCAATCGAAGACGTATTCTCAATTTCAGGTCGTGGTACAGTAGTAACTGGCCGTGTTGAATCTGGTATCGTGAAAGTAGGCGAAGAAGTTGAAATCGTTGGTATCAAAGACACAGTTAAAACAACTGTAACTGGTGTAGAAATGTTCCGTAAATTGCTTGACGAAGGTCGTGCAGGCGAGAACTGTGGTGTTCTTCTACGTGGTACTAAGCGTGAAGACGTTCAACGTGGTCAAGTATTGGCTAAACCAGGTACAATCAAGCCACACACTAAATTCGATGCAGAAGTATACGTACTTTCTAAAGAAGAAGGTGGTCGTCACACTCCATTCCTTAACGGTTACCGTCCACAGTTCTACTTCCGTACAACTGACGTAACTGGCGC
>NZ_JBIQOB010000088.1:0-650 GCF_044130285.1 Acinetobacter sp. BSP-28
CAATTCTGGATCATAAGCAGTTACCTACAGCTGTTTACTCTCATGGAAATCTGCAATAGCTCAAATCTGACAAAAACACCTATGGGTTTAGAGATCCATAAGTGGACAGATTCCTGACAGATAAATTGCGTAAGTTACATAACTTATGATGCTTATGTAATCCGGGTGCTTGATAACCAATTCTGGATCATAAGCAGTTACCTACAGCTGTTTACTCTCATGGAACTCTGCAATAGAGTAAATGTGACAAACACACCTACGTATTTAGAGATCCATAAGTGGACAGATTCCTGACACGTAAATTGCATAAGTTACATAACTTATGATACTTATGTAATCTGGGTGCCTGGTAATCAATTCTGGATCATAAGCAGCTAAATACATCTCTTTAACGAGATAGAATTCTGCAATAGGTCAAATCTGACAAAAACACCTACGGGTTTAGAGATCCATAAGTGGACAGATTCCTGACACATAAATTGCATAAGTTACATAACTTAGATTGTTATGTAATCCAGGGTGCCTGGTAATCAATTCTGGATCATAAGCAGTCACCTACAGCTGTTTACTCTCATGGAACTCTACAATAGAGCAAATGTGAAAAATAGACGTACGTGTTTAGAGATCCATAAGTGGACAGATTCCTGACA
>NZ_JBIQOB010000089.1:0-647 GCF_044130285.1 Acinetobacter sp. BSP-28
ACGTGGTGTAAAGGTTGATCACACCACGATTTATCGCTGGGTTCAACGTTACGCCCCTGAAATAGAAAAGCGGTTGCGCTGGTACTGGCGTAATCCTACTGACCTCAGCCCGTGGCATATTGATGAAACCTATGTAAAAGTGAACGGCCAATGGGCTTATTTGTACCGGGCTGTTGATCTCCGTGGTCATACCATCGATTTTCACCTCTCCGCTAGGCGTAATACCCAGGCGGCTTATCGGTTTCTCGGAAAAATTCTGAACAACGTGAAGCAATGGCAAATTCCAAGGGTGATCAACACGGATAAAGCACCCACATATGGAGGTGCTTTGTCACGGTTAAAACGGGAAGGAAAATGTCCACCAGACCTTGAGCACAGGCAGGTTAAGTACAAGAATAACGTGATCGAATGTGATCATGGCAAGCTAAAGCGGATCATCAGGGCTACGTTAGGATTCAAGTCTATGAAAACGGCTTATGCCACAATTAAAGGTATTGAAGTCATGCGTGCACTACGTAAAGGACAAGCTTCATCATTCTATTATGGTCAGCCTCAGGGTGAAGTGTATCTAATCAACAGAGTTTTCGGTCTCTAAGCACTTTTTAAAGGGAACATCATCGACTCAAATCTCTATTTGCAACAGTGCC
>NZ_JBIQOB010000009.1:0-152539 GCF_044130285.1 Acinetobacter sp. BSP-28
AATTCAAATTATTTTAAACTTTCTTTCTAAAACCCAATCTCAACACTTCGCGCTAAGTTGCTGTTTTATCAGAAGTTTTAATCTTCATCACCGCCGATGGATGTGCATTCTACAGCATTTTAGTGGGCTTGCAACACCTTTTTTAAATGAGTTGAATTGTGTGTTTATTTTATAAACCAACAATTTCATAAATATATGTTTTATATAATTAAATTTTTTTAATAAAAATGTTGATTATTTTCTTTCGAAATACCTATAAATTATAAGTTATTGTTTTTAATTAAATTAACTAAATCTAAAAGACAAAAAGCAGGACAATCGCCCTGCTTTTTGTATTAAAACCATTCAAATTAGAATTTGAAACTCATTCGCGCCCAATAATTTCGGCCAATATTATTGAATTGCTCATCGGCGGCAAAACCAAAGCCAGCACTGCCTGCCTTGTTTAAATGTTCGCTATAGGTTTTATCAAACACATTATCTACACCTACAGACAAATCCACACCATCACGAACATGATAGGTGCCATTCAAGGATAAGGTGGCAAAACCGCTGCTTTCAGCCAGGTCATAACCCACAATATTGCCCTGATCTTTACTGATGCGGTTTTGACGATCGACCATTCGCCATAATGCACCCAAGGTATATTTATCCTGAATATAACGAAGATTTACCCGCCCTTCCAAAGGGGCAATTTGCGGTAAGGCTTTATCGTCAGTGGTATTTTTACCCCATGCATACATCGCGCTGACATCGGCTTGCAGATGATCGGTAAATTGATAACCTACTCCTGCTTCAGCACCAGCAATCGTGGCATCGACATTTTTAGCACCCGCTGTTTTACCATGGCTCATCATTCCAGGCATGCTATGCATGTGATAACTCATCAACACATAATCATTGATTAATCCTGCATAGGCAGAAACCCAGGAATTGAGTGCGCCATGTTCATGTTGATAGCCTAAATCCAGCTGCAAAGTTTTTTCGGTATCGATCCCATTAAATGAGTTCACGGTTCCGGGATTGCCATGCGCAGTACTGAACAGCTCCCAATAATCCGGCATACGTTCGACATAACCTACGCCGATATAGGTTTTAGCATCATGCTCTGGATGCTGGTTTTCCAAACGGATAAATGCGCTTGGCAATGTTTTATCTAACTCTCGGTTATAGCCTTTGTCTACAGATTCAGAACGTAAATCCTTGACATTGACCTGATCTACACGAACACCACCCACCCATTTATTTTGATCACTCAACTGATAACTGAGCTCCCCAAAAGCACCATAGGAACGGAATTTCATATCTTTACTACGCGCTTGATCTTGATAGGGTTTCATTAAACTGCCGCTGCGCTTGGAGTGTTCGTTATTTTGACTATCAATACCGCTAATCAACTGCAATTTATCCCATTGATGAGTTACAGCCAGACGTGCATTCAAGGTTTCTCGCGCTACATTGGAGGCCATCGGCATATTCATCATGCCGTCAGGTTTAAATTCACGTAAGCTAAAGTTATCCATGACATGATCATTAAAGCTATAGTTCACTTGTGCTTCGATTTTCTTGATCACATCGGTGACATTTTTCTTTTCTACACGAAGTCCCAGACTTTCACGAGCAAATTGCGAACCATCCATTGAGCGGCCAGCATACACTGCTTCACCATCCGCCTTGCCACCAGTCAGCTCCACCCAGGTGTTTTCATCCGGTGTCCAACCCAATGCCACATCTGCATTCCAGCGTTCCCAATCTGAAGGAACAGTATTACCATTACCATCTTTATAGCTATCGGAAACAGAGCGATTGGCATTCAGGCGCACATATTTCTGCTCATCACCAACGGCTGCTTCTACATTATGATCCAGCCGACCATATGAACCTGCCAGTACACTCGCCTGCCCCCGATAAGGCTTATCTTGACTCAACTTTTCAGCTTCACGCTCAAAGATCACCGTCGCAGCCGAACCGGTATTGGCATATTGCACCGTTTGTGGTCCTTTAATCACCGAAATACGGTCATAGCTTTCCGGTGAAATATAAGAGGTTGGCGCATCCATACGGTTTGGACAGGCACCCAGATTTTCTGTGCCATCTGCTAAAATTTTAATCCGCGAACCGAACATGCCACGGAAAGTCACATCGCCATTGGTGCCGCCATTTTTGATCGAACTGAATCCCATAATGCTTTGCAGATAATCTGCACCATCACTGGCCGGAATAGGCTGGATGGGCTGTTTAGGGTCTGCATGCACAATCAAACCATTGGCATCATTGCCTTGATGGGCCGTTACCACAATCGGGGCTAACGTTTGAACGGTGCTCGTTTGTTGCTCGGCAAACACAGTCGCGGAATAACTGGCAACACAAATCGCAGCCGCAAGAGGCTGTAAAAAGAATTTAGGCTGAGCCATTTTTTCAATCTCACTAATACATAAATAATGAGCTGCGGTAAAGCAGCGCAAGGCTAGAGTCAGTCAAGACCCGGAAAATACCTTTTGATTTATGCAAATAGTGGTGGGGCTCGCCCTTGGGGCAGAAGAAAGAGTCGCTGCAAAACAAACCAGACATGACTAAAGGTCTTCTGGAATGCAATTAAGCGAACCTGAATACGATCTAAAACTTCTTTGACTTCTAATTCAGGGGGCAAAACCAAATTACCGTAGACAGTACAGTACTGACATTGATGATTGGCATCATGATCATGCCCTGCATGTTGTTCATACTCTTGAGCGTCTTGATGGATCTGATGCTGAGAATGTTCAGAAGTAGAAGTTTGATGAATAGAAGTAGAATCGAGTAATAATGCACGCGTAATGGTTTCACAGACCGGAGCAACCTGATATTGCTTCGGTAGCAAAGGCTGTAAAAATACAGCAATCTGTAAAAATACGGCTATACAAGATAGCAGTAGACCACTACGTAAAAGCACAGGCAAATCCAAAAATTTGTCGGATGCAAGTATAACAAAGCCCAATTTGAATTGGGCTTTTTTTTAAACTATTTAGTCCAGGAATTTTATGGATTAGCGCTTCACTGCAACTTTTTCTTTTTGGCGCTGACGCACCACTTTTTCCACTTTTTCACGTGCACGTTGACGTTTTAAAGGCGATAAATAATCGACAAATAATTTACCATTTAAGTGATCCATTTCATGTTGAATACAAACAGCGAGAAGTTCGTCTGCTTCCAGCTCAAATGATTGACCTTCAAGGTTAATTGCCTCAATTTTTACACGTGACGGGCGCTCAACTTTGTCGTATATTTGAGGCACTGACAGACAGCCTTCTTCATAAGGCTGAGTTTCTTCAGTTAATGGAGTAACTTTGGGGTTAATAAATACCATGGGTTGATCTTTCTTTTCAGATAAATCCATGACAATCAGCTGAATGTGATGATCTACCTGTGTAGCAGCCAAACCAATACCTGGGGCTTCATACATGGTTTCAAACATATCGGCTGCGAGCTGACGAATTTCATCAGTGACTTCTTCGACTGGTTTAGCAATGGTACGAAGACGGGGATCCGGGAAACTTAAAATAGGTAATAAGGCCATACGGTGTCCTCACTTATGCCATTGATCAAAAAACAAAATGAAGGAATGCTTCATCAAAAAAATGTGTGTAATATCGTTATTATAACGCAACTACATACATAATTTTAGGAATTATGATAATGAAAAAGGTTTTGAAGGGCATGCCAACTTTTAGTGCCTTGGGGTTTAAAAAACAATTATTGGCACTTGCCGTATGTGTAAGTGTCGGGGCCGGGATGGTAAGCGTTGCTGAAGCCGCACCTGCCCGTAATATCAATCCACCTGCATTAAAAGCCGGAGCACCACAAGTTTATGTGGTGAAAAAAGGCGATACTTTATGGGATATTTCCAAAAGATTTTTGAAAAATCCGGTACGTTGGCCTGAAATCTGGGCCAGCAATAAACATGTGAAAAATCCACACTGGATTTTCCCGGGCGACCGCCTGCTCATGTGTACCTATAATGGCAAACCGATTATCGGAAAAGATGAAGGTGATGGCTGTGAAGGGATTATTCGTCGTTATACCGGGGGTACCAAGTTACAACCTCAGGTTCGGGTTGAATCATTAAACAATGCCATTCCTGTCATTCCACTGGAATACATCAAGCAATGGTTAGAACGCAGCACCATTGTGGCACCTGAATCGGTTGCAGGCACACCTTACATTTTAGGTACTGCGGACCAACGTGTTCTTGCTGCTCAAGGTCAAACCGTATACGCGCGCGGCAATGGTCTGGAAGTGGGTCAACGCTATGCTGTTTACCGTGAAGGTGAACCGTACATGTTTACCGATGCCAAAGGCAAAAAATACAATGCCGGTCTTGAATTGATTCAGGTTGCATCTGGTGTTGCCATCCGTGGTGAAAATGACATCACCACCCTGGAACTAACAGATACGTATAATTCTGAAGTTCGTCGTGGCGACCGTGTATTGCCTGAATACGATCCAATGCTTCCAACCTTGTTCTACCCAACCAATGCTGAAGATGTGGTTGCGGGTGGCCAAGTAGTTCGCGTGATGGGATCAATTGGCACTGCTGCAAAACACAGTGTGGTGACCATTGACCGTGGTAGCGTACAAGGCATTCAAGCAGGACAAGTCTTGACGGTTAATCAGAAAGGCGAAATAGTCACTGATCCAAAAACCAAAGAACGCGTTCAGCTTCCTGGTCAGCGCATTGGTAATATCATGGTATTCAAAAGCTTTGATAACCTAAGTTATGCTTATGTACTGGATAGTGAATTACCAATTAAAGTGGGTGCTGGCGTTCAGCCGCCACTGATGGATGAATAACTTTTAAATCTAACAGTAGAAATGAGGCTGAGATTCAGCCTCATTTTAGTTTTATCTAATAAAAAGAAGACATATTTAAAGGTCTCGTTATGCTCAACTCATTAAGCCCCTTGCAGCTGGATTACATTCGCGTATGGTTTCTGGTCCAACACTCGCTGACCAGCTTTTATAAAATTCATCAACACTATACCCATCTGGCCGAGGCAACACAGCCTGATCAAATTGAAACCTGGCAAAAGCTTGGCATTCACAAAAATCATATTCAACGGCTGCGAAATTTTCATCTTACTGAATCACAGCGGCAATTTCAGCATTGTATTGATCTGATTCAAAAACAGAGTGATTTTGTGCTGTTGCAGGAGGACGCACACTACCCGCAGCAACTGCTGCCCTATGCCGATAAACCACCAATTCTGTTTGGTCAAGGCGATGCTCTAGCCCTGTTGCAACCGCAAATTGCCATTGTCGGTAGCCGCAAGCCAAGTAGTCATGGACGACAAGTGGCCTATGACTTTGCTTATTATCTCAGTGAAAAAGGCTTTTATATCAGCAGTGGCCTGGCACAAGGCATTGATGAAGCAGCCCACCAAGGCGCTTTGCAGCACAATCGGACCATTGCCGTGATGGGTACAGGTCTAGACCAAACCTATCCGAACAGACATCAGCAATTGCGACAACAGATTATTGCTCAGGCTGGTACGGTAATCACCGAGTTCTTGCCCGGGACTCCTCCTTTACAGCAGCATTTTCCACGGCGCAACCGCATTGTCAGTGCCTTAAGCCTCGGCGTCATTATTGCAGAAGCTGCACTGAAAAGTGGTTCTTTAATCACGGCGAAATGGGCGGCTGAACAAGGCAAATTGATCTTTGCCATTCCAGGACATATTTATAGCGAGCACCATCAAGGCTGCCATCAACTGATTCGTGAAGGTGCCATTTTAATTGATCATCCTGATCAGGTGATTGAAGATCTGGCACTGCCAACTCAATGGCATACTCAACAGCACAGCAACCAGGCTAGCCAACTCCACTATCCAGATACTCAACCCGAGCTCCCGGCGCATTTAAGCGTTTTGTACAATCAGCTGGACTGGGTCGGACAACATCTGGATGAGCTGGTCATTCAGCAGCAGTCAGACGTTGCTACCCTGACCAGCCAATTGATGGAACTGGAATTACTTGGCTTATGTACCCAGCAAGCGGGCTTGTATCTACGTTGTCGTCCAGGCAAATAAGGTTCACAATAGCCCTTTAACAAATATGAAGGGAAAGATCTGATGATTACCACCTCTGTTGCCGAAGCTGCTCAATGTCTAAAGCAGGGACAGGTTTTAGCATATCCTACAGAGGCAGTTTGGGGCTTAGGCTGTGATCCTTTTAACGAACAAGCGTTCTTGGAAATTTTACGTTTAAAGCAACGTCCCATTGAAAAAGGGGTGATTTTACTGGCAGCACAAATTGCACAGGTAGAACATCTGTTAGAACCATTAACTGCGGAAATGCGTCAAAAGGTGATTGATTCCTGGAGTCATCGCTCTCCCACTGAACGCGCAACCACCTGGTTATTACCCGCAGGTAATCATATTCCTGCATGGATCAAAGGCAACCATCCCAAAGTAGCGGTACGGGTTACGACCCACCCCTTATGCGTTGCGCTATGCAATGCCTTTAACGGTTTTATTGTCTCGACCAGTGCCAATCCTGCTGGCGGAAATCCTGCCCGTTCCCTTCAGGAAGCTAGCCAATATTTTTCCAGTCAGGTGAATTATTTAAATGGCGATTTGGGGCTGAGTAAAGAACCGAGCCGTATTATGGATGCTGAAACAGGTGAAGTGATCCGCGCTTAATGCGGGTCATTTTGATAGAATACGGGCTGAATACTATTTTCAGGCAAAAAAAAGCTCAACCATATAGGGACGGTTGAGCATAAAAAGGATGTGTATAAATCACATCCAGAGGGTCTGTAAATCTGGTTGCGAAAGTTTAATATTGTTAAGAATAACTTAAACATTCACGATATAAATATTATGTAATAACTGATTTCTTTATACAAATATATTATTTATCTTAAAAGACAGTTAAAACCTATCAACAGTTATCATTTTTTGATTAATAATTTAAATTATCTCACTATTTTTTAATTATCTTTTAGCTAAACATCCATTTTAAATACTTATTAAAACCATCATTCAGACTTTATTTCCATAAAAATTAATTGTAAAAATCAATTCGTTTGTCTATTTTTTAATCTGTTGTTTTTACGTTTATGCATTTAATTTTGCAGTTGTGACGGGTAGATCTTTCTTTTGAGCCAATAAAATACCCAATAAAATGACCAGACCACCGATGCTGTGATACATGGTCCATGCTTCACCTAACCACAGATTGGCAATAATGGCCGTACAGACCGGCATTAAATTCATAAAAATACTGGTGCGATTCGGTCCGATCATCTGTACCGCCAGCATCCAGACCAATGGTGCAATCAAAGATGGGAAAATACCAGCATACAGCATACTGCTTAAATTGTGCCGATCAATTGCATCCAGCCCCAAGTATAAAACGAAGGGCAAATGGTAAAGCAGGGCAAAAATAATCTGAACATAAAGACTGATCAGCAAGGGAATCTGGAGTTGCCATTTTTTCAGGAAAACGCCATAAAATGCATAAAAAAATACCGCCAACACCATCATGACATCACCCAGATGTCCACCTGATTGCACCAGCTGGGCGAAATTTCCCTGCGCCATGACATAGAGCAAACCGGCAAGAGACAAGATGCTGCCTACGACGGCAAAACGGTTGGGAATGTCCTTGAGCATGACCATGGATACAAAGATGGTAAATACCGGAATAAAGGCGTTGATAATGCCCATATTGGTGGCCGTCGTATAATGCGCGGCGCTATAGCCTAACCCTTGATACAGCACCATACCAAAAGCACCAAGAACGGCGAGTTGCTTCCAGTGTGTCAAAACCAGCTGACGTTCACGCCAGACCTTGCCCAGCATAAACGGGGTTAAGACGATAAAAGCCACCAGCCAGCGATAGAAACTGATGCTAACCGGAGAAATATAGTCCGCCACATAACGGGTTACAGTAATGTTCATCGACCAGATTAAAACTGCAACTAATGGCAAAACAAATGCCCACCAGACTGTTTTGTGTTGCTGTGTCATGCCCTGTACCCTGCTTGAATGTTCAGTTTTTATTTTTACTGAAGTCTGAAATAATTATAATAGCGAATTTCAGACATTAATACTGCGCTCAGAACACTAAAGCATTGGGTTGTGACGATTGAAATGACACCCAATATCTTTCAGACATGAATATACGCATACATAAAAATCAAGGACATTCACATGCTCCAGCAGATTCAAAATTATATAGAAGTGGATGATTTCTTTTATCAGAAAGATGAAATTATTGCGCCACACAGTTCATTATGGGGTGATTTCAATTTTAGTTTGAATGGTATTTTGGAATATGAAATTGAAGGACAAATTTATCTGTCACCACCCAATTATGGTCTGTGGCTCCCCCCACAAACAGCACATACCTCTATCGCACTAGATGAACAAATCACCCACTATATCTGTATTCGAGTACATCCTTGCTTATGTCAGCATTTTGCACCTTGTACGAAAACCTTAAGTATTCGCCCCTTTCTTCGGCATTTGGTGCATGAAATCCTAGAGCAAAAACAGCAGGATATAACCACACGACATTATCAGCATTTATTACTGGTACTGATGGATCAACTAAAAACTGCAGCGGCATATGATCACTATTTACCGCAAACCAACCATGTTTTGCTTAAACCGCTATTACAGCAATTGGCCAATCCAGAGCTATTTCACAAGAGTCTGCAGCAACTTCTCAGCGGCTCGCCTATGAGCGAACGACATTTACTGCGCTTGAGCCAGCAAGAGTTACAATTGAGCTTATCCGAATGGCGCAATCGGGCTAAAATTTTATATGCGATTGCTCAAATTCGCCAAGGCAAGACCGTGAAAAAATTGGCCTATGAGCTGGGTTATCAGCATAGTTCCAGCTTTATTGAGTTTTTTAAACGCTATACCGAACAAACACCTGCTCAACTGCGTGATATCTAATACTTACATGAACTTAAATAACCTGCTTTGCAATTTGCAGCAGCTTAACAACAAAAATGCCCTAGTCAGGGGTTAAAGTCCTATGCCATTTTGATGACAGCACTCTATTAAAGGGAGTCTCTAGAAGATATTTCTTAACTTTTTAATGTTTTTAAATAGTTAGATCTGATGTTGTCATTGGATCTATAAGGATGCGATATGAAAACACCATTACTGGCTTCACTCTGTGTTGCTACTCTGGCATTAACGGCCTGTGATAAAAAACCAAATGAAGCACCCGCATCGTCAGCAGCTACCAGCGCTTCCCCTACGAGTACACAACCTGCAACCGCAGCGCTGAGTACAAACAATATCAAAGATATTAAAAATGATTTAATTGAAATCCAAACGCTCTCCCAAAATCGTTCCAAAGAGGCTTTAGACTTGCAAAATAAAGCCAATCAGGCTGCGCAAAAAAATGATAAAGCCGCACTAAATACGATCATTGCAGAAATGAAAACCTATATTGCGAACTTTAACCAGGATCTGGATGCTTTAGCTCTGAAAAGTACTGAGCTAGACAAAGTACGGGAAAAAATTAAAGAATCCAATAATCTGGGTATAGAACTTTCTGAAGAAAGTATTGCCGAAAAACCGGATATGAAAAAAATTGCTGAACTGCGAGACCAGGCAACGCAATTGCAAAAAGAACTGGTCGCCGACATGCAGGCTCTGGAAAACAAAGTCAAAACCGCACAATAATGCATTGCATGATAAAAACAGGTCGATTGGCCTGTTTTTATTTACCCTGCATGAAAGATTACCATCCAGATCTCAATAAAGACTTGTCGATCGACACAATAAGCTTTAAAACAAAGCAGTCATTCAAATTCAAATATTCAAGGACTTTCTCATGAGCCAATCTGTTTATGATATTCCGGTCAAGACCATTGCCGGACAGGACATCACCTTAAATCAATATGCAGGCAAAGTATTGCTGTTGGTGAATGTCGCCTCTAAATGCGGTTTAACCCCGCAATATGAAGGCTTAGAAAAACTGTATAAAGAAAAGAAAGACCAAGGACTGGAAATTTTAGGTTTTCCTGCCAATAATTTCCTGGCTCAGGAACCGGGTTCTGATGCAGAAATCCAGGAATTTTGTTCTTTGAATTATCAGGTGGATTTTCCGCTATTTTCTAAAATTTCCGTAGCAGGTGAAGATAAGCATCCACTTTATCAAACCCTGACTCAGGCCATTCCTGAACGTATTGGCGAAGGACCTTGGTGGAAAGATCTGGTCGATTATGGCCTGACTCCAAATGAGCAGCCTGAAGTGTTATGGAATTTTGAAAAATTCCTGATCAATAAAAAAGGTGAAGTGGTAGCCCGCTTTGCCCCGGACATCACAGCCGATGATCCGCGTATTGTTGATGCAATTAATGCTGAACTTGCCAAATAAAAGCAGGATCTGAACCGGCCGACTTCAGCCTGTTTCATTCAGGCTGAAGTCGGCTTTATTGTTCTATCAATCACTTTATTTTTCAAAAACCTGTCCAAATATGATGTCTGTTAAACATGGTTCAGAGCCGAACAAACATCAGGCTATTTCTATCCCCCGGTTTTTATCATCATATCGGTGAAATAACCTGCCGCATGAATGAGATGCCGGTCAAAATCATCACCAAACAAAACACGCTACTTACGGATAATTAAAGCCGATTGTCCTACTACTTTGAAAATTCCTGAGCAGCAAAAAAAGAGAAATCGGCACTCGTGTCATCCAGAAATTAGCAGATTCAAATCAAGGAAGGAATTCAGAGAGTTCCATGCCATTAATGCTTCAGAGCAGGCGGCAAATTACATTTATACAATAGATTATTCACGTTTTCTCTTTAACTTAGAGGTGAAATAAAAATATTGGCTGACAGCTATTTTAAGCGTAGGTAAACCCATGAAAAAACTAGTACACGCTGGACTCTTTGCTTTAACCACTGCCGTGCTCGCAGCACCTGCAGCAATCGCTGCGCCACCTGCTCATGCCCATGAAAATAACAGCCACACCCAAAATATGCATTCGGGTAACACACATGGCCAGCAGCACGCTGAACAGCGTCATCATGAAGTCGTACAAGACCGGGTTTTAAAACCATCCCGCGACTGGAAAGCCGGTCAGGCCTTGCCTTCACATTATTATGGTAAAGGCTACGAAATTGATCATAAGCGTTATAAAAATTTGAGCAAACCGGCCAAAAATCAGCGCTGGATTCGCGTTAATGGGGACTATGTACTGATTAATACGCTCAATCACAGTATTGTGAAAATTATGAAAGATTGATTTTAGTGAGCTTTGTAAATCTAAAGAGCGCTGCAGCGCTCTTTTTTCATAACTCAATCCTTGATATTCAAAATATTTGTTATCACTTTGCAACAATCTGTTTTTTCTCCACATTCTACCCTTATATTGAAGAATATTGATTGAAGCTGAAATGAAAGAGATATGAAAAAATTCATCCAAAATGTGGTTTCTCCTTTTGTGATGTTTAGTGCGGGCCTTTTGCTGATTGGTTGTGAACAATCCAATACTCCGGATTCAACAGAAAATGAAACATCCAGCGAAGCCTCCGACCAGGTCTCTACCCAATCAGCTACAGAACCCGCAGCTAAAACCGAACTGAAAAGTGGCAACATGTTTTATATCGTTCGCGATGTTGCCGATATGCAGCTTAAAGCGGGTGATTACGTTGAACAGTTGAAGCAAACTCAGACTGATTTAGAAACTGCTATCAATGATAAAGATCAACAGCAGCTGCAAGCCACTGCCAAAGATCTGCAACAACAACTGACGGGATTTAATCAGGCGCTGACCAGTCTGAACCTGAAAAGTCAGGAAATTGATTCCATTCGTCAAAATTTGATGCAAGCCAATCAGCAAGTTCTGGCTACCCCATTTTTAAATGGCGAAGTGAATTTGACTCAGGTCGATTTCAAGAAAATTGAACAGCAGATGGGCAATATTCAGCTGGAAATGATCAAACTGGCAGGAATGATGATTCCTGAAGGTCAGAAGGATGCCAGTGAAAGTGAAACCAATCAGGAAAGCTGATTACTTGATAAATAAAGGCTAATTCTATAAATAAAAACCAATTCAGTCCGGCTGAATTGGTCTGTTTAAATGAATATAAAGCATTGAAGATTAGAGTTTCATATCAATCACGATACGGCCGTCAATTTTGCCCTGCTCCATGCGGTCAAAAATATCGTTAATATTCTCAAGCGGTTCAACATGAATATGCGCCTTCACCTTACCGCGTGCTGCAATATCAAGCGCTTCTTTCAAGTCCAGACGCGTTCCGACAATGGAACCACGCACAGTAATTCCTTCCAGCACCATATTAAAAATCGACAAATCAAATGTGCCTGGTGGCAACCCGTTTAACACCATGGTGCCGCCACGGCGAACAATCGCCACCGCCTGTTCAAATGCCTTCGGTGATACTGCTGTTACCAAGACACCATGACAGCCTTCTCCTGTAGCTTTCATGACCTCTTCTTTGACATCGACTTTCAGGGCATTAATGCCCACATCAGCACCCAAGTTTTTAGCTAATTCCAGTTTAGAATCATCTACATCAATCGCTACCACATTAAACCCCATGGTCTTGGCATATTGAATAGCCACATGACCTAGACCACCAATCCCGGAAATGGCCACCCAATCCCCGGTTTTAGCTTCAGTCATTTTCAAGCCTTTATAGACGGTCACTCCAGCACACAGAATCGGTGCGATTTCCAGCAGATCGACACCTTCAGGAATCACCCCGACGTAATCACCATCGGCCAGGCAATATTCAGCAAAACTGCCATTCACTGAATAACCTGAATTTTGCTGTTTCTTGCATAGGGTTTCCCAGCCGGCATAACAATGATCGCAATGACCACATGCTGAATACAACCATGGTACACCGACAATATCACCAACCTTTAAATGCTCTATACCCTCTCCCACCTCGATGACTTCACCTACGCCTTCATGTCCTGGAATAAAAGGTAAAGTCGGTTTCACCGGCCAATCCCCATGCATGGCATGCAGATCGGTATGACAAACGCCTGTTGCTATGATTTTCACCAGGACTTTACCCGGACTGATTTTTGGAATTTCAACTTCTTGAATTTGCAGCGGTTGGTTAAATGCCGTCACCACAGCAGCTTTCATTGTATTTGCCATTTTTGTATTCTCCATATTACACATACCGAGAAAACTCTTTTTTGAGGAGCCTCAGCTCCACTATATCCAACAATAAATCATCAAAATGAGTGGATTTGTATGAAATTTGATCGCTTTAGATGTGCTTGCCGTTCAACGATACAATGGTTGCTGGCTTTGAAATGATTGCTTCTTATTTTGAAACCGATTTGAGAAATCTCTGGTAAGGCTATAAATAACAGCAAAGCAAGGTTAATCCTTACGGATTCATGGATCTTACTGTACACGCCACTGTTTAAAAGCAGCCTGCATGGCTTGTTTTTCTTTGGATGAGGCTAAACGGCTTTCCATGATGGAAAAATCACCTTTATAAGCTGCAGCAACTATGGATTTTGCCAGATCTTGAATACTCACTCGACCTTGCTGTTTATAAGTTTGGATTTCATCTTGAGTTAATACCAGGTCCCAGCAGGACACGACGGAACTCATATCTACAGCAATGCTGAGATAATAATGATCAAAGTCTTGGTAAAGTTCCCAAAAGTGCGGTTCGTGTTCGATAAGGTTCATAAGAGAAAATTTGTGAATGAAATGAATTTAACTTAGTACAGGAGATGAATAAAATATATGCAACTTTAGATGCTATTTCTGCACTGCTGAAATGAAATAAAAAATATGAGCAATCTAAAAAATTAGAGATATAAGCTGGAAGTAAGATCAGATGAAATCTTTAAGTGGAAAATTATGAACACTGCTCTGTTTTCTATTTTTCCTTATATACAATTGATATTTTTTATAAAAAACGTTAGCCACTTCTCATTTTTCATATAATATGTACAAATAGCAAACACAGAAAAATATTTTATAACATGAAAAAAATTATTCTTGTGGTGGTCTGTTTGGCAATCATGGCATATGGCATGTTGCATTTCATCATGCCTGAAAAAACTACCCCACGCTTAAATCAATTTTTTTCTCACCCCATAAAAGATGTTCAACTGATTCAGGACTGGCTCAAACACAATCAACAACAGCAGTTGTTATTGGTTGATGTCATCCAGCCAGTTAGCCCAAAACAAACCGGTCCTTATGTTGAATACATCAAACAACGAATTGAATTTAATCAACAAAATATCCAGCGCCTTAAGCTCAGTCACTACGAAAGCACAGCATTTAAAGAAATTCAACAGCTTGAAATTCATACCTTGCAACAATGGAATAATGTCCATCAAAACAATATTGTTGATGCTTTTGAACAGCAACAACGTTTTCTAGATCTGCCAGTGGCAGATTTGGAACAATTCGATACTGAAGCACGTTACGCGCTCCAGCAACAAGAAATGAGCGTATTGCAACAGCTACAACAGTTGATCCAGCAAGACAGCGATTATGTTGCAGATATTGACCACAGCCTACTTGGTGACTGGCTTGACTACCATTTGATGCAACATGAGATTCACCCGATCATTGCCGGATGGCAAAGTTCTTCCCCCACTGCCCCACGTGATCGTTTAGAAGCGTTGCAAGATTTGCAACTGTATAAACGTTTTCATCCAGATACGGATGAATATAAATACATCATGGCTCTTTCTACTCAGCTTTGGCATGTTGAATATCCCGCTTCATCCAATCTGGTCACGGCAAGCCCTCGACCTATTTCATATGCTGATCAATCTGGAGAAGAGATTATCGTTCCGGAAGATATACCCAAAGCTGAAAAATTAAAGCAACTGATTAAGATACAAGATGACAAGGTAAGTTATCTGCTATTAGGTCAGCTCAGAGAGGCTTTCTTTAAAGAAAAATAGAATTCAATCTAGAAAATTCACTCCGCTTTTTAAGCATGAATCATCTCCTAGGAAAAGTAGGAAAAATTGAAAGGCGATAGTATAAAGTCAATTTTTAAAAACCTATTTTTAAGAACCAAATGTTTTGAGCATTCTATCTTCAAATAAAAAACCACCCTTTCGGGTGGTTTTTCAATCTCCAACTGCGTCTTATTGAGCGCGGTTTTTGATTTTGCGGATGGTTTCCAGCTGAGCAGCAGTTTCTGCAAGAGCAGCCAAAGCAGCAGCAGAGTCCAAGTCGCTCTTTTGATTTGCTAGCAATTGTTCAGCTTGTTTACGAGCTTCAATAATTGCTGCTTCATCAAGGTTGTCAGCACGTACTGCAGTGTCTGCAAGTACAGTAACAACGTGCGGTTGAACTTCAAGTACACCACCAGATACATAGATTAACTCTTCTGTACCATTTTCAAGCAGAACGCGGATTGCGCCCGGCTTGAGTAAAGTTACTAGCGGAGCATGGCCAGGCATAATACCCAACTCACCGCCAGCACCTTTAGCAATTAGCATAGTTACAGTGCCTGAGTACAAAGACTCTTTAACACTTACAACGTCACATTGCATAGTCGCCATGAGAATCTCCTAAATTAGGTAGCTAATTAAAGTTTCTCG
Source organism: Acinetobacter sp. BSP-28 (assembly GCF_044130285.1). Taxonomy (NCBI): domain Bacteria; kingdom Pseudomonadati; phylum Pseudomonadota; class Gammaproteobacteria; order Moraxellales; family Moraxellaceae; genus Acinetobacter; species Acinetobacter sp. BSP-28. Next base: position 15,585 of record NZ_JBIQOB010000009.1, read on the forward strand.
GCTTTAGCAATAACTTCGTCAATACCACCAACCATGTAGAACGCTTGTTCTGGGATGTGATCGTATTCACCAGCTAGAAGACCTTTAAAGCCACGAATAGTTTCTTTAAGCGGTACAAGTTTACCAGGAGCACCAGTAAACACTTCAGCTACGTGGAACGGTTGAGAGAAGAAACGTTGGATTTTACGCGCACGGTAAACAGTCAACTTATCTTCTTCTGCAAGCTCGTCCATACCCAAGATCGCGATGATGTCTTTAAGCTCTTTATAACGTTGCAATACGTTCTGTACAGAACGTGCAATTTCATAATGCTCAGCACCAACAACTAATGGGTCTAACTGACGTGAAGTAGAGTCAAGTGGATCGATCGCTGGGTAAATACCAGAAGATGCGATGTCACGGCTCAATACTACAGTTGCGTCCAAGTGGGCGAATGTAGTTGCAGGCGATGGATCTGTTAAGTCATCGGCAGGTACATATACCGCTTGGATAGATGTAATCGAACCAGACTTAGTAGATGTAATACGTTCTTGAAGAACACCCATCTCTTCTGCAAGAGTCGGTTGGTAACCTACTGCAGATGGCATACGACCTAGAAGTGCTGATACTTCAGTACCTGCTAGTGTATAACGGTAGATGTTGTCTACGAACAATAGAACGTCACGGCCTTTACCGTTTTCGTCTTTCTCGTCACGGAAGTACTCAGCCATAGTAAGACCAGTCAACGCTACGCGTAAACGGTTACCTGGTGGCTCGTTCATCTGACCGTAAACCATCGCTACTTTGTCAAGTACGTTAGAGTCTTTCATCTCGTGATAGAAGTCGTTACCTTCACGAGTACGCTCACCAACACCAGCAAACACAGATAAACCTGAGTGAGCTTTAGCGATGTTGTTGATCAACTCCATCATGTTTACAGTTTTACCAACACCGGCACCACCGAACAGACCAACTTTACCACCTTTAGCGAACGGGCAAAGTAAGTCAATTACTTTAATACCAGTTTCTAAAAGGTCAGTAGAAGCTGCTTGTTCAGCATAAGAAGGTGCTTGACGGTGAATCGGCAAACGTTCTTCAGTGGCAACTGGACCAGCTTCGTCGATAGGGCGACCAAGAACGTCCATGATACGACCTAAACATGCAGTACCTACAGGTACAGAGATAGGCGCGCCAGTGTTAGTTACGTTCAAACCACGCTTAAGGCCTTCAGTAGAACCCATTGCAATAGTACGAACTACGCCATCACCAAGTTGTTGCTGAACTTCTAATGTAGTTTCAGTGCCATCAACGTGGAGAGCGTCATAGATCTTAGGAACGCTGTTACGTTCAAACTCGACGTCGATAACCGCGCCGATGATCTGAATGATACGACCGCTACTCATTGCTGTCTCCTCAATTCAAACTAATAATGTTAAACGGCAGCGGCACCACCAACGATCTCAGAAATTTCCTGAGTAATCGCGGCTTGACGCAGCTTGTTATAAATAAGTTGTAGGCTCTTGATCAGCTCACCCGCGTTATCCGTTGCAGCTTTCATTGCAACCATACGTGCAGACTGTTCACACGCGATGTTTTCAATCACGCCTTGATAAACCATAGACTCGATGTAACGAACCAATAAACCATTTAAAAGCTCTTCAGCTTCTGGTTCATAGATATAGTCCCAACCGTATTGACGGTTCAGACCTTCGCTTTCTTCAGCTGCTGCTAAAGGAACGAGCTGTTCGATCTTTTGGTTTTGAGTCATGGCATTGACAAAGCCGTTTGACACTAGATAAATACGATCTAACTCGCCTTTATCGTAAGCGTCCAACATCACCTGTACAGAACCAGTTAACTGTTCAAGACTTGGCGCATCACCTACGTTTGTAGTTGCACCAAGCACTTTACCGCCGTAGTTTTTAAAAAACGAAACCGCTTTTTGACCAATTAAAGCAAATTGAACTTCAATTGACTGCTCTTGTTGCTGTTGGACGTGTTTAACCACTTTCTTGAACAAGTTAATGTTCAAACCACCAGCAAGGCCGCGATCTGATGACACAATGATATAGCCAACGCGCTTAACCGGGCGTTCAACCATATAACGGTGTTTGTATTCAGGATTCGCTTGGACCAAGTGAGCAATTACACGGTGCATATTTTCGGCATACGGACGGCCTTGAGCCATGCGCTCTTGCGCACGACGCATCTTAGAAGCTGCTACCATCTGCATCGCGCGAGTAATTTTCTGCGTGCTTTTGATACTAGCTACTTTGGCGCGAATTTCTTTTAAATTTGCCATACGCTTAACCTAGTATTCGAAGGCTCTTTCGAGCCCTCGAAGGTTGATTCCGTGAACCAAACCAACACTAATTTAGCAAGTTGCTAAATTAGTAAGTTTGAGTCGCTTTGAACTTTTCAATACCAGCTTTGAATTCAGCTTCGATATCTTTGTCCCAAGCACCAGTCTCGTCAATTTTTTGCATTACTGCAGCATGTTCTGAACGGAAGTAAGCAATTAACGCAGCATCAAATGCAACGATTTTCTTCACTTCAACGTCAGCCATGTAGCCTTCGTTAGATGCATAAATTGAAACAGCCTGGTCAGCAATTGAGTAAGGAGCATATTGTTTTTGCTTCATTAACTCAGTTACACGTTGACCATGTTCAAGTTGCTTACGAGTTGCTTCGTCAAGGTCAGAAGCGAACTGAGCAAACGCTGCCAATTCACGGTATTGCGCCAAAGCGGTACGGATACCACCAGACAATTTCTTGATGATCTTGGTTTGAGCAGAACCACCAACACGAGATACAGAGATACCCGCGTTCACAGCAGGACGGATACCTGCGTTGAATAATGATGTTTCAAGGAAGATCTGACCATCAGTAATCGAAATTACGTTTGTTGGTACGAATGCAGATACGTCACCGGCTTGAGTTTCAATAATCGGCAATGCAGTCAATGAACCAGTTTGGCCTTTAACTTCACCGTTAGTGAATTTCTCAACGTAGTCAGCAGATACACGAGAAGCACGTTCAAGTAAACGGCTGTGTAAATAGAATACGTCACCAGGATATGCTTCACGACCTGGTGGACGGCGTAAAAGCAATGAAATTTGACGGTAAGCAACAGCTTGTTTAGACAAGTCATCATAAATGATTAACGCATCTTCACCGCGGTCACGGAAGTACTCACCCATTGTACAACCAGCATAAGGAGCTAGATACTGCATTGCTGCAGGATCAGCTGCAGCTGCAGCTACAACAGTTGTGTACGCCATAGCGCCAGTTTCTTCCAGCTTGCGTACTACGTTAGCGATAGTCGATTGTTTTTGACCAATAGCTACGTATACACATTTAATGCCAGAGTTTTTCTGAGCGATGATCGCATCGATCGCCATTGCTGTTTTACCAGTTTGACGGTCACCAATGATCAACTCACGTTGACCACGGCCTACAGGGATCATTGTATCTACTGATTTATAACCAGTTTGTACAGGTTCATCCACTGATTGACGCCAAATTACACCTGGTGCTACTTTTTCAACAGCATCAGTAAGTTTTGCATCAATAGGGCCTTTACCATCAATCGGGTTACCCAAAGCATCTACTACACGGCCTAAAAGTTCTGGACCAACCGGAACTTCTAATACACGACCTGTGCAACGAGCTTTTTGACCTTCTTGAAGGCTTAAGTAGTTACCTAAGACAACGGCACCCACTGAATCCTGTTCTAGGTTCAGTGCCATACCAAATAAGCCGCCGTCGAATTCGATCATTTCACCGTACATTGCATCAGCAAGGCCGTGAATACGCACAATACCGTCGGAAACCATAACAATGGTCCCTTCGTTCTTAGCGGTCGCGCTGGTGTCCAGATCGCCGATACGCTGTTTAATGAGCGCACTGATCTCGGATGGATTCAGTTGTTGCATTGCGCTATACCTCAATCTTTTTAAAGTTCAGTCTTCTTTTACGCAGTAATATTTATAAATAATTACGCAAGAAGACGAGTCCGCATTTTTTCAAGCTTGTTAAGCGCAGAATCATCTATCACTTGGTCGCCTGCACGAATAACTACACCAGCAATTAGCTCTGGTTTAACTTCTACAGAAACATTTACTGCAGCGTTAAAGCGTTTTTTCAACGCATCTGCAAGTAGTTGTTCTTGTGTAGAAGACAATGGGAATGCTGATTCAATCACAACATCCACAGTGTTGTTATTCTGTGATTTGAGCTGTTCGTATTCAGCTTCAATTTCAGGAAGAAGAGTCAAACGGTCATTTTCAGCAAGCAATGTCAAAAAGTTTGACACTGCTGCGGTTTGATCTTCACCTAAAACTTTAGCAAAAAGACTCACCTGCTCTGCAGGAGTAAGCTCAGGGCGATTTAAGTAAGCTGAAAATGCTTCGTCTTGCACCGCAGCACTGAGCAAAGTTAATGCATTTGACCAAGCGTCAGTTGCACCTTGCTCAGAAGCGTAAGCAAATGCTGCTTTAGCGTATGGGCGTGCCAACGTCAAGAGTTCAGCCATAATCCGCCTCTCTTAAAGTTTAGCAGCCAGCTGAGTCAGCATGGCATTGTGAGCTTCTGCGTCAACTTGCTGGGTCAGAATTTTTTCTGCACCAATCACTGCAAGAGCAGCAACTTGTTGACGTAATTCTTCGCGAGCAGCATTGATTTCAGTATCAACAGCTTCTTTCGCCTGTTGACGGATACGCTCACCTTCAGCAGCAGCTTGAGTACGCGCTTCTTCTACCAATTGCGCACCGCGACGGTTCGCTTGTTCGATCAATTGAGCCGCTTGTGCTTTAGCTGCGTCTAATTCAGCTTTCACTTGAGCTTGCGCATCGGCAAGGTCAGCTTTCGCTTTTTCAGCAGCGTTTAAGCCATCAGCGATTTTACGCTGACGCTCACTAATCGCATTGATTAGTGGTGGCCATACAAACTTCATGCAGAATGCGACAAAAATCGCAAATGCAATCGCTTGGCCAATCAATGTGAGGTTGATATTCATTGCTATTCCTCAATGGTTTAATTTAGGAATTAAGCTGATTAACCTACAAATGGATTAGCGAAGATGAAGAACAAGCCAATACCAACACCGATCATAGGCACAGCATCAAGAAGACCCGCGATTAAGAACATACGAGTTTGAAGTTGTGGAGCCAATTCTGGTTGACGAGCTACAGCTTCAAGGAAACGGCCGCCTAAAAGACCAAAACCAATCGCAGTACCTAAAGCACCAAAAGCGATCAAGATAGCAGATGCAATTGCAACTAGACCTAAAGTGAGTTCCATGATAATTCCTCAGAGGTTAGGTTTATACCAAATTAAAGTAAAAAATTAAGCCCAACCATCCGTTGATAGTCAGGCAATACCATTAATGTTTTTCGCTAGCCATACTCAAGTATACGATAGTCAGCATCATGAAAATGAACGCTTGTAACGTAATAACAAGAATGTGGAAGATCGCCCAAGGCACAGACAACGCCCACTGGATCCAGAACGGTAATAACGCGATGAGGATGAAGATTAACTCACCTGCATACATGTTACCGAAAAGTCGTAGAGCCAATGAAACTGGACGTGCAAGGAATGTTACGAGTTCCAGAATCAAGTTCACTGGAATGAGCAACGCTTTTGCAACTGGGTTACTTGGGTTAAATGGGTTGAGTGCCAACTCGCCGACGAAACCGCCGATGCCCTTTTCACGAATGCTATAGAACAAGATAAGTACAAATACCGACAATGACATACCAAGGGTAACGTTAGGGTCAGTAGATGGAACAATCTTGAAGTAAACGTGATGCGGGTCCATGCCAAATACATTTGCACCGATCAGTTGAGCTGTATACGGGATAAAGTCAACCGGGATCAAGTCCATTGCGTTCATGAGGAAAATCCACACGAAAATGGTCAGTGCAAGTGGTGCAATTAAGCGTGACTTGCCATGGAAAGTGTCGCGGACACTTGAGTCAACAAACTCGATGATCATTTCGATTGCAGACTGGAACTTGGTAGGAACACCAGCGTTTGCAGCTTTCGCTACTAACCAGAACAACAAACAGAAAACCACACCGAGAGTGATAGACCAACCCATTGAATCCAAGTGAATAGCAGTGAACCCCATCTGTTGAGCTTCATCAGCAGTCTCAGCCAATTTCCAAGAACCATCAGGCATTTTGCCATAGGTTAAATTGGTCAAGTGATGCTTGATGTACTCGGTCGAAGTAAGGGCATGTTCTTCAGCAGCCATAAATCACACCTGGTCAATGTCAAATACTAAATAGAGGGAACGAACATCGCGTGCTGCCTGATATCTCGTTCTTCTCCTAAAAAACTTTTCAATTTTTTGTTGTGTTTAAACTTATTTCCGGAGTCGTGACGCCCAAAAAGGTGCGACCCACGTCATCGTCTGAACAAGTATAAATCCACAAAACAGCGCCACCGCTGACAACGGTTTGACGTTGCTTAAAATTAAAATGAAACCAACAATCACAATTGCAAACTTGCCCATCAAGCCTCTATACATGTTCGAAAGAACCTGTTTTGAAGCTCGCGCACCTGCGGCTCGAAACGATTGCCAAGAAAAATAACAACTTGCAAGCCAACACACTAACGCACCAAGTGCGGCGCTGTAAGCTGCAGTTGAGTCTTTCAGGACCCACGCTATCAAGGCTGAAACAGGAATCATGCATGCTTGTAAGATGACTAAAGCTTTCGCTAATCGTCGGTCAATCATGCGACTAGTTCGGCTCATTATTTATTCACTCACAGCAATCATGCTTGACAAGTTTAGCTGATGATCGTTTTTAATCGCAGGCATTATAGAGTTACACCCCTGAACATGCAATCTTTTCCCGACCTAAGTCGGATTTTTTAATTACATAAATCGCTTTTGAACTCATCAATTGTTGCTTATTTTTTGCATCATTTTCGTGCGTTTTGTACACACTTATAGGTTTGATCGGCCAGTTTCTTCCATGCCAGCACAAAGTCTCCTTCCCCGCCCATGCTCTCATCGACAGCCTGAAAGGTCACCGGATTCAACTTCTGGTACTGGTTTTTGCTGGCATGCCCTTCTGCCAAGAGGCACATATTGCGAGCTGGACGGCTATCATTTAAATACTTGATTTGGGCGATGGTCGGTGCAACATGTGGATCATCGGTCAATGCGCCGGAAAATTTCAGGTTTAAAGCGCGTTCCAGATATTGATAGGCATCATGATAGGCCCAATAAGGCTTTACTGTTGCATTGTTATTGTATTGTTGTGCACTCAGCAACATTTCTTGAGCAAAGCGTTTGGCATTGGCCCAGTATGCTTCTTTATGTTCTGGTAATTGTTGTGAACGCAGGGCTGCAATAAAAAAGCCGATACGTACGGCATTGTTGGGATCTAGCCACACATGCGTATCTACCGTATTGTTCAACGCCACACCACGGGTAGTACGCTGAGGCAGGGTTTGCACAATACCGGAATCTAAAATTGCAATCGCTTTGGGATTATCAGATAACAGCTTGTTCAATGGGGCTTCATGTGCCTTACCTAACCAGATGACCAAAGAGGCATCCAAAATGGCTTTGCGATGCGCTGGAGTCAGGGTAATGTCATGTCCAGACTGATCTTGCAACAAGAGCACAGGCTTCTCTACACCCTGAGTAACTTCCTGAGCGATAAGATAAATTGGATGCGTAGAAACCACCAGATTTTGTGTCCAGCCCACGCTACTAAATAGAGCCAGAACACAAAATGCAAAGAAACGGCACATGAAGAAGGTCACCAAATATTCAATAAGTGTTATAATATAACAAATCGACAAAAATACCTACGTTTAATCGAAACGGGTCTTGCTTCATGTTAAGATTTAATGTCCTTTTGTTTTTATAAATTTCGCACTTGAGGTTTTGCTATGAGCTTATGTTCGCACGAACATCACAATGCATTACATGGCGTACATGACCATCATAATATAGCAACTCGTCTTGCTGAAGCAGAAAGTCTCTGTGCAACGACTGGCGCACGCTTAACCCCATTACGCAAAGAAGTATTAGAACTGATTTTGAATGCCACTGGCCCAATGGGTGCCTATGACTTGCTGGCTAAAATCAAGAGTGAATCTGACCGTCCTGCTGCGCCACCCACCGTGTATCGCACTTTGGACTTTTTACTGGAAAAAGGTTTAATCCATCGTTTAACTTCGATTAATGCCTATATTCCATGTTGTCATCCGCGCGAAGGACATCAGGCTGCATTTTTAATCTGTACCCAGTGCAAAAATGTCAAAGAAGCTTCGGCTCAGGGTTTATTAACACAATTAGATGAACTTTCAGCATCTGATCAATTTACTGCACAGCACAGTATTATTGAAATTTCCGGGATATGTCAGCAGTGCCGCAACAAACAGTAACAACCCATCCCCTGATTACCCTGGACAAAATCAGTGTGCGGATTGACGACCGTGACATCTTAAAAAATGTGGATTTCGCTTTACATGAGCGAGAAATTGTCACGCTGATCGGTCCGAATGGTGCAGGAAAATCTACCCTGATTAAAGTGCTTTTGGGAATTGTAAAAGCCAATTCAGGCAAAATGCATAGCCATAAAAAACTCAAGTTTTCTTATGTGCCGCAAAAGTTTAGTCCATCGCATAGCCTGCCTTTGCGGGTGCAGGATTTATTGGCTTTAGAACACTGCGATGCCGATATAAAAGCAGAAATTATTCGTGATACTGGCATTACCAAATTACAGGATTGTAAGGTTCAGCAACTTTCAGGTGGTGAACGGCAACGGGTGCTATTGGCACGGGCTTTACTGCGTTTGCCTGATGTACTGGTACTGGATGAACCGATGCAAGGTCTGGATATTCAGTCCGAAGCTGAACTGTATGAATATGTCAGAAGCCTGCCGATCAAATATGGCTGTGCCGTCTTGATGGTCTCACACGATCTGCAATGGGTCATGCAGGGTACGCATCGCGTCGTCTGTTTAAACAAGCACATCTGCTGTAGCGGCTTGCCGGAAAATGTGCAGCAGCATCCGGAATATCAGGCTATTTTTGGCACCAATCGGGTGTTCTATCAACATCATCATGACCACTGTGCGCATGGTGACAGTGCGACTCCGTGTCAGCATGATCCTCGTCCACATATTCACCCTGAACCGGAAGCTTAAGCCATGATGGAATGGTTACAACTCTTGTTACCTGCATGGACCATGGGAACCTTGTTGGTGTTTCTGACGGCTCCGCTAGGCTGTCTGATGTTATGGCGACGGATGTCTTTTTTTGCCGACACCATGGCACATGGCACTTTATTGGGCGTGGCGATTGCAGGTGCTTTGAGCCTGCCTTTATGGTTGGGCGTGAGCTTTTTGGCTTTTCTATTGGTAGCCATTTTATGGGTACTGCATGATCCTCGCCTGCCCAATGATGCCCTACTGGCACTTTGTTCAGCCACCCTGCTCTGCTCGGGCTTACTGTTTATTCAACATATTCCAAGTTTAAGACCTGAACTGCTCAGCTATTTGTTTGGCGATCTGCTGCAAATTTCCTGGTCAGACTTGCCAATGTTTGCCCTGGTCATTATTGCGGCTTTAACTGTGTTGTATAAAAACTGGCAAGCACAGATTCAGATTGCAATTGACCCTGATATGGCAGTGAGTGAAGGCGTAAATGCCAAATGGCAGCGTCTGGTCTTTATGTTACTGCTGGCTTTATTTACTGTGCTAGCTTTACGTGCAGTCGGTTCATTGTTGATGGGTGCCTTACTGGTTATTCCGGCATTAACAGCGCGCTTGTTGGCAAACTCACCCAAACAGATGGTGGTTTGGGCTTTTGTGATTGCTCAAATTGGGATTAGTGTCGGTCTATGGTCCAGCGCAGGTCTAGATACATCGACTGGTTTAACCATTGTACTGACCATGGCAATTTTATTTGCCGTGATTTTTGCAGTGCAGAAAGTGAAGAAGATGGCTTGATAGCGCATACCATAAAAAAAGCCATGCGATTGCATGGCTTTTTTATTAGCATAAGATCATAAAGAAATAAGGATTAATTTTTTAGTTTTGAAAGATAAGATTATTTTGTTCTTCTAAATAATCTTTAAATAGTTTTTTCTCAAACTGCTTATTCGATTTAAAACGAATCCAGCGCTGACCATCCCAAGCCTCTGGAAATATGCCAAAACCTAACATGCAGCTATTTTCCATCACTTCAGGATACATCGCCATAACGATAAGTCTATAACGACTATAATTATTATCTAGAGTAGTAAATGGCAGCAAATCTTCAAATGGCAGATCAAAAGGCTTAATGAAAATTGCATAATCGTCATGATCAGACTGAATCAAATCGGCAGATAATTTATTAAAATGTTGCTGAAACTGCTTTTTAGAAAATGATTTAAAATTCATTTGAGTTTCAATATCGCAAAAATCATCTTTAACAACATAGATATCTTGCATAACAAAGTTATTATCAAAAGGCTCTATCTGGTCTTCAGCGATAACTTGTTGAAATCCAGCTATAACAAGAATTAAACCCAAGACGGTACAAAAGTTTATTTTAGATTTAAATTTTTTCATTTTAGATCATTTCATGGTTATCTTACTGATGTACAAAACTTAATAAACCGGCCGCACAGGCAAACAACACGGCAAAGGTTCGGCTCATATATTTCTGCTGTTTCGGAGATTTCAGCAATCGTAAAACTTTGGCTGCCAGCCCCGTATAACCTGCCATCACAATCAGATCAATTGTTACCATGGTGACTGCCATAATCAGGTATTGAATCCACTGCGGTTTAGACAAGTCTAGAAACTGTGGCAACACCGCAAGTAAAAACACAATGGCCTTGGGATTACTCATATTGACTAAGAAACCATACAGAACCAGTTTAGGAATAGATTTAGTGGGTTGCTCTTGCTGAATCTCAATGGACTGGGCAGGTGCTTGCCATTGCAAATAAGCTAGATATAACAAGTATAATACCCCAAACCATTTCACCACCAGAAAAGCCCAAGGTGTGGTGGCAAAAAGCACACCTACCCCTGCTGCAACAATCCCGATTTGTAATAACAATGCCAACTGTAAACCTAAAGCATTCCAATAGCCACGACGGAAGCCATAATTCAGACCACTCGACATGGATGCAATTGCACCTGCACCCGGCGAAATACTAATCACCCAACAAGCCAACATATACGCCAGCCAAACCTGGTAAGACATAAAATACAAGGAGATAAAAAATTGAAACTATTATATGACTTTTCATCTTTTAAATGCTTGAAAAATTGATCATCAAAAATAAGTATTGGGCTATTCACCTCGGCAGTGATAAGGCACAATAAAGCCAGCCACGTCTTTGATAAAAATTGTTAGGAGCCATGTATGACTGCCCAATCTGTAATTTTACCGTTACCTTCAGATCATGCTCGGTTTATTGTTTTACGTTTAAAAGACTTAACGATTGATGAGTTAAAAGAAAAACTGCAAGATTTATTTACTACCCGTGATCGTTTAATCACGCAACATCCAAATGCACAGATTAAAACCGGGGTAGCCTTTGGTCCTGAACTTTGGGCAAAACTCTATAATCAAAGTCCTGCTGGTTTTAAACAATTGGAACCGATTCAAGGTTCATTTCAAATGCCTGTAGCTCCGGCAGATTTATTGATTCATGTTGCATCTCAACGCACTGATATCTGCTTTGCTTTAAGCCAGTCATTCTTTGAAGGTATTCAAGATAAAGTAGAAGTGCTGGATGAGCGCGTGTGCTTCCGCAATTTTGATGGTCGTGACCTGACTGGTTTTATTGATGGGACTGAAAACCCACAATTTCCAGATGATCGCGCCGAAGTCGCTTTACTCGGTGAAGATGCCGGAATTTTTGCCGATGGCTCATTTGTATTTGCACAGCGTTATGCGCACAACTTGGCAAAATGGAAACAGTTAAAAGTTGATGCTCAAGAACATGTGATTGGCCGAACCAAATTGGAGTCGATTGAACTAGAGGATGATGTTAAGCCTAAAAATGCTCACATTGCGCGTGTTGTGATTGAAGATGACAAAGGCGAAGAAATGGAAATTTTACGTCATTCTCTTCCTTATGGAGATGGTAAAGGTGATCAGGGTTTATTCTTTATTGCTTATACCAAGAGCTTAGAAATTATTGACCATATGCTGAAACATATGTTTGGTACTACAGGTGATGGTATACATGACCGTCTACTTCACTTTGTCACGCCAATGGACGGTGCTTATTACTTTGCACCGAGTGAAGAGTTACTGGAAGAGGTTTTGGAAGGATAAAAGTTTCAAAGTAGCTACCTTTGTAGCTACTTTTTTATATAAGAAAAAATCAAATAGTCAGAATTTTCTTAAACCCCTCAAAGCGCACCATAGTTCCATAAGGAGGCAAAAGAATTAATTACATACTGTTGTATCTTGACATGCTATCCATCCTGAAGTCGTTCGACCATTTTTATTTGTATATACAATATTTAACCATCTAGAATTCACTTCTTTTATTTTAAATTTATCGCCTTTAATCAAATATCCGATATGTTCTGGGGTAAAATTATTAACATCATTAATAAATGTTTTACGAAGTACTATTCCACTATCAAGCTTTCCATTCATCCAATCTTTAAATAACTTTGAATTTAATTCATTTTTTAAGTCACTCTGAGTAGAATAAGGAAATTTATATATTATTTTTTTGTGTTTATAATCTATTATATCACCACCACTACCAAAAAAATTAGATAACTTTTCATTTTCCTTACAAAAATTATTTTTATTACACTCATAGGCACGTATCATATAATATTTATTTAAATAATTAAATCTATTTAGTGGGTCTCTATAATCTTCACTATATGAAATCCCAAGAAAAATATTATATTTATCTTTTAAATTGCTAGAAAATATATAATCAATTTTCAGATCATTAGCAGGAACCTCATAAGAATCCATTTTATTTATTTTTTTTCCACAATCACTTATATATACATCCATTTTATTAACAACCTCTCTAGACTCCACACACATATAATCATTTAATTTAAATATATTTTTTGCATAAATAGAAGAATTTAATATTACAGATAGAAAAATAAATATTAATTTTTTAAAAAAATAATTCATTTACATGTACCATATTTAATAATAAATTTTCTAGCTATCTCTTTTTTAGCTATTTTTCTTTCATTCAATTTCATTTCTCCACCATTTACTAAGTGCGTTATAGAAGTTGTTATACTATCCGAATCAATTTTTATGCTTTCACCTGCTGTAAGACTGACTATTTTTCCATTTTTTTTGTTTTTCCAAAACCAGATCCCTGTCTCTATGGCTACACTATAATTATTTTCTAAAAGATTAGGATTATTAACAATATCTAAACCTGTTCCTTTAGCACAATCTTCATAGCCTATAAAATGGGTTAAGTGTAATAACCCCCTTCCTCTATAATCTCTATTGGGATATTTATCATTTCCATATAAATGAAAACCATATGCAGCATCATTATCGGCTAGATGATTCCAAATATAATTAAGTTTCTGCTGTCTAGTATATTCTCCCATGCCACGTCTCTCAAAACCTAAATTTATTGCCGTTGGAGATATTCTATAAATATTTTCAGGTTTCTTAAAAGTTTTCTTAGTATAATTCAAACTCTCTCTTAGTTTTGTAAAATTCTCAGTTTCTATTTTTCCCTGAGCTAAAATATTAACTAAATCTCTACAAGAGTTTACTCCATATTTTTTCATAAAGTTAGGTAACTGTAATAATGCTGCTTGAAATTCAGCTTTAGCTTTCGGAGCGATATTTTTTATAAAATCTATGTCAAGTTTTAAAGACTTCCCACAAGTCATACATGTAATACTTTCTGTAATAGGTTTATTAATATTCGGTTCATTTTTCGCTGTGCTACCGATTGTTACATCCACATCTAAATGCAATTTAACTGAACTTTCATTTATTCTTTTTGGCAAATAGTCTACAGATTTTAGCGGGCTACCATCAGGTTTATATACTGTTATCTTCAAACACTTTCCAATATAACCTCGAACCGCAAGCTTTCCATTTGAAACAGAAATTAGATTTTTTTCTTTGCTCTCTACAGCCAATATCTCAACATTGGTTTTTTCTACAATATATTTATTGTCATTTCTATCTAGCAAAGTGATCGTCGATAAGCTTTTAAAATTATCGTAAGGTTCATCTAATTGAATAAGAATTGGCTGTTTAGAACCATTACCAGAATTTACAGATTTTTTTAAAACAAATGTATCATTCGAGGTCAGAACTAAAATTTCAATGTCTCGATTTGGAGAAGATTCTATTTCTGCAAGTCCTTCTTCATTGGTAGAACGTTCAAAAGACTTTTTCCCTTTAGGACGCGATTGTATAGGAAAATTGCTCATCACTTTTCCATTACTATCAACCACCTTAAAAAAATTCTTTACTGTTTTACTCTGAGGAATTTTTATATTTTCTTTTCGATATTCTTCAATAGTTTTTGGTAAATAAACTTTTATGGGATTACTGGCAGATGAAGTTACAGATGAATTCATCATTTTAAAAACCATATATTCTTTAGCATTCGGCGGTTTAGCTAAAATTTCGATTGTTCTGTTAGAAGAAGCCTGAAAGATGAAAAAACCCTTTTCATTTGTCTTTTGCTGGTTTTCTCTGGTTGATCCTTGATAACGGGACTTTACATTTAGATTAATAATTCGTTGACCGGATTTATCATAGAATTTAGAAAAAATTGTGACTAAATGACTCATTAATCAAAATCCTCTTCTGTATAAACTTCATCATCTTCTAAAATTTTTTCTATCAACTCATCACCATTATCATTTGATATGTCCTGACTTAAATAAGTATTTAAAGAGTTAAATCCCAATGCTGTAAATTCTGTTTGTTGTGGAGTATAGAACCTTAAGGAACTCATATTTTTTTCGCTATCCAGCTCATTTTTAATATTTTTAATTAATTTTCCATCTGATTTATCAACAATAAAAATTTCCTTTTCACCCTCTGAAAAACAATTCCAACTGTAATCCATCTGATTACTATAAGGCGTTTCCAAACTTGGTAGGCTGGTCTGAGGCACAACTGCCTTCCCTCCTCCAACAAAACTATGCTGCCCCGCCTTACTTTCAAACTTCCCACCCGTAGTGGTAAAAATACCATCACCATTAATTTTTAATTGTGAACCGCCAGCAGTCAGTACAATCTCTTTAGGGCTAGTTATTTCAATCTTGTCTTCGGTCGAAATCAGCTTAACAACCTTACGGGCTATGGCTTCAATGGCATCATCCTGCGCCTGTATTTCAATTTTGCCTTTTCCTGCATACAGTCGTGCTCCCTGTTGTGCCGCAAAAAGACTAATCTTTTGACCGGCATGTCCAATCAAAGATTTCTGTGTACTGAAGTTAATACTCTCTCCCGCACTATGACTAATCTGTTGATCTGCTGAAATATAAATATTGTCATTGCTGGAAAGTGCAATCGAATGAGGCGCAACGAGTAGCAGTAAAGCCTGTTTAAAACTGTCCGCTTTCTCCTTTTCCCCACTTTCCATTTGCTCAAGAAAAGCCTTCAGCTTTGCTAAAGCTTCTAAGGGATCCGTTAGCTGATTTTCTGCAACCTGACTCAATGCCTGAGCATTATTCAGACTCGATTGCAGTTGATTCTTTGCTTCATGAGTACTGAGATGATGACCGCTCGCCTGGTCCTGATGATGGGTCGAAATCAGTAAGCCTTTACCCGCCCGGACAGCACCCCATTGATCTGTTCTTAACTCAAAGCCCTCACCACGTCCATCACTGGTTGCTTGATCTTTGGGATGACTCAAGTTCCCCAAATTCAACTGGCTTGCGCCATGGCTACTATGCAATTGGCTACTAATCTGCCCTGTAGTGTCATCAAAACGCAGCTGGTTAAAGCCTTCACCTGCGACTTCTTGTGAGCGAATCCCGCTGAGCTTTTTGGTATCGGGTAACTGCCCCTTCACATCAAACATGGTTTGATGGCGTTCCGCTTCATGAATCCGCCCCACTACAAAAGGCCGATCGACATCTCCTTCAAAAAAGTCGATGACCACGATTTCACCAATCCGCGGATGGAAACGAGCACCATAACCCTCACCTGCCCATGGGGTGAGTACATCCACCCAGGCTGAATCGGTGTCATTGTCATTACTGCCCGCGCCACCATCATGACTATGGTCATCACTACGGGTAAACATAAAGCGAACCTTAATCCGCCCCCATTGATCGACATAAATGGTTTCACCTTCTGGACCCACCACTTTGGCCCGTTGCGGATGGGCTGCCGGTCGATGCATCAAGGGATGATATTCCGGAACTACCGCCACATGACGTCGCACTACATATAGCTCATTGGCTTGTCGTTCATCACCTTGATGTTGCCAGCGACTTAAACTCAGTAGGCTGTCTAATTGCTGCAAAATATCTTTGGGTAAATTATTTTGGTTATAAAAGATTTTACCCAAAATCAGGAATTCTTTATCCGAACCTGAATGCAGATCAATTTCCGGATGATCAAGCAACTCAAACCAGTAGCCAACATGGGCATCACGCACACTGCTCTGGGCAGTGAAATATTTGGACTGCAAATCCTGATATTGAGACAACTGCTGATTAAGTTTGTCTAATTGCTGGCTGCCTGAAGCCGTAGTTTGATCGGCACCGGTTAAATCTGAAGTCCATGCAGGACTGATGGTCCAGGCTTGCTCTAAACTTAAAGTTTCATTGTCTTGCACATCACTATGTTGATGATGGCTAAGCAGCGGATTGGCTTGATCCTGAGACAGACTGTTGGCTTGCCAACGCTGAACCTGAATCGCAGTGGACTGTAAATAGCGCTCAGCAATAAAACTGGTGATACTATCCAAGCGTTCTGTGGCATGACTGCGATGAAAACGAATACTTCTTCTACTTAAAGCACTGTATTGCGGATTTTCATCAATTAGCCGTAATTTCTGCGGCTGAATTGCTGCCGAGGAACTCACAACGACATGTTCAGCTTCATCAATCAGCCAGTTAATGCCTTCGCTACGCCATAGTCGGGTTAAAAACTCATAATCCGTTTCATTGGCCTGCATCACAAAAGGACGTACATCATATTCTCGGCTCAAACCTTGGGTATTTAAGCTTAAACTTGCCGAAAATAACGTACTTTTAGCCTGCCATTCTTTGAACAGAATTTCACTGATATCACGAACGCTTTTGTTCATAAACACGCGACTGTTACGGCGCTTGTGCCACAGTGCAGTCGCATCTTCAATGGTCAGTTTATACAGGGTTAATGCACCATCACTTTGACCTTGGCTGGCACCTGTCACGATGCCCGTGATTCGGGATAATTCACCTAAATCCGTCACCTGATCGACAGCTACCCGCCCGCCAATAAATTGTTTCAGCGGAATATATGCGTTGGTCGACAGGCAAATCAGTTCAGCCTTAAAGCCATGATTAATGCGATGTTGTCCTTCAATTCTTTGAATAAAGACCAGAGGATTGAGTAGTTCATTGGAAAAATATAAATGCAGGGCGCGTTTTTGCAAACTTAAGCCCATCGCATCAATCAGGGTATGGATGGTTTTCAGCATAATAATTAATTGTTTTAGCAGTGTTATTTTTTTAGTGGCTGCATTCTAAAAAATGTTTGTTTTTTAGTCTAGTGAGTTTTTTGTTAATTTTAATAAAATGAGCAACTCAGTTAAATGGATGAAATTAGATAAAAAGTGCAGAGATTAAGGTCATCCTTTTATTCTGCTGTAAGGGGCTTGCTGTTACACTGCAAAACATAAGAATATTGAAGAGTTCGGGTCATGATTGAGATTCATTCCAAACTACCGGCACAGGGTGTCACCATTTTCAGCGTGATGACCGCCATGGCACATCGCCTGAATGCCTTAAATCTCTCTCAAGGTTTTCCAGACTTTGCAGCCCCGCCTGCACTGTTAAAAGCTTTAAGTCAAGCTGCTTTGGATGGCTTTAATCAATATGCACCCAGTGATGGCTTAATTTCACTGCGTGAACAGGTGGCGCAGCAATTTTTAAAACGCGATCAATTGGTGATTGATCCCATCACTGAAATCACCATTACGCCCGGGGCCACCATTGCGATTTTTGTTGCCATTCAAGCCCTGATCCATGCTGGTGATGAAGTGATTATTTTTGATCCCAGCTATGACAGCTATGGACCGAGTGTGCAACTGGTGGGTGGCAAAGCCATTCATATTCCTCTGGTTGCACCCGAGTTTTCCGTGAACTGGAATCAGGTCAAAGATGCTATCAACGATAAGACCCGAATGGTCATTGTGAATACTCCTCACAACCCTACCGGTGCAATTTGGTCACGTCAGGACTGGTTAAATTTAATTGAACTGATTCGTGACAAGAATATTGTTGTGCTGTCCGATGAAGTTTATGAACATCTGATTTATGACGGCCAAAAGCACTATTCGGCGCTGTCTTTCCCTGAGTTACGTGACCGCAGCATTGTGGTCGGTTCCTTTGGTAAAACCTTTCATGTCACCGGCTGGAAAACCGGTTATTGCATTGCCTCACCAGAACTGATGAAAGTATTTCGCCAGATTTATCAGTTTGCCAGTTTCTGTAGCGTGACACCGGTACAAATGGCCCTGGCCACTTTTATGCAGCAGCATCCCGAGCATATTGCAGGACTTGCAGAGTTCTATCAGGATAAACGTGATCTGTTTAATTCAGGCCTGCGTAACTCACGCTTTCACTTCACGCTTTCACAGGGTACTTATTTTCAGAACCTGAATTATAGTGCCATCCGTCCCGATCTGGATGATGTCGAGATGTGCAAGTTCCTTGCTGAAAAGCACGGGATTGTTGCCATTCCAATATCTGTGTTTTATCAGCAAGCGCCGGAAAATTTACGTTTAATTCGTTTCTGTTTTGCCAAAAAAGATGAAACCTTAGAACAGGCATCTGCCATTTTATCTGCTGTTTAAATTCATGATTTATTCGTCAATTTAAGCCTTAGTTACTTAACAACTAAGGCTTTTTTAAGCAAACTCAGGTAGTGTGATTTTAAATCTAAAAAATGATAAAAATACCTTTACAGGACGTTCAATGTCTCAACACCAATCACTGCTTGATCAAAAAAAATTATGGAAAACCTTTTTAATTTTCCTGTTGCCGTTGATTGCGACCAATATTTTACAAAACCTTTCAGGAACGATTAATACCATTTTTGTCGGGCAAATGATGGGGGTGAATGCCATTGCAGCAGTGGCTGTATTCTTTCCGATTTTGTTCTGTTTGTTGGCTTTTGTGATTGGTCTTTCAGCGGGTGCAACCGTATTGATTGGACAAGCGTGGGGGGCGAAAAATATTGAAAAAGTCCGTTTTGTCGTCGGTTCGACCCTGTTTATGACTTTAATTGGCGGCAGTATTATTGCCCTGTTCGGGGTACTTTTTGCTGAATATATTTTGCTTGCCTTAGGCACTGATCCGGACGTGATGCATCTGTCATTGCCTTATGTACAGTGGATGCTTGCCGGCAGTCCCTTGCTGTTTATTTATATTATTTATACTTCAATTTTACGCGGTGTCGGTGACAGCACTACCCCGCTGATTGCATCCGGCATTACTATTCTGATTGGCGTACTGATTACCCCTGTGCTGATTGCGGGGTATTTTGGCTTTCCAAAAATGGGCATTGTTGCACCTGCCATTGCCACCATTGCCGGTTACCTTGCAGTACTGATCTTTTTGGCCGTGTACTTAAATAAAAAAGATCATCCACTTAAGCCTGACCGTCATCTGCTCAGTCATATTCGCCATCAACACGAGCTCAGTATAATTATTCTGCGTTTGGGTATTCCTACCGGTGTCCAGATGGTCACCACCTCCGTTGCCGGTCTGGTGATTGTCGGCCTGGTCAACCATTATGGTTCACATGCAACCGCAGCCTATGGAGCAGTCAATCAGGTGCTGAATTACATTCAGTTCCCAGCCCTGTCTATTTCTATTGCCGCGTCTATTTTTGCTGCTCAAGCCATTGGTGCAGGAAAATCGGATCTACTGAACAAAGTGACGCGTACCGCACTTGGAATGAATATCGCCATTACCGGTGGATTAGTGGCTTTAGCCTATCTGTTCTCCAAATATCTGATGGCTTTGTTTATTACTGATCCAACGGTGGTTGTATTGGGACAGCAACTTTTATTTATTGTGTTGTGGTCGATCCTGTTCTTTGGTGCCAGTGCCATTTTTGCATCCATCATGCGTGCCAGCGGTACCGTGACTGTTCCCATGATTATTAATATTGCTGCCATTTTGGCAATAGAAGTGCCCTGTGCTTACCTGTTCAGTCAATGGTGGGGCTTGCAAGGTATCTGGTATGCCTATGCCTTGGCATTTGTCTGCTTATGTATTCTTCAAGGTCTGTATTATCAATTGGTGTGGAAGAAAAAGACCGTGACTGCCCTCATTTAAATTCATTAATGAAAACAGTTCACCGATTTAAAAAACTGCTGCAATACTTGATCAAGAGAATCAAATCCTTATCCCATATAAATGATATGGATTTAATTTTATCGTATTTTTCAAGCCTGCTATTCCTTGTTATAAACCTGTTGAAAATCAATGATGATAACAAGGGATCAGCATGGCTAAACGACAAATTAAACTGGGTGCTTTTATTCCAACAACTTCACAGCACGCTGCGGGTTGGCGTCATCCCCAATCTCGTCCGCAAGATCATTTAAGCATTGATTATGCGATTGAACTGGCAAAAACTGCCGAAAAGGGTTTGTTTGATGCTTACTTCCTTGCCGATGGTTTGTCGGTGAACTGGAGTCATGGTGCCTCCAAAAGCAAGCAAAGTATTGGTTATAGTGACAAGGTGGTTGGTTTTGAACCGGTGACTTTATTTGCAGCCCTTTCAGCAGTCACTCAATATATTGGTTTTATTGCCACCGCATCTACTACCTATGAAGAGCCGTACCTTTTGGCCCGTAAATATGCCTCTTTAGACCATATTTCTAAAGGTCGTGCGGCATGGAATGTGGTGACCACCATTTCAGCGGATACCGCGCGCAACTTTGGTTTTACTGCGCATCCGGATGCCAAAGTCCGTTATGAACGTGCGGATGAATTTATTCAAGTGACGCAAAAGCTTTGGGATTCCTGGGAAGATGATGCTTTCCTCTACAATAAGGAAAGCGGTCAATTTTTTGATGCCAGCAAGCAACATGAACCGCTACATACAGGCAAATATTTTAATGTTCAGGGTGCGCTGAATGTCCCTCGCCCACCACAAGGTTACCCGGTGATTGTGCAAGCCGGTCAGTCGGAAGATGGTCGTGAACTGGCAGCAAAATATGCCGAAGTGATTTTCACGGCGCAGCAGAGTCTGAGCGATGCCCAAGCCTTCTACCGTGATGTCAAAGCACGCTTAAGCAAATATGGCCGTCATGCCGATGACTTAAAAATCATGCCTGGCGTATCCATTTTCGTGGCAAAAACCGAGCAGGAAGCCCAGGAAAAATATCAGTTATTAAACAGTTTAATTCATCCGGATGTCGGTCTAGGTTTATTGTCCGGTCTGGCTGGTCATATTGATCTTGCAAAATTTGATCTGGATGCGCCTTTCCCGAAACTGGAAGATGCCGACCTCAACTTCTCTAGCCGCCAGCAAATGATGATTGAGATTGCACAGAAGCATCATTTCAGCATTCGCCAACTGTATGAATATATTGCCTCGGCACGTGGTCACTGGACTTTAATTGGTACCCCTGAACAAGTGGTCGATGAGCTACAAAACTGGTTTGAAAATGAAGCGGCTGATGGCTTCAATGTATTGCCGCCATCTACCCCAGCAGGCTTGAATGATTTTGTTGAGTTGATTGTGCCTGAATTGCAACGTCGCGGCCTGTTCCGTACTGCATATGAAGGAACCACCTTACGTGAAAATCTAGGATTAAAACGTCCTGAAAACCAGTACGTACTAGCACAACAACAAGCGCAGGCATCTTAATCCAGGAACGATTTAAAATGCCCTACGGGGCATTTTTTATGTGCTATTAAAACCTTTTGGACTTTTGATCTTATTAATAAACATAAACTCAGAAAAACCATCCTTCCTGTCTTAAATAGCATTTCATATAAGCACTGCATTTTTTCTACTGTTCCATTTGCAACAAAGCAACTTTTTTACTGTTGATTATTAAACACATAAAAATATTATGTATTTTATATTATTGTTTTTAATCATATTTATACCTGGCACACATCTTGAAACATGGCCTGTTAAGAAAAATACAATCAATAGGATAGAACCATGTCTAAGCGTCAAATTAAACTGGGTGCCTTTATTCCAACTACCTCCCAACATGCTGCCGGATGGCGTCATCCTGAATCGCGCCCGCAAGATCATTTAAGTATTGATTATGCGATTGAGCTGGCACGAACCGCAGAAAAAGGTTTATTTGATGCCTATTTCCTTGCCGATGGCTTATCGGTCAGTTGGGGTTCTGCAAAAGAGGGCCAACAGGGTTTAGGCGACAAAGCAGTAGGTTTTGAACCGGTGACTTTGTTTGCTGCCATTTCAGCAGTCACCCAACATATTGGCTTTATTGCCACCGCATCCACCACCTATGAAGATCCCTACATTTTGGCGCGTAAGTTTGCCTCACTGGATCATATTTCCAAGGGTCGCGCTGCCTGGAATGTGGTGACCACGGCTTCAGCGGATACCGCGCGTAACTTTGGCCTCGAACAGCATCCTGATCCGAAAACCCGTTATGAACGTGCCGATGAATTTATTGAAGTGGTGCAAAAACTTTGGGATTCCTGGGAAGATGATGCCTTTATTTACAATAAAGAAAGTGGTCAATTTTTTGATGTCAGCAAATTCCACGAACCAAAACATCAAGGAAAATACTTTAAAGTTGATGGTGCTTTAAATGTCTCTCGTCCAGTCCAAGGCTATCCGGTGATTGTACAAGCGGGTCAGTCGGAAGATGGTCGTGAACTTGCTGGGAAATATGCCGAAGTAATTTTCACTGCGCAACAAAACCTGGCCGATGCACAAGAATTTTACCGCGATGTCAAAAGCCGTTTAGTGAAATATGGCCGTCAGCCAGATGACCTAAAAATCATGCCGGGTGTCTCTATTTTTGTCGCAAAAACTGAACAGGAAGCGCAAGAAAAATACCAATTGCTCAATAGCTTGATCCATCCAAAAGTTGGTTTAAGTTTACTGTCAGGTTTATCGGGCGGGATTAATTTAGAAAAATACGACCTAGATGCCCCCTTCCCGAAACTGGAAGATGCCGACATCAACTTCTCTAGCCGTCAGCAAATGATGATTGATATTGCGCGTAAGCATAACTTCAGCATTCGCCAGCTGTATGAATATATCGCCTCGGCACGTGGTCACTGGACTTTAATTGGTACCCCTGAACAAGTGGTGGATCAGCTACAAAACTGGTTTGAAAATGAAGCTGCGGATGGCTTTAACATTTTACCGCCAACGACCCCAACCAGTCTGAATGACTTTGTTAAGTTGATTGTACCTGAACTGCAACGCCGTGGTCTGTTCCGTACCGAATATGAAGGTAAAACCTTACGCGAAAATTTAGGTTTGAAACGTCCTGAAAACCAATATGTTTTAGAAAAACAGCAAACCAAAGCTTCATAAATTGTGCTGAAACCTGCCAATTTAAGGCAGATTTTAACACCTCTTCATTCTCTATAACCAACCTAATAACACTTAAAAAACAGGAAACATGATCATGACTAAACGTCAAATTCGCTTAGGGGCCTTTGTACCGGGAACATCCCAACACGTTGCAGGCTGGCGCCATCCGGATGCCCGTCCCCAAGACAGTCATCAGCTTAAATATTTTATTGAACTGGCAAAAACGGCTGAGCGTGGATTATTCGATGCCTATTTCCTTGCCGATGTTCCAGTCACCGTCGATCCGGACACCACGCCCAATCTCGGTTTAACAGGGGGCTTTTCCGCAGGGCTTGAACCTGTTTCCCTGTTTTCGGCACTCGCCGCAGTCACTGAACATATTGGCTTTATCGCGACCGCTTCAAGCACTTATGAACAACCCTATAACTTGGCACGTAAATTCGCTTCACTCGATCATTTATCCAATGGTCGTGCTGCGTGGAATGTGGTGACCACTTCGGGTCCAATCGTAGCGAAAAACTTTGGCTTAAACGATGCGCCACATCCGAAAGAACGTTATGAACGTGCCGATGAATTCATTCAGGTCGCACAAAAACTTTGGGATACTTGGGAAGATGATGCCTTTGAATATAATAAAGAAACAGGGCAATTCTTTGATGGTAAAAAAATCCATCCCCCTCGTTTTCAAGGCAAACATTTAGCTGTGCATGGCGGACTCAATGTGGCACGTCCACCGCAAGGCTATCCGGTGATTGTTCAAGCAGGTCAGTCGGAAGAGGGTCGTGAATTAGCAGCTAAATTTGCAGAAGTGATTTTTACGGCACAGCAAAAAATTGAAGATGCGCAAGCCTTTTATAAAGATGTTAAAGGACGTTTGGCCAAATATGGCCGCCACGCCGACGACCTGAAAATCATGCCGGGGGTCTCGATTTTTGTGGCAGAAACGGAAGAACAAGCCCGCGCCAAATACAATGAATTGAACAGCTATATTCACCCTTCCCTCGGTTTGTCCTTACTCAAACAATTGGGCGGTTTTACCGAAGACTTATCACAATATGATTTGGACCAGCCCTTACCCGAGCATATTGGCCAACTGGAAAATGGTGCCAGTCGTCAACAATTGATTTTAGACATTGCCCGTCAAAATAACTTCACTATTCGCGAACTGTATCAATGGGTCGCAAGTGCGCGCGGGCATTGGACGATTATTGGCACACCCACTCAAGTCGTTGATGAACTGCAAACATGGTTTGAAAATGAAGCTGCGGATGGTTTTAATATTCTGCCACCCACTACTCCTGCAAGCCTAGATGATTTTGTGAATTTAGTCGTGCCGGAATTACAACGCCGTGGCTTGTTCCGTACCAAATATGAAGGTAAAACCTTACGCGAAAACTTAGGTTTGAAACGTCCTGAAAACCAGTATGTTTTGGCAAGTCAGCAAGTGAAAGCATCTTGATTGAAAATCGGTTGAATATCCCTCATTCATGAGGGATTTTTTATTTCTGGCTCTTTTCAGCAGATCTTAAAAAACCTGCTTTACGCAGGCTTTTGAATAAAAAAGAAAACAGGACTACCAGGCAAATTGATAATCTGAAAACTTCGCTGGTTTTTTATTGCTGTGTAATTGGTCTTTGAGCGGATCGCTAAAATCGAGCAGAATATTATTTTTAATATTGTGCAAACGGACATCTTCACGTTTACGTGGGTGTGCAACAGGTACTTCAACAATACGTTTAATCCGGCCCGGATGGGGTTGCATCACCACCACACGATCCCCTAAAAATACCGCTTCTTCAACGTCATGGGTCACAATCACCATGGTGATTTTTTCTGCCTGCCAAATCCGCTGTAATTCATCTTGCAGGTTTTGACGGGTTAAGGCATCCAGTGCACCAAAAGGCTCATCCAGAAATAAAATTTCCGGACGATTGACCAGACTGCGGGCAATCGCCACGCGCTGGTTCATGCCGCCTGAAAGCTGGGATGGATAGGCATTGGCAAAATTGGTCAGATTGACCAATTGCAAATGTTCATCAATCAGCTTGTCTTCTTCTGCCCGTGTCAGTTTACTTTGATGCAGTGCAATACGCACATTTTCACGCACGCTTAACCAGGGAAAAAGACGGTGGTCCTGAAACACGATCCCGCGTTGTAAACTGGTACCAAAAATCTTTTTGCCATCTACCTGGATCTGGCCATCATAGCTATTTTCCAGTCCAACCAATAGGCGTAACAGTGTGGATTTACCACAGCCACTGCTTCCGACAATACTAATAAATTCACCCGGCTGAATGTCTAAGTTAATATCGTCCAGCACAGTTAATGTTTCATCATTTTGCGTTGGATAGGTTTTCCTGAGCTGCTGAATAGATACATGGCCGGTTGCTTGCTGTGTCATCTCTCAATTCTCCTGTAAAGCTTGAGGTACTGGCGAATTAAAGCTTCGCCAGGGACACTTCCGTCGATTTGATCAACACCACCACTTCAGAACCGACTTTAAGATCCAAGTCTTTGACTGAACGGGTACTAATAATTGAAGTGAACAAACCTGCTTTGGTTTCTACATTTATTTCTGAAACAACGTCACCTTCTAATACTTCTTGAATTACGCCTTTAAATTGGTTACGTACGTTAACGGCTGTGATTGTCATTATAATTACTCTCTGTTTATGATTTCCTTAATATAAAATAATTTTTCCAGATTATTTATCTCGATTTAATATTTAGTTATGCACGCTTTATTTATCTATTTAACAGATATATTTATCAAAAAGCATTTATTCAGCAAAACAGATAATTAAATATGGTTTTATTATTTATTTTTCCATATTAAATATTTCATGATGATTTCAATTTTTATAATGAAGCAAATCTTATGTCTATATTAACGCATCCTAGCGTCAGTCAGACGGTTCGCTATGAACGTGCAAGAGCAACCGTCTTTGAAGATCCACTCTCCAAGGGCCTACTGGAGCGCATTGAACAGATTGCACCCAGCGATGCCAATGCCTTGATTATTGGTGAAACCGGTACTGGGAAAGAACTGGTTGCCAGACAAATTCATGCCTTAAGTCACCGTGCCAAAGGCCCTTTTATTGCCGTCAATTGCGGGGCTTTAACCGAATCCTTAGCAGAAAGTGAGTTATTCGGCCACGAAAAAGGGGCTTTTACTGGTGCAATCAATCAGCGCATTGGCTGGTTTGAAGCGGCACATAATGGCACCTTATTTTTAGATGAAATTGGTGATTTATCGCTCTCTATGCAGGTGAAATTACTGCGCATTTTACAGGAACGCGAGATTGTTCGGGTTGGTTCACTCAAGCCCATTCGGATTAACGTACGGATTATTGCAGCGACCAATGTTGACCTAGAAAAAGCCGTGCTGGAAGGCAAATTCCGTGAGGATTTATTTTACCGCCTCTATGTGGCTTTGTTGCGTATACCAAGGCTTGCAGAGCGCCGTGATGATATTTTACCCTTGGCAAAATTCTTTGTGGAACGCTACCAGACCAATCCGCATGCGACCCCTTTACGCATCTCGTCTTTAGCGCTGAAAAAATTACATCAGCACCGCTGGCCCGGCAATATTCGTGAACTGGAAAACACCATGCATCATGCAGTTTTAGTCAGTCAAAATGGCGTGATTGAAGCAGAGGATATTCGCTTTTCCAACCTGTTACATAGCCGCAGCAAAGGGCAAAATCCAGGTACACAGCAAAACGATCTGAATATCCCTGCACTACCGGAAATTTTGGCCCATACCGATGCGGAAAAATTATTGCAATCGACTTTTCAACATCTGTTTCAGGCCTCGCAGCAATTGCCGCAACTCAATATCAATGAACTGATTGAAGAACAGTTCATTCGCAGTGCCTATAGCTATTGTGAATACAATCAGGTGCATACCGCAAGGTTACTGGGCGTGACACGAAATGTGATTCGCACGCGTTTAATGAAATATGCATTATTATAGTAGGAGGAGTTTTTTAATATAAAAACCAACCCCAAAAACAGATATTAAGCATTCTATAATTCCAATTTAATTTACATTTTAAATTCATAAATTATATTAATTGTCACATTTTAACATCCATTATTATTTTTTATTTTATTGATCAAAAAAAGCAGTATTAAAACACTGCTTTTTTATACCTTCATATTATTCCGATGGATTACGTTTCCAGGCAGTAAAGTATTTTTCCAGTCCAATTAAAATATAGTTAAAGGATAAGCCCACTAGGGTAATCACTAAAATCCCGACAAACATTTGTGGAATTTCAAAACTAAATTGTGAATACATAATCAGATAGCCCAGACCTGCTTTGGCACCAAACATTTCAACTGCCACCAGCGCCAGGATCGAGATCGCTCCAGCTAAACGGATGCCGACAAAAATGGTCGGCACCGATGCCGGTAAAATCACTTTACGGAACAGTTGATAGGGTTTTAAACCCATGGTACGTGCAGATTTAATTAACAATGGATCAACTGTTTGCACACCGGTAATGGTATTTAAGAGAATTGGCCAGGTGCAGGCATAGACCAGCAAACTTATTTTAGAGGCTTCGCCAATGCCTAAAAATAAAATGAACAGCGGCATTAATGCCAGCGCTGTGGTATTACGAAACAGTTCCAGTAATGGATTGAGGGTTTCCGCGACCAGTTTGTACCAGCCGATCACCAAACCCAGTGGAATGGCAATGGCTAAGGCCAGAGCAAAACCAATGATTGAACGCTGAATACTGGCAAAGAAATGCGTACCCAATTGACCACTTTGATAAAGCTGCCAGGCCGTTTCCAACACGGTGGATAATGGCGGTAAAAATGCCGGACTGACCACACCTGTTCGAGGTAAGGTTTCCCAAAGCAGTAAAAATAATATGATGGCAATGCTGCGTTTAAAAATGGTGTTCAGCCAGCTTAGTTCCAGGCGTGGTTTTGACGGCTTAAAGGCTTCGCTATGCGGAATCGCCTGTTGAGTCGATGACATGATGAATAATCCTCAATTTGATTTATGCGTGAGCAAGCTGTTTATCTTTTTCGAGTGCTTGCGCCTTAATCACTTCTTCGCTTAAAAGCGACCAGATTTGATGACGAATTTTGCCGTATTCCGCCGTGGAGCGAATGTCCTCATCTTTGGCTTTCAGGCTGGCTGGAATGTCGATGATCTCCTTAATCCGTCCCGGTCTGGAGGTCATAATGGCCACGCGCTGGCTCAGGAAAATTGCTTCATCAATACTATGAGTAATGAAAACAATGGTTTTTTTCGAGCTTTGCCAGATTTTAATCAGTTCTTCTTGCAGGGTTTCACGGGTTTGCGCATCTAGTGCGGCAAAAGGTTCATCCATGAGTAAAATTTCAGGTTCATATGCGAGACTGCGTGCAATTGCGACACGCTGTTTCATGCCGCCTGAAAGTTCGTTCGGATAATGCTTTTCAAAGCCAGAAAGTCCCACCAACTGTAGATAATACTGCGCTTTCTCACGGCGGGTTTTCTTGTCGACACCCTTAGCCTCTAAACCAAATTCAATATTTTCTAAAGCGGTCAGCCAGGGATACAGCGCATATTGCTGAAACACAATGCCACGATCCAGACCCGGTTGGGTAATCTGTTTGCCACTGAGTAAAATCTGCCCCGAAGAAGGTTTGGTCAGGCCGGCAATCAGGTCAAGTAAAGTCGATTTACCGCAGCCGCTAGGACCCACGATGGAAACAAATTCACCTTGCTGAATATCTAAAGTGACATCTTCAACCGCCACGAATTCAGGTTTGTAATTTTTGCTATTAGGATGATTTTGTGCGGGAAAAACCTTACGCACATGATCTAAATTTAAAGCACTGGTCATGGTTATATTCCTTTTTTAATCTTAATTTTTTTGTGCTGCATAAGGATTAAATTCATTGCTGTACAACGTGCTGACATTGAGCTGATGCGGCTTTAATTTCTGCTCTTGTACCAAAGCCTTGACCCACGGCGCGAAGTCTTGGTCTTTTTGCACCCCACCCACTGCATGTACACCAGTTCCGGTATAAAATGGGATCAGGACTTTGGTTTCGTTGCGCTGACGTTTATCAATAATGCTTTCCATACGCACAACAATTTGTTCTTTTGGTGTGTTGTGTAGCCACTCTTGTGCACGTGCCACACCCTTGACAAAGGTTTTGGCCAGCTCCGGGTTTTGCTCAATAAAGTCGCGGCGCATTGAATAACTACCGGCAGTAAATGGTCCGTATAACTCAATATCTTTAAACACCGGACGCACCCCACCGCTCTTGAGTGCGCGTTTTTCCAAAATGCCCGAGAACACGGCAATATCAATTTGCCCATTGCGTAAGGCTTGCTCGGCACTGATTGGCGGCAAGACAATCAGCTCCACCTCACGGATTTCTTTTTCGGTTAAACCATGACGCAGTAAATAATCTTTCACGATAAATTCATAATGTGCGCCAAAGGCATTTACCGCGACTTTTTTACCAATAAAATCGCGTGCGCTACGAATCGGGCTATTTTCCAGTACATAGAAACCCACATTCATTTCCGCATCACTGCCATAAGAGGCAACAACCGGTACAACATCCAGACCTGCAGCAATCACTTTCACCACCGCCCCATTAAAGGCCGAGGCAAAATCGACATCGCCTGCAACCAGCGTGAGCAGGTCTTGCGGACCACCCTGTACCGTGCCGACATAATCCAGTTTAATTTTGCCCAGGTAACCCAAGTCTTGTGCCAGTTCAGGCAAGGACACCAGACCGGGATAACTTTGGTAACGCAAATTTGTTACTGCTGCGGCAGGATTTTTTTCCAGCTGTTGTGTACTACAGCCTGCAACGACACTTGCACCGATCACGGCAGCCAAGACCGCTTTTTGCCAAAATTTAGGAAGTATTTTCATTGTTATTTCTCCTAACTGCGCTGCTGCCAGCGCAGGACTTTTCGTTCTATGCGGACAAGGATGCTGTTTAAAATCACCCCGATAAAACCAATGCTCAGCATGCCTAAAATAATCAAGGACACATTAAACTGCTCACGACCACGAATGACCAGATTACCCAGTCCAACGCCATAATTTGCCAAAAGAAATTCTGAACCTACGGTTGCCAGCCAGGCAAAAATCAAGCCCAGTTGCAGACCGACAAAAATCTGTGGACTGGCTGCCGGTAAAATCAGCTTGCGGTAGGTATACAGTTTTGGAAATTGATAGACTCTTGCCACTTCACTGTATTTCGCACTGATGCTGCTCACGCCTTCAAGGCTATGCAGTGCCACGGGATAGAACACCGAAAGGCTGATAAATAAAATTTTCGCGCCGTTGCCATAACCCAAAAAGGTCGAGATCAATGGTAACCAGGCAAACAGTGAAACCTGACGCAATACGTTAAAACCGGGTGCAAATAACCAGTTGATCCAGCGTGTAGTCCCTAAAGCCACACCAAAGGCAACACCGAGTATTGCACCAATGGCATAGCCGACAAAATTACGACTTAAACTCGCCACAAAACCCTGCCAAAATTCGGCTTGGCTAAAGCTCTGAATTGCCCCGTTGAATACCGTCAAGGGGGATGGAATCAGTTTGGCATCCAGCCACTGTAAAGCGGACGCCACAGCCCAGAGTGCAATAAAGGCGAGGGGTAAAATCAAGGCTTGCAACACTTTAATGCTTTTTTCTACACCCGAATTTACACGGATGGCTGATTTTTCAAGACTGAGTTCTGACATGATTAACCCCCTACCCGTGTTGCATAAAAACGAGCAAGGCGTTCAAAGGCAGCCAAACCACTGTCCAGAACAAAACCGGTGATGCCAATTAAAATAATGCCCATGAAAATAATATCCATCTGCATCAGTTGACGTCCCCACACCATCAGGAAGCCAATGCCTTCACTGCTTGCCAGTAATTCCACAAACACCAAGGCCAACCAGGCCTGCATCACGCCTTGGCGTAGACCACTAATAATCGCAGGGAGGCTGGCAGGTAAAATCACTTTTGAAAAAGTCTGAAGTTTGGAAAATTGATAGACCTGTGCCACTTCCAGTAAACGGCTTGGCACATGTTGAATGCCTTTAAAGGTCGCAATCAGTACCGGTGAAACCACGGCTAATGAGATCGCAACGATCTTCAAGGCTTCATCAATGCCCAGGAAAATCATCAGCAGTGGAATCCAGCCAATAATCGGGAATTGCGTCAGTAAATGAATACTCGGCAAGACAAAACGCTGCGCACGCTGTGATAATGCAAACCAGATCCCCAAACTTAAGCCTACGCTCACCCCTAAAGCCACGCTCCAGAAAATACGTTTGGCACTGGTGGCAAAGTGGAATTGCAAATCGCCAGACTGCCAAAGTTCAACGCTGGTACTCCACACCAATTGTGGCGCGGGCAAAATTTGCTCTGGCAACCACTGCTGCACGGTTGCCACATGCCATACCGCCAAAAACAACACCGGTAGCAGCAGACCACAAGCCAATTGCAAGGTTACTTTCAGGTATTTCTTAAAAAATTCAAATGCACTACGGTAACTTTGCCACTGTACCGAATGTGTGCTTACATTCGTAAGGCTCATGATTCTTGTCCTTCTGCTGGTTGTTGTGAATCATCAGGCTTTAAAAAAGAGATAAATGCCTGATCACGAGAGATCAATAAAATCAGTCCGATAAAGGCCAGACCAATCGGGAAAAACAGGTTTTGCAAGCCTACACTGGCACCCAATGCAGCCCCTAAAAAGCCGCCAAACAAGCCACCGGCTGGGCCAACCAGCGCCACAATCGGCGAAATTTTTGCCATTGCGGTTTGTTCGCCCACCCTGGCAAATGCCATAAAGTTGGCAATGTGCAGCATGCCCAAACCGAGACCCAGCATCAGCGATGCCGGCCACATCCAGAATGTAATCGGCGTGATGGCCAAAATCAGTAAGGCACTGCCCATTAAGCTCAGTCCGATCCAGTAAAATTTCGGGTAGCCAATCAGTTCGGCCCAACCGCCCAGGGTAAATAAGGAACCGACAAAAACCAGGCCTTGGGTCGTCAACAACATGACTGCCGCCGATTCAGCCATAGAGAAGCTTTGAATGGCGATAACGACAATAAAAAAGCCAAAATAGTTATTCGCCAGACTGCTTAAAAACTCTAAAGCGCAGACCATACGTAAGGCAGCATGGGTTTTCAGTAATGCCAGTGGGGCAACCACATCTCGCCATTGAAAGTGAGGCGCATTGGTGGCAGTCTGAGGCACTTGCTGAAAGCAAAACGGGGCAAAAAATAGCGTGGCAAGAAACATCAAGGCAACACAGTAAAAACTGCTGCTATAACCAAACTGCTGAATCAGCAAGACGGTTAAAGCCGGGGCGATCAGGAAAAATCCCATCATGTGTGAACCTCGGAACCAGCCTGCTTTGGCTGGCCCAAGACGCTTTAAATTACTCAGGAAAACGGTATTAATCGAGACAAAGCGCATCGGTAAAATAAAGCTCACCAAGGCAGTCAATGCCAGTAAATACCAGGCACTCTCCTGCAGTGGGGTGAGAGCATATAAAACTGCCCCCATGACACTGCCAAGACTAAAAACTTTCAGTGAACCGAGACGTTGCACCATGACCCCAATGGGCAGCGCCATCAGCAGAATACCTGCACTTTGCGCTGCTGCAATCAGTCCCAACTGAAGCTCTGTTGCTTCGAGCTGCACGGCGTACAATGAGATCAAAATACGGGCAACACCGACGCCCAAACCGGCAATAATGGTCAAAAGTACAAAACTGCCCATGAATTTTGCACTCAGGGGGCTAAGGACAACATTGCTTTCAATCGGATTCATAACCAGGTTCCTGAATTATTTCGGCTGACCATTGGCATTAAATGCACGCCAATAGTTCTGTAAATTCAGTTCTTTCAAGGCATTGTTTAAATACTTAGGCTCATACCAGGTTTTGGTATCGACATCGCGGCGGATGAGTTTTGCATCTTTGGCAATTTTTAATGCGCTGTCAATTTGTGCACGATGAAACTCGTCCAGTAATGGCGAAGTACGGTCTTTCAGGTTCCAGCCATCCCAGGTTTTTTTGTAATCGACCAGTGGAATACCGCTTTGTGACCACAGCTTATATTGGCTGACACGGTTGGCTTCTTCAGAGCTCCATTTCGCCTGTTTGATCAGCGTGGTGACTACACGTTGCGTCACTTCTGGATACTGTTTTTCAAAACTTTCAGTTACCCAAAAATGTGCCAGTGGGGCAACTTTCGGATCTTTAATTTCAATTAAGTTCTTTGCGACTCCACGTGAAACCAGACTAAAGGGTGAAGTAATCGCGGCATCAATATCTCCGGTGGCCAGTGCTGTACGTGCGGAGTAGCCATCTTGTGAAATCACGCGTAAGTCACGCTCAGTAAAGCCATATTTAGCCAGAACACGGTTAAAAACGATCTGTTGGTTTGTCCCTTTAAAGATTGAAAACTTCTTGCCCTTTAAGTCTGCAAATGACTTGGCATTTGAACCTGCTGGAACAACCACATAGGTTGGGCCAAAGCGGCCAGTTGAAAATAGCACCTTGGTTTTAAGGCCCGTTGAACGACCCACCAATGACGGCAAGTCCCCATGTAAAGCAAAATCGACTTTACCGTTGGCTAAGGCTTCATTGGTGGCAGGTCCTGCACCCGGAAAGAATAACCATTTCACTGCAATGCCATCTTTCTTAAATTCCTGTTCCAACACACCACGTAAATGCGCTGAAGCAACAAAGCTCCCGCCTGTTTTTGGCTTACCGCCTTCACCGGCACCCGACATAGAAATGCGGATTTCTTTCGGGTTGGCGGCATGGATGTGTAAACTTAAACCGAATGCGGAGAGGGCTAGAAATGTTGCCGCAATTTTTTTAGAAAAAAGTTTCATTAAATCTGTTCCTTAACAATCAAAATTAAAAGGTGTACTGGAATTGCGCCTGCAATTCGTTGGTGTCTTTTTGTGTGGCAGTCTCAATGTCATAGATGTAATGATTGAGCTGTAACTGGAATTTGGTGGTCTGGGCAAAAAACAGGTTTAAGCCAAGTGAATGAATGTCATATTCACCTATACGGCCACTTGCACTATCGAGATAATCTTTCTGATTTTTATTCGGGTTATAGCTGTCGTAACGGTAGTAACCCTGAACCGATTTCGGCCAGAAATCATCAAACTTGGCATTGGATTTAATGCTGTTATAGAACTGGTCACCCAAGGTATAGAATGCAGTGACGGTATGACCTTCTGCTTTGGCTTCTTTTATGGCAGGTACAGTCGTATCGATGTAATCGGTTTTGCCTTGCAGATACTCATAAGTCACGCCAAAGGGTGCGTGGTTGTAATACAGGTCAAAACCCAGACGATCTCGTTTGGCTTTGTTGTCGCTAATGCCTGAACCGGATAACTTTGCTTCGCCTTTAATATAGGAAGCACCGAATTTCAGCTCGCGAAGCCAGCTGGCATAATCCACAGGTAAGGTAAATGCCACGCGACCGATATAATCTTTGCTATTGTTGTCATCGGTCTTGTTACTGCCATTACCGTTGGTCACCCCAAGCGCGTATTCAAACAACGGTGCACGATAGTTCGCGCCATAGTCCACGAATGGCTTGACATCGCCACGCACAATCAAGCCATTTTGACGGGTAAACAACCCCAAATACGTCGGTGCAGTTGCAGTGCTGATGGTGGGGCGTAAATCTTCCGGAGATTGCACATCCAAGCCGAATGGCAAGAGTTGTTGACCCAAAGTCAGGTTCAGCCTGGGAACTTCTGCACCGCCATTGGTGGAAAATACGTGATAGCGCAGGTAGGCATCCAGCAAGTTAAAGTTACTGTTGTTGCTGCCATCATTACGTTTTGAATAACCAAAAGAAGCCTGGTAATCGAGGTTTTTTCCTTCGTTATAATCTTTAAATAAGTTACCGCGCACGCCCAGCAATGCCGTACCCACATCAAAGCTCGATTTAGGCGTATTGGGTGCAGTGTTATTGTCCTGCACATTGGCACGCAGTTGCACCGTACCGAATAAAGTTGTATCGCGGGTCGACTTCACGGTTTGACGTTCGTACTGACGAGACTGGTCATATTTATAGTTTTCAATATCGGCACGCAAACCTTCAATATCGTCGGATGTTGCGGGGGTCGCTTCAGCCGTTACGGTCTCTTCACCAGTTGCGCTGTCTTGATCCGTCGGCACTTCGCTGTTATCTGCATTCACAGTGGTTGGAACAACTGCTTTTTTTGTGGATGTCGAACTTTGCACTTCCACTGCATTTAAACGCTGTTGTAAAACTTCAATCTGCTTTTTGAGTCCCTCCAATTGCTTGTTGAGAGTGGCATCCTGGGCAAAGCTAAAACTCGATGTCGTCGTCAGAATAAATCCAATCGCAACAGTTAAACTCGTCTTTCTCATTGTTACATTCACTTCATCTATTGTTTTAAATACAAAATTTCCCCTACCCCATGCCAAAGGCATGAGGTTGTTTCAATTTTCCGAGTAGTTAGGTTTAAGCGGCCTGATTGTTTTTCAGTTTGTGTTCAACTTGCGTGCCCTTGAAGAAGTCCGGATTATTGGCGGTATAGAATTGGTATGGGTTGGTAAACACCAGGGCCTTAAAGTCTTCTGCCGTAATCGCACCCTCTTGGACCAAGTCCCAAGTTTCTGCCAAAGGCTCAGTTAATTCCGGCACATCCCAATGGCCAGAATCTGAGGAATACAGGGCATTAATTTTCTGACCAAATGGATTGCCCTTTGGATTCAATGCACCCACGATCGTGCGGTCATCCGCTTCATTGCCAAAGTAGAAGTTCGGTACCCAACGATCCCAGATGTCTTGTTTGTTTTGTATTTTGGCCAAGGCAAAATCATTTATTTCA
The DNA here is from genome assembly GCF_044130285.1 of Acinetobacter sp. BSP-28. NCBI lineage: Bacteria > Pseudomonadati > Pseudomonadota > Gammaproteobacteria > Moraxellales > Moraxellaceae > Acinetobacter > Acinetobacter sp. BSP-28. The sequence goes on from NZ_JBIQOB010000009.1 coordinate 52,163, forward strand.
GCTGGATTTTGCGTCTGGAAACGTGAAGTTGAAGCCACACCAAATAAACTCTCGATAATCTCGGCTTCATTCAGTTCACGACCTTGATATAAGGTATGCCCATACTGACGATACAGCTCTAGCGCCAATTCCCGATTTAGTCGTTCCGGGTTGTACTGTTGCACATGTTCATTACCGCGTTTTTCAAAACGGTCAACCAGATGGGTCAAGACGTTTTGCCCCCAGGCAGCGCCCGCTTCTAACAAGGCAATACGAAGCTGTGGAATACGTTCAGTGACACCGCCAAAAAACAAGGCTTTGGCCAATGCTTCAGAGGCATCGGCAAAGTGGTTAATGTGGTTGAACATATAATTGCTTGGTGAATTACGTGCCACCCAGCTTTGACTGCCCGAGTGCGTCGACAGGTTAATCCCCAAATCCACACTCTTTTGCCAGAACGGGTCGTAGTCATATTCACTGTCAATGCCGAAGAAATCTAACCAGTAAGCATAACGACGCAGGTCTGTATCTTCAGGATAACGATCTGCCACGGCTTTAATTGGACGACGGACGACTCCCGGAATGAGTGCAGCTTTTAATCCCAACTTTTGTGCAAACTCCAGTTCCTCAATCCCTTCTTGTGGCGTATTCAGCGGAATCGCAGCCACTGGCGTCAGACGGTCGGCATAAGGCTTATAGATGTCGGCATGGAAATGGTTAATCGCACGAGTTAAGGACAAACGCAGGTCATCATTAGATGAATTAATTGGAAATAAAGACAGGTTTGGATAGAGCACAGCATAGTCCGTACCGAGTTCTTCTAGACGCTCATACAATAAGCCCGGTAAGGCAACCGTTGCCAAGTCATAGGTATTTTCTGAAGGGAGTGCCCAAAATGGCGGACGGAATAGACGACGGTTTTTACGTTCTTCTGGGCTGGCGTTGTACCACTCTGCAGCTAATGCGTTTAAACCATTACTTTTTAAATGGCTACGAAATACATCGACCACACGTGAACCACCATACTGCGCAATATAGTCTTCAAGTGCAGGACTGTAGGCATTGGTATGGATATCCGTATCAATCACCGGATAATCAAGCTGAGAACGCACTTGAGCAGCACGCGATTGTTTTGCCTTTAAATCTTTTAAAACTGTCATGAGGATTCCCTAATTTCTTATCATTACACCTCCCTGTTATTACAACAAGCGTGCCAACATTTTAAGTTATTGTTTTATAAATATTTATTAAAATTATCCCAACCAAATATGTTGGTTTTAACGCGATATGTGTGTTGATAATTCAACACTTGCTTATTTAAATTCAGCTGGTTTTTTTATTTTTATTTCTTATTTTTAGATATAAAGTTATTTCTGAGTCTCTCCTATCACTTCAATTGATGGGTTAAAACTTAACAAAAATTTTTTTGGATATTCGAAAACTTGAATTTTAAGACATAAAAAAACCCGCCAATCGCGGGTTTTTTAAAGCGTGTTGTTTTAAGCAGATTTTTTGCCTTTATTGCTAAATTTGGTAGCAAATGCTGTAACACGCTGATAACCGGTTGGCAAAATGCGCTGGATTAAATCCAGGGTTTTGGCATCGTTGCCAATCAGTAGACGGCGCTTGTCTTTTTGTACCGCTTCCAAAATTTGGCGGGCAGCTTCTTCAGGTGGGCAACGTAATAATTTATTGAATGACCTGGCCGATTTTTCCGGATGCATGCCTAAGCTTCGAATACTGTCATTCATTTTTGCCGCATTGGCAATATTGGTACGAATACCGCCCGGATGTACACAGAGTGCACTCACGCCACAGTTTTCCAGGTCCAGTTCCTGCCGCAAGGATTCAGTAAAACCGCGCACCGCAAACTTGGTCGCGTTATAGGCAGACTGGGTCGGCTGTGCGGTTAGACCAAACAGGCTGGAAATATTGATAATATGACCTTCACCCGATTGTTTGATTAAAGGCAGGAACTCTTTGGTGCCATACACCACGCCCCAGAAATTAATATTCACAATCCATTCCAGTTCTTCGTAACTCGCCCCTTCCACTGTTGAACCCAATGCCACACCGGCATTGTTAAAAATCATGTTGACTGAACCATGATCCTGAACAGTTTCAGCAGCCCAGGCGCGCACTTCTTCCAGTTTGGCCACATTGACTTTTTTTATTGTCACACGGACATGACTGTCTTTGACCAGTTCAACTGTTTTCGCCAAACCCTGTTCATTGACATCACTTAAAGACAAATGGCAGCCTTGCTTGGCCAAAAGTACGGCCAATTGCTGCCCAATACCCGACCCTGCACCAGTAATGGCTGCGACTTTATTTTTAAAATTTTTCATGAGCTATCCTTATTCAGCTTGCTGAATCATCCATCTAAACATCTCGATTGTTTTTCTGTCTGGAAGATTGCAGTTCATCCATTTAATATAATTTTGACAATAACCATTGTCAATATAATATATCGTCTATTCCTCCCTGTACTGGAAAAGCTGCAGCTTTGTTTTAAACATAGGTCTAAAGATAAATTATTGTTAATATAAGGCAAAATCTCGATTTCATTCGGCACACGACATTTATGACTGATCAGCACAAAAATCTCGAAGAAAATCAAAATAAACCGGCAAAAATCAAAGAACGTCAATTTAAAGGCATGTCTTTAACCGAACGTAAACAGGCACGTCGTGAAAAACTGATTGAAGCCGGGATTGAGGCTTATGGCACGCATGGTTTTTTTGCGGTAACTGTGAAAGATATTTGTAATGAAGCCAAATTAACCGAACGCTATTTCTATGAATCCTTTAAGAAAAGTGATGAACTCTTTCAGACCATCTTCTTAAAGCTGATTGATCAGTTGCAGCACAATGTCACACAGGCGATTATGCAGGCCTCGACCGATCCACGAAAAATGATCGAAGCCGGTTTAACTGCCCTACTCACCACCTTGAAAGACAATCCGGGTATGGCGCGGATTATTTATATTGATGCCATGCTGGTTCAGGAACTGCATAACCAGGCCACCATCCATGAAACCATGTCGCGTTTTGACCGTATGATTCATGCCTTTGTAATGCTGATGATGCCGAACATCAACCGCTCTGAACGTGAAATTTCGATGATTTCGACCGGTTTAAATGGCTATGTCACGCAAATCGCCATCCGCTGGGTGGTCAGTGGTTTCAAGCTCTCCATAGAGGAGGTACTGTCTTCTTGCAGTATCGTTTTTTTATCGCTGCTTGATACTTTTTCGAAAAAAGAAAAAATATGATTCCAGCACAGCCCTTGCCACCAAACTGTCAAAAAAATACTCAACACCTTGAATTTAATATATTTATCTAACTGATTTATTTTAAATTCTTGATTGTATCTTATCAAAAATGTGACAATTTTTTGCGAAATTCAGCCGGACTACCTATTCTGCAATGATACTGTCATAATTAATCTTTGTAATAAGCCTGTCATAAATATAAAACGGTCCACCGTTTACGTGAAATAGGGTATTGCGCTGTGAAAGATGACTATATATTAATCGTCGATGATGAGCTTCCGATCCGGGAGATGATCCATACCTCGCTGGATATGGCGGGCTTCCAATGCCTACAGGCTGAAGATGCCAAACAGGCCCATCAAATGATTGTGGACCAACGTCCTGTGCTTATTTTACTCGATTGGATGTTACCGGGTGGCGTCAGCGGTGTAGATCTGTGCCGCCGTCTGAAACGTGATGAAACCTTGTCAGAAATTCCCGTGATCATGCTCACAGCCCGCGCTGAAGAAGACCATAAGGTACAAGGTCTGGATGCCGGTGCAGATGACTACATGACCAAACCATTTTCTACTCGTGAACTGGTTTCCCGCATTAAAGCCGTGTTACGCCGTGCCAATGCCCTCAGCGGTGAAAAAACCATTGATGCCAATGGTCTGGTGCTGGATCCGGTGAGTCAGCGGGTCAGTCATGGTCAGAATATTTTAGAGATGGGACCTACAGAATACCGTTTATTGGCCTTTTTCATGACGCATCCGGAACGCGCCTATACCCGTGCTCAATTGCTGGACCAGGTCTGGGGTGGTAACGTATATATTGAAGACCGTACCATTGATGTACATATCCGTCGCTTGCGTAAAGTACTGGAACCGTTTGGCGCAGACCGTTATGTACAAACGGTTCGTGGTACAGGTTACCGTTTTTCTACCCGCGCAGATGTCGCTTTAGGTTAGTCGTCGTTTAGGTCAACTGAATTATATGTATGAACCCTACCCCGTCCCGGAACTTGCACGAGAACATAAACATTTTCGTTACAGCAGTCTATGGACTTTTGCCAAGCAAGATTTACGTCAGCTCACCTTTTTATTGCTGATTGCGGGTTTAATCGGTTTAGGGATTGGGTATTTCTGGATTTTTATTCTCATCGCCTTTGCAGTATTTTTTGCCTTGCAATTGCGTTCGCTGTATCTAGTCAATGAATGGATTTCCAACCGTCCTTATGATGTTCCGCCCAGTTTAAATGGCATCTGGGGAGCCTTGCTGTTTAATGTGTACCGTTCCCAGCGTCAGGAGCGTATTGTCCAGGCAGAAATGGTCGGCCTGATTGATCGGGCACAATCTTCACTGGTGGCGCTAGCTGAAGCGGTGGTGCTGATTGATGAACTGCACCAAATTGAATGGTGGAATCCGGCTGCAGAAAAATTACTCGGTATTCAGCCGCTGGATCGCGGTCGCAATATTTTAACCATTCTGCGCCAGCCCAGTTTTATTGAATATTTTAACCATATTGACGAGGCACCCGATGGCCTGAAAATGAAATCTTCCGCCTTTGAAGACCATTATGTACAAGTCAAAATGACCCGCTTTGGTGGGGAAAGCCGCCTCTTGGTCGCTTATGACGTGACCCGCATGCATAATCTGGAACAAATGCGCACAGATTTTGTCGACAATATTTCCCATGAATTACGTACGCCGCTTACGGTCCTTAGCGGTTATATTGAAACCTTTACCGATCAGGAAGATTTAAATCCGCGCTGGAAACGTGCCTTCGACCAGATGCAGGCGCAAACCAAACGCATGAATGCCCTGGTGAATGATTTATTGCTATTGTCGCGTTTGGAAAATGACAAAAAAATCGCTAAAAACCAGATTATTGAAATGCCAAGTCTGATGAACCAGCTGTTTGATGATGCGCAGGCCTATAATGTCGACTATCACCATGCGCTCAACCTCGACATTGACAGCCATTGTGACCTGATCGGTTCCGAGACTGAGCTATCCAGTGCCTTTAGCAACCTGATTACCAATGCCATTAAGTACACTCCTAAAGGCGGAACCATCACTATAGGATGGCATGATGATGGCGAACACGGCATCTTTACTGTGCAAGATACCGGGATCGGGATTGACCCCAAACACTTGCCACGTTTAACCGAGCGTTTTTATCGTGTTGATAGCGCGCGTAGCCGTCAAACCGGTGGCACCGGCTTAGGTCTGGCGATTGTCAAACATGTGTTAATGCAACACGGCGCCCATCTGGAAATTGAATCCAAAGAGAACGAAGGCTCCACCTTTAAAGTCATTTTCCCTAAAGAGCGCCTTTACAAACCCAACTAAATATCCCCGTTCTACCCTGATTTAAAGCAGTCCACCTGTCTATATTAAATCAGGTTTTGTTCTTTAAACCTGGCTCTCTGAAAGGCAGGTCGTTCCTCAAGACGTTTCAGATACTTGGTTATATGTGGATATGAACCGGATGTTCTGGATTGAATGGCATCGAGTGGAAACCACATCTGAATATCGGCAAAAGAAAATGTTCCGGCAAAATATTCATGCTTGGATAAGTAATCTTCCAGATAAGCAATATGCTCTTTTAAACGCGGATGAATAAATCCCGCCTTCACGCCCGCAGTAATTTTGTGTGCGACTGGTTTAATCAGCCAAGGCACACGTTTCGGGACATTGTTCATCACCAGTTGCATCAGCAATAACGGCATTAATGAACCTTCGGCATAGTGCATCCAGTAACGGTATTGTTGCTGATCTTTTTTGGCCTTCGGTTTAAATTTCTGCGCTGTATCATAGCTTTCCTGCAGATGTTGCAAAATCACTGCCGATTCAACAATGGTTTGTTCCTCATCAGTCAAGATCGGTGCTTTAGCTAAAGGATGAACCAATTTTAATTCAGGCGGTGCAGCCAAAGTAGGTAAACGTTTATAAAACTTCACCTGATAATCTTGAGCCAGTTCTTCCAAAGCCCATAAAACTCTAAAAGAACGAGACTGATCTAAATGGTGCAATGTAATCATTATTTTTTGACCTCTATTTTTATATTTTGATCATGACCGAGCGGCTTGAAAAATGACATTTTGCTTTGCACACAATGTCATGGCTATCGGGTCATATATTTAAAGCAGAACCGTGTTAATTTCCAGACTGCGTAACAGTGTCTTGGTGACTGGCGTTTTACTGCTGATGTCTAAAATTTTTTGTTTTAGTTCATCCGATAATGGCTGTGCAAAGGACAAGCGACGCTCCATCCATTCTTTGCCTTCCTTATTGGCATTAAAATCGGCTTCTACGGAAAATTGACCGAGCTCTATGCCTTTATGACTGGCATACATGCGCAAGGTAATCATGGTGCAAGAAATCAGGCCTGAACAAATCAAATCATAAGGTGCAGGACCCAGATCCTGCCCGCCAAAAAATTCGGGTTTGTCGGTAATAAACTGGTGTTTTCCGCTTTTCACTTCGCCTGACCAGGGTTCAGCCAGGCTCTGTACTTCTGCATTTGCAATAATTGCCATATTCAAAAATCCTAAATTTTATTGTTATTTTGAGGCACGCATTTTATCGGGAAATGCGGGTGCTTCCAGGCGGGGTCCCGGATAGTCAGGAATCGTACCAAAACGGTCATCCTGATTTATCCAGTGGTCACGGGCTTGGCAAAGCTCTTCCTGAGTCCGCCCGACAAAGTTCCACCACAGTAATATCGGTGACTCAAAAGGTTCACCACCCAACAGCAGTACACGACTGCCTTTATGCAACCGGATTTCGATTTCAGTCATGCCAGGCTCCAGCACGACCATATTGTCTTCAGTCAGTTCATGACCATTGACTTCAGCAGCACCCCCAAGTGTCATAAAACCATATTCAAATTTTGGATTCAGTTGAATTCGGGTAGTCGTGGATTCCTGTGCAGTTAAATCTACACCCAGCAACTCGCTATGGACTGCAACCGGCGACCGGGTTTGTAAGAACTCCCCCACCAATACGGTAAATTCAACCTGATCTCTTTCCACCACTGGCAATTCGGGATAATGATCGAAACGCGGCGCCATATTGATCTTGTCATCCGGCAAAGCAATCCAGAGCTGGGCAGCATGCATATGGGTTTCACTTTCCGGTGCCACTTCAGTATGCGATATCCCATAACCTGCAGTCATTAAATTGACCTGTTTGGGGCGAATCAGCTGCTTTGTGCCCAGACTGTCGGTATGCATCATGGTGCCTTCAATCATCCAGGTAAAAGTCTGCAAACCGATATGTGGATGCGGTCCGACATCTAGTCCATCACCTTGAGGGAAAACTACCGGACCGGCATGATCCAGAAAGCACCAGGCCCCAATTAAACGCTTATGCCGACTGGGCAAGGCGCGCTTAATCACGGTGCCCTGTCCAATTTCTGCACTACGCAAAGGGAATTCCTGAATAAACTGATTTATGTATTTTTCACAATCGTCCGAATTGGAAAGCTCTGTATAGCTGCTATTGGTCATATGACTATCCTGAATTTCATGAACTCGACTGTTGTTGTAAGTTTTAAGCTATTGTCATAAATCATATAGATTCTTCGTCATTCAGCCTATAGCTAAGTTAATACGCTGAATACCAAGTATAGGACAATATTATTTTTGAAATTTTCTTCATAAAACAAGGCTTAAACGCGATAAGTTATTGGCTATTTGCACCCTATTCATATGAATTTTATAGGAAAAAAATTTTTTGTCACAATTATAACGACGACTTACCGAGTCTTCTGTATACAGATATTTTTCCTCAGCTTACTATTTCCTTCTGACCAATCTTGCTATAGAAGAGGATAATCATGTCCCAAGGACAGCAGGAAAATTATCATTACCCCGACAATCAAGAACATAATCATATTGGGGACAATGAAAATACATATTCAAATGTCGGATCTGCAATTTTACCCAAGCAGCTGTGTACACTCGACAATAAAAAACAGATAAAACAACAATTAGAACATCCTAGAACCTGTATTCCGGAGCAATTTCAACAATACTATCTGGACTATCAAAATAAGCACCAACGCCAATTTTTAAAATGTGTCAATTTTATTGGTCAACTGACTTTTTTAAGCTATTTCTTTGTCGATTGGATTTTATTACCCGAGATTGGCATGCTTTCCGGTATTGCAAGGCTCAGTCTTGTGGTCTTGGCCATATTGGTCAACTGGCTGGCTTTCCGCTACTGCAAGAATATTAAAATTCTGGATAGCCTGCTACCGGCTTCTGTTGCAGCTGCAGCAGCAATATGGCTTGAACTACTGTATTTATCACATAGTCCCGTTGTGAATACGTATCTCTACGCCAGCATCATTTTTATTTTATTGGGCAATTTATGCATACAAGTATCTTTTCGTAATTCCATTTTTAGTTCCCTGCTGATTAGTGCGGTGATTTTTAATGGCGTATTCAGGTTAGTCAGCGTCCAGGAACTGATTTTATTTTCACTCATTTACGCGCCGGTTTTATTGCTCAGCATGTATATCAGCTGGAATAACACATTAAATTCAAAACGTAATTTTTTGCGGGTGTTACTCAATGACTGGAACTATTACACCTTAACTGAAATGGCGCATACGGATGAACTGACCCAGCTGTATAACCGCCGACAATTTTTACAATTGGCCGAACAGAGCATACAGCAATGGCCCAAATATAATTTGACCTGCTTGTTGATGTTTGATATCGACTTTTTTAAGAATATTAATGATACCTATGGTCATGATGTGGGAGATGAAGTGCTGAAGGTACTAGCTGATATTACTCGCCGGGAAATGCGTCATAGCGATGTACTGGCCCGTTTTGGGGGGGAAGAATTTATTGCTTTGCTACCCGATACCACACTGGAAGATGCGATGAACATTGCCAACCGCTTATGTCAAAAAATTGAAAGCCATCAAATTTGTGTTAAAGATAAGTGCTTCTTTAATTTCAGTGTGTCGATTGGAGTATCTCAACTGCAGCCGAATCAAAGTGATTTAAACCTGCTGATTAAAAATGCCGATATTGCACTCTACCAAGCCAAGAAAAATGGACGCAATCAGGTGGCGATTTATACCCATGAATAATTAAAAATTATCCTCATCGAAACGATTTTGGGCGATTTTATAAATATGAAAACTTCACTCGACTTGCACACTCAAGCCGAATTTAGTGGCTCAAAATATTTATGCCTATTCTCCAAAGATTAATTTTTTTAAATATAAAAAAAGAGCGCCTAAGCGCTCTTTTTTTATTTGAATAATTCTAGGTTCCTAAACTGCCGTGCGCATCTTGCACAAAATTCAAAGCAATGCTTTTAATTTTGCTCATGGCGTAATTTAGGCAGGAAGCAATGCTTCCTGAAACCCTGAGAGGTGAAATAACAAAGCACTGCTTTGTCACCTCGCAAGACTTTCAGCTATGCTGAAAGTTACTCCCATTCAATCGTTGCTGGTGGCTTAGATGACACGTCATAAACCACACGTGAAACATCTTTGATTTCGTTCATGATACGAGTCGAAATCTTGTCTACCAATTCATATGGAAGATGCGCAAAACGTGCTGTCATAAAGTCAACAGTTTCAACGGCACGAAGTGCAATCACCCATGCATAACGACGGCCATCACCTACCACACCTACAGATTTAACCGGTTGGAATACAGCGAAGGCTTGCGCAGTTTTGTCATACCAACCGCTGGCACGAAGTTCTTGCATGAAAATGTCATCAGCCAAACGAAGAATATCGGCATATTCTTTTTTCACTTCACCCAAAATACGCACGCCCAAACCTGGACCCGGGAATGGATGACGATAAAGCATTTCGTGTGGCAAACCTAAAGTGGTACCTAAACGACGTACTTCATCTTTAAACAAGTCACGAATTGGCTCAACCAATTCAAAGGCTAAATCTTCCGGTAAACCACCCACGTTGTGGTGTGATTTAATTACGTGTGCCTTACCATTTTTGGTTGCAGCAGATTCAATCACGTCTGGGTAAATCGTACCTTGAGCAAGGAAGTTTACGCCATCAAGCTTACGTGCTTCTTCAGCAAAGACTTCAATGAATTCACGACCAATGATTTTACGTTTTTTCTCAGGATCAACTTCACCTGCAAGCGCAGACAAGAAACGATCTTCAGCATCGGCACGAATCACGCGGATACCCATGTTTTTGGCAAACATGTCCATCACTTGCTCGCCTTCATTCAAACGAAGTAAACCGTTGTCTACAAATACGCAAGTCAATTGATCGCCAATCGCTTTATGTAGCAAAGCTGCCACTACAGATGAATCTACGCCACCTGAAAGACCAAGCAATACTTTTTGATCGCCAATTTGTTCACGTAACTGTTCAACACGCAAGTCGATAATATTTTCAGAGTTCCAAAGATTACGACATCCACAAATGCTGTGGACAAAGTTAGATAATAACTCGGCACCTTTAGCAGTGTGGGTCACTTCTGGATGGAACTGTACACCGTAGAAACGACGTTTTTCATCGCTTACAGCTGCAAATGGACAGCTTGGTGTACTTGCAGTCACTTGGAAACCTTCAGGAATTGCACTGACTTTATCACCATGGCTCATCCAAACATTGAGTTTGTTTTCGCCATCGTTTAAATCACCAAGAAGCTGGTCACGGACTAAAACATCAACCGCAGCATAACCAAATTCATGCACGGTACCTGGCTCTACTTTACCGCCAAGCTGTTCAGACATGGTTTGCAAGCCGTAGCAAATACCCAGTACAGGTACGCCCAAGTTGAATACAACTTCAGGTGCGCGTGGACTACCTTCTTCATGAACACTTTCCGGACCACCCGACAAGATGATACCGTTTGGTTTAAATGCGCGAATGTCTTCTTCAGACATGTCATAGGCATACATTTCAGAATATACACCAGCTTCACGTACACGACGTGCAATAAGCTGACTGTATTGAGAACCGAAATCCAGGATCAGGATGCGGTCTTCAGTGATTTGAGTATTGGTAGTCATGACAAACAACTATGCAAGGCAAACGAAATAAGCGCTGCATTCTATCATTTTTCGGCGCATTAAGCACACTATTCGCACAAGGCTTTCAATTCGTTGATTGCATTATATTTCTGGCACCACAAGGCATCCATCCGGATGCCTTGTTTATGTTGCCATTTTTCTATTTTAACGATTTGAATATCCTTCAATTTCATCATGATGGATATCAACCTGCTTCATCTGTCTAGACCTTGTCGTATGCTCTCTAGGACTTTGGTTATTAAGTCAAATCTTGCAGCTTAATTCTGATGATACCAAAGCCATTTATCCTTTGGATTTACCAGTTTTTCTATTTTAACGACATCGATGTTGCTGGATTGATCACTTTGAGTATCCACTTCACCCATCACCTTCACCTGATCACCAGCCTTTAAGCCCATCGGTTTCCAAAAATCATCATCTACATCAATGTCAATTGAACCGGAACCATCTTTCAGTTCGAAATGATCGCCCCGTATTCGTTTGACAATGACTCCGGACAAGGTCACTGCAGTTTCATCTGCCAGTTGTTTTGCTTCTGCAATTGTTACCGCGTTTTGGGCAGCTTCATTCACGATCATCTGATCACTTTTACCCGCCCAGGATGCTGTAGAAAACATTGAACCAGAGACAAAAATTACCCATAACATTTTTTTCATGAATGACTCCACTATGGTAGCTTCATCAATCTTTATTGAAACAAAATACGGGCAATTTGTACGCAGCTTTTATGTAGTGTGCACAGGTTTTATGTAATTACAAAAAAACTTGTACTGACTAAAATCAGCCTTCTATTTTCCTCAATTCTGGTGAGGGTCTCTCTAGCATGTCATCCACACTGAATTTTCCTGCACCGTGCAGCATCAGGAACAATAGTCCACCAGTCATGGCAATATTTTTCATCAGGTGAATGGCATCATCTGGAGTTCCAGTACCGTGGAAAATAAAGCCGCAAATAAAGGTAAAAATAGCCAGTCCCAAGGCAGCCAAGCGGGCCTGGAAACCAAAGAACAAGGCCAGACCACCACCAGCGACGACCAGGATACTCAAAGGCAGCAGGCTGCCCGGTACACCTTTAGATTCCATATAGCCGGCCGTTGCAGCATAAGCATTGATTTTCATCCAGCCAGACATCAGAAAAATATAAGCCATCAATACACGTGCAACCAGAGCAATAAAAGCATCGGTCTGCGGACCTTGCAGCAGATTTTTTATAGAAGTATTCGGATTAAACATGAGGTCACCTTTTGATTTTTTGTTTTAATGACCTTTTCATCCTAAGCCTGTTTTAATCAGGATCAATAAATAATTTGTAAGATAAATCGTGGCAAAAAAAGGAAAAGATGAAAACGCAATTAATTTTATTTTTGATACTGACTTTCATGCCCCAGACTGCTAGGATTTCAGCACATTTTTGCTGTCTGTAGCGCCATGGAACTGCTTGATTTTATCTTACACGTTGATGCCCATCTGCTCGAATTTATCACCGATTACGGCGTGTGGATTTATGCCATTCTTTTCTTGATTATTTTTGTGGAAACCGGTTTGGTGGTGATGCCTTTTCTGCCGGGTGACAGCTTGCTGTTTGCAGCAGGCGCGTTAGCAGCTTCCACAGGCGCAATGAATCCTTATATTCTGATCATTTTGCTGTTTACTGCGGCAGTATTGGGCGACACGCTGAATTATCATATTGGTAAATTTATTGGTCCGCGTGTATTTGAAATTGAATCACGTTTCATTAATAAAAAGCATTTAACCTATACGCAAAAATTCTTTGAAAAACATGGCGGTAAAACCATTATTTTCGCACGTTTTGTTCCTTTTGCCCGTACCTTTGCCCCATTTGTCGCAGGTGCAGGTCACATGAATTATAAATATTTCCTAAGTTTTAATGTCATTGGTGCCATTTGCTGGGTGGGTTCTTTTGTAATTTTGGGCTATTTATTTGGCAATATGCCGATTGTTAAAGACAATTTTACCCATCTGATTTTTGGTATCATTATTATTAGTGTTTTGCCGGGTATCATTGGTTTTATTCGCCAGAAACTCAAAAAGGCGCCTTAAAAGAAGCGAATAACAACGGGTAACATACACATAATCAGTAACATGGCCGATCCTTTATATAACAGATCGGCTTTTATTTGCCTGGACTGACCCGCCAGCATTGCCCGCCCAAAAAACATCCAGAACACCACCGCAGGTAACAGGACCAGACTGAACATTGCAAATACTAAAATAAAATTGGTGGGATTGCTCCAGGTTTCAATCGGTAAAACACCCGCAGCAAATAATAAGGCTTTAGGATTCTTAAAGGTAGAAAAGAACAGTTGGCGCGGTCGGATAGAACGATGATGTTGATTATGCTTTTCTAAATCTGAAGCTTTCCATAAATGGAAGGCCATCCAGCCCACATAAATAGCGCTGCAAAAATGCAGGATATGAATAAAGTTCGGCCATACTGGATCACACAAATGAATAAGTAATGCCCACAAATTAATGGCATAAAAATAGCCAAGCATTTTTGCCGGAATAAACAGGCTGGTTTTAGCAATGCCTTGTTGATAAGCCGAGCTTGCAAGTAATGCATTGGTTGGACCCGGAATCATCAATACCGCAATCACTGCCAATACAAAAAGCCAACTCTCGATCATACATACCTGATATCACCATCCTGATGGGGCACACCTTATATGAAACCGATAAAAAATAACAAGTATTTCTCGATAAAAAAACATCACCTGATGCGTTTAAAGATTACATTAAAAAACAATAACTAGTTGATATTAAAATTATTTAACTTGAAACATTTTGCTAATATTTTATCCCCCTGCTGTCAGGTACAGCACAACAACAGGGTGATAAATTGATGAATTATTGAGCTTTATTACGAACAATAATTGGGCAGCTTTTGAATTTTGCCGCCTGAACCACCGCTTCCTGTTCACCCAATAAACGTGATAATTCAGTTTTTTTAGTATTTGAAGATTGTCCCATATTGACTGAAACACTAGGTCCAATTCCCCAGCCGCCATGACTACCCCAACCACCGCCAACACCGACACCCACACCGACGCCAGTGCGTTTTGGTGCCTGCACACCATTGTCGATATATTGCTGAATACGGTTATATTCACTTTGCAATTGCTGGCAATTGAGCGCTTGATACTGGGTCGGAGAAACATAACTCGGTTTCACCGTCGTTGCACATGCACCCAATAAAACCGTACTTCCCAAAAGGAGGCTTAAATAAATCGTTTTCATGAGAAATCTCAATACTTATATATGCTCAATTTCATTGAACAACGATTGATAGGCTTGCGTCAATTTATGATCGGTTGCCAAATGAATTAAAGGCTGATTTTTCAGATGGGACTCCTTCATTAAAATCGACGGCGGCAGCATACTGTCTAATACAGGCAAGCTTTCATCTTTTAACTGTTGTACCACTTCACGCGGTAATTTAGCCTGTGCCTGAAACTGATTGACCACAATTCCTTCAATTTCCAGACGGCCATTATGATCATCCTGAGTTTCGATGACATTTTCTATTAGCGTCTGCAATGCACGTTTTGAAAATACGTCACAATCAAAAGGAATCAGCACGCGACTGGCTGCAATCAGCGCCGATAAGGTAAAGAAGTTAAACGCAGGCGGTGTATCGATATACACCCGATCATACTGCCCTTCCAGTTGTTGCAGGGCATCACGCAATTTATAAATCTTATGTTTTGACTCTAAGGCATGTGCCAGCGCCCCCAAAGTGGGACTTGCAGGAATCACATCCAGATTTTTAAAAGGGGATTGATGTACATAACGCTCCAGACCTTTATCACGGCTCTTCAAAATGGAACCAATGGCATTGCTTAACAGTCCTTTGCTTTGGGTTGCACCCAGCACTTCTTGAAAATAGTTTTCAATATTGGGTTCCAACGCAGGTTTATCCACCGTATACGTCGCATCATCCCCCAATAGATATTGACTGGAATTGGCTTGTGGATCGAGATCAATCAGCAAGGTTTTCAAACCCTGATGTGCGCTAATTGCAGCCAAATTGACCGCAATACTGGACTTGCCGACCCCACCTTTTTGATTAAAAACCACACGTATCAACATGGGAACCCCCTATCATTTATAGTTATCTATGAGCAGTTTAACCTACATGCCTTGCATCCAGAATAATTATGTCTAACAATCAACCAAAATTCGGCTTAATCATTACCAATCCAATAATGGCAATCAGTGCCACCACAGCAATGACCAGACCCGCGCGACGTTGGGCCAATAAAATACTGTCATCTTTTTTATAGGCTTTGATCAAGGAAGAAAATAACACCAGAAACAAGATGATCTTGGCATAAAACCACGATTGTACTTCAAAATTTTTGATCACTAATGAGGTCAACCCGGTCAAAATAATAATCGTCATGGCAAGATGCTGCCACGCCACCAAAAATTTCCGTGCGACCGGATTGGGCTGATTGCCCTTCACCCCAACAAATAAAGTAAACCCACGTGCAATGACTGCCCCCATCAACAGGGTCACTGCAATCATATGCACAATTTTTACCGTCAGCTGCATATCCATTGTTTAATCTTCCTTTTATTCAGCTTTTGGCGCATGTGCACATTCAGGGCTTGGAGTCGCTTGGCCTTGCCATTCTGAAGGAACAAAAGCATGAATAGCGAGAGCATGAATACGGCTTGGTGCAAGCAAATCGCCGGCAGCCGCATATATTTTTTGATGACGTTGCACCAAACGTAAGCCGTCAAACGCGTCACTGACCACAATCACTTTAAAATGCGATTCTTTACCCGGGAAATAGCCCCCATGACCTGATGATTCGTTTACCACTTCTAAATGAACTGGTGATAACTCTTGCAGGCGTTGAATCAACTGTTGTTCTAAATTCATGAAGATGCTCCCAAATCGCTCAATCTCTGGCTTCAGTATACCGTGTTCCTGTTCAATCTTTTGTGCATATCCTATAAATCCTTTATTGGATTCCACAGCATTTTTTCTTTTCAAAGATTATTCCTGTTTATAAAAGCGTCACTTTGGCCAAAAATGCTTTTATTTTATGCAATCGATACAAGTTTTTTCACAAAGTTATTGACCCTATTTTTGCATACTGTATTATACACGGCATGCGGGAATAGCTCAGTTGGTAGAGCATAACCTTGCCAAGGTTGGGGTCGGGAGTTCGAGTCTCCTTTCCCGCTCAAAATTTTTTCATTTAGTTTTTTCACTTAAAAAACTTTA
The DNA here is from genome assembly GCF_044130285.1 of Acinetobacter sp. BSP-28. Classification (NCBI taxonomy): domain Bacteria; kingdom Pseudomonadati; phylum Pseudomonadota; class Gammaproteobacteria; order Moraxellales; family Moraxellaceae; genus Acinetobacter; species Acinetobacter sp. BSP-28. Next base: position 68,701 of record NZ_JBIQOB010000009.1, read on the forward strand.
TAGACTCCGCGGGAATAGCTCAGTTGGTAGAGCATAACCTTGCCAAGGTTGGGGTCGGGAGTTCGAGTCTCCTTTCCCGCTCCAGATTCAAAAAGCCCTCATCGAAAGATGGGGGCTTTTTTTATTATTGATTTTATTATAATTTTTGAAAATCTCTCTTTTGCTTTTCTTCAATGCAATTTTTCTCCGCAGCCATCTTGTCTTTACAGACACAAAAAACCCGGCAGGTGTCGGGCTTTTTCATGATTAAATTTAGGAAGCGAGCAAATTGCGCAAGACATAGTGCAAGATACCACCCGCCTTAAAGTATTCCACCTCATTCAAGGTATCAATGCGACACAACACTTGAAAATGGTTACACGTACCATCGGTATGTTGCACATCTACTTCCAGCATTTGATGTGGATAAATATCATCCGACAAGCCTAAAATTGACAGTGTTTCATGTCCGGTTAGATTCAAGATCTGCCGGTTCTGACCCTCCACAAACTGTAAAGGTAACACCCCCATGCCGACCAGATTGGAACGGTGAATCCGCTCAAAACTTTCAGCAATCACCGCTTTCACCCCCAATAGGTTGGTGCCTTTGGCCGCCCAGTCACGTGAAGAACCAGTGCCATATTCTTTCCCGGCAATAATCACTAGCGGGGTTTGTTCTGCCTGATAGCGCATTGCCGCATCATAAATCGAGAGTTTTTCTGCACTTGGAATATGCAGAGTATTGCCACCTTCCTCCCCACCCAGCATTTCGTTTTTGATGCGGATATTGGCAAAGGTGCCTCGCATCATCACCTCATGGTTGCCACGGCGGGATCCATAAGAGTTAAAGTCTTTTGCATCAACCCCCTGTTGCTGCAAATATCGTCCGGCAGGACTATCTTTTTTGATATTGCCTGCAGGGGAAATATGGTCCGTCGTGACTGAATCTCCCAATACAGCCAAAATCCGTGCCAATTTGATCTGCTGAATTGGTCGCACCGGCTGATCAATTTCTGCAAAAAAGGGTGGATGTCGGATATAGGTCGATTGTTCATCCCAAGCATAGGTTTGACTTTGTGGAATCTGGATCGCTTTCCACTTGGCATCGCCTTCAAACACTTCCGCATATTCTTTATGAAACATCTCGGTATTCACGTTCTGCAGTGCGGCATCGATTTCCACCTGTGTCGGCCAGATATCTTTTAAATAAACCGCTTGGCCATTAAAGCCTTCACCTATCGGCTCAGCAGTGAGATCAGTTCGAATATTCCCGACCAAACCATAGGCAACAACCAAGGGTGGAGATGCTAACCAATTGGTTTTCACCAAAGGATGCACCCGTCCTTCAAAGTTACGGTTTCCGGAAAGCACTGAGGCTACATTCAAATCGAAACATTGCACCGCTTCTTCAATCGCTTCAGGTAAAGGTCCCGAATTACCAATACAGGTGGTACAACCATAACCCACCAGGTTATAACCCAGTTGATTCAAATAAGGCGTCAACCCTGCTGCATTGAGATAATCGGTAACTACTTTGGAACCTGGAGCCAGTGAACTTTTCACCCAAGGTTTCCGCTGCAAACCTTTTTCGAGTGCTTTTTTAGCCAATAGCCCTGCTGCCAACATGACACTGGGATTCGAGGTGTTGGTACAGGAGGTAATGGCTGAAATCACCACATCACCATGCTGCAACGGATATTTTTTACCCTCAATCATACAAAAAGCATTTTCATGTGGCAGGTTGGCCTGTTTCGCTTCAACAGCTGTGCCTCCTCCCCCTTCATTTTCCAGACGCTCTTTTTCTTCTTTGACCGGTTTCAAGGTCAGATCCATGAAGGCATGAAAGGTTTTTGGCACTTGCGACAATAGCACACGATCCTGCGGACGTTTCGGACCCGCCAGACTGGCTTCTACCGTCGACATATCTAAAGCCAGAGTGTCGGTAAAGACGGGTTCATCCCCCGGATTGCGCCACAATCCTTGCAACTTGCTATAGGCCTCTACCAAGGCAATTCTTTCGGGCTGACGTCCAGTTAAACGTAAATAGGAAAGCGTCACCTCATCAACCGGGAAAAAGCCACAGGTAGCGCCATATTCGGGTGCCATATTGGCAATAGTGGCACGGTCAGCCAAGGGTAAATCGGCCAGGCCATCGCCATAAAATTCGACAAATTTTCCAACTACGCCTTTTTGGCGAAGCATCTGGGTAATGGTCAGCACCAGATCAGTTGCTGTAATACCTTCTTTGAGTTTCCCGGTGAGCTTAAAGCCGATCACTTCCGGAATCAGCATGGAGATCGGTTGGCCCAGCATAGCCGCTTCCGCTTCAATGCCGCCTACTCCCCAACCTAACACGCCTAAGCCATTGATCATGGTGGTATGTGAATCGGTCCCGACTAATGTATCAGGAAAGGCAAAGCGCTGCCCATCGACCTCATTGCTCCAGACCACTTGTGCCAGATATTCCAGATTGACTTGGTGGCAAATCCCGGTTCCTGGCGGCACCACGCGAAACTGATTGAGCGCCGCCTGTCCCCAACGCAGAAACTGGTAGCGCTCGCCATTGCGTTGCATCTCAATTGCGACATTCTGCTCAAAAGCTTGCGGGCTGGCAAAGTAATCGACCATCACCGAGTGATCGATGACTAAATCCACCGGTGACAACGGATTAATTTTTTCCGGATCACCGCCGGCTTTAGCCACAGCTGCACGCATTGCGGCAAGATCAACCACAGCGGGAACACCGGTAAAATCCTGCATCAGTACCCGTGCCGGACGATACTGGATTTCCTGTTCTGAGGTTCGGTTGTTTAGCCACTCTGCCAACGCATGAATATGCTCGGTTTTCACCGTGAGCTGATCTTCAAAACGCAGTAAATTTTCCAGCAAGACTTTTAAGGATTTTGGCAGCCGGGACAGGTCTCCCAACTGCACTTGCAATTTGGACAGGTTGAAAATCTGATAGTGTTCTGAACCGACGGTTAATGTTTCTAAGGTATTAAAACTATTGATATCACTATACTTAGCCATCTAGTTTCCCTCCGGCGTGAGATGTTATTTTTATGATCACAGTCAACCACTTCTTTACTTACTGTATGCCAACTGCGCGGCGGGTTTGTTATTATTTATTATCGGATTGCGCTAGGCAGTTAAATGCAGGGCTGCCAGGGAATTTTGCCAGAGAGTTGCCGACAATTCAGATTCTGGCATCGACAATGTTTCTGCCAATCCCGTAATGACATAAGGTAAATTGACCAGCGTATTACTTTGTTTAGTGTCTATAAAAGTATCTAAGGCCATAAACATGATGTCCAAAAGACTAAATTTGTCCAGGAGAGTGGTGGCAGTCCATTACTCAAAGTACAATACAATCAAATTTAATTTATCAATCAGTAAAAATAAAAATAGTAAAATATTTATGTTGGTAATTATTGTTGAATCTATATAACTTTCAAAGTGACCAACTTCTTCTTACCCTACCTTAAATGACAACCCAAAATATTAAAACCATAAATATATGTTTTATATATATTTAAATTAATATCATTTTAATACATTTAATGTAATTTATGTCGGTGACCTTGCCAAGGTTGGGGTCGGGAGTTCGAGTCTCCTTTCCCGCTCCAGATTCAAAAAGCCCTCATCGAAAGATGGGGCTTTTTTTATACCATTCCTGTTAAAAACCGCATAAATCAGCAGCATTTTGCATAAGCTTGTCATTATTTATGTATTTCAACTGTTTAAACATTCATCATAATCGCTACTTTTTAAAATAAAGTCCTCTTTTCAAGTTTACGGTGACTGTGTATAACAATGAACCGGTAAGGGAAACCAATAAGCATAGGCAAACATCGTAAAAAAACGGTAGACTATGCAACAATCAATGCAATCAGAATGTCATTTGAGACAAACAAGAAGGTGAAGGCTGATGCCGCTCAATACAGTTGAAGAGCTTGTAGCAGATATCCGTGCAGGAAAAATGGTTATCCTGATGGATGATGAAGATCGTGAAAATGAAGGCGACTTGGTCATTGCTGCAACACACGTGCGTCCTGAAGACATCAACTTCATGATTACGCATGCTCGTGGTCTTGTTTGCCTAACCTTAAGCCGTGACCGTTGCCAACAGTTAAATCTTCCCCTCATGGTAGATGCCAACGGCGCCCAACATGGGACTAACTTTACGCTTTCAATTGAAGCCGCCAACGGTATTACCACAGGTATTTCTGCGGCTGAACGAGCACATACCATTCAGACGGCCGTGGCAGCGCATGCCAAACCTGCAGACATTGTACAACCGGGTCATATTTTCCCGTTGATGGCTCAGCCAGGTGGTGTATTGCATCGTGCCGGCCATACCGAAGCCGGCTGTGATTTATCACGTCTTGCAGGACTCGAACCTGCTTCCGTGATTTGTGAAATTATTAATGAAGACGGTACCATGGCGCGCCGTCCTGATCTTGAAGTTTTTGCAGAAAAGCATGGCCTGAAAATTGGTACCATTGCAGACCTGATTCATTACCGCATGACCAATGAACAAACCGTTGAGCGTCTGGATCAACAAACCATCAACACTGAATATGGTACCTTTGAACTGTTCCGTTACCGTGAAATTGGTAATCCGGACATTCACTTGGCACTGGTCAAAGGTGAGCCTAAAGACGGCATCACTACCGTGCGTGTACATGGTTTTAGCCCGGCACGAGACTTGCTGAAAATTAACAAGCAGGATGGCGAACCTGCCTGGAATCTGGACAAAGCGCTGAAAGAAATTGCATCTAGCGAGCGTGGTGTTTTAGTCTGGATTGGTCAACGTCATTTACAAGATTTAGGTCCTGCTCTCGAAAGCTTGACTGCACCCAAACCAACCAAATCAAGTGCTGCACTGTCTCAGCAGTATCAAACCATTGGTGTGGGCGCACAGATTTTACGTGATTTAGGGGTTGAGAAAATGAAACTGCTCAGCTCTCCATTACGTTTTAATGCATTATCAGGTTTTAATTTAGAAGTGGTGGAATACATCACCGCACATCAAACAACAGAGAAATAATCGAGGTTGCTATGGCAGTTCGCCGTATTGAAGGTATGTTACATCTCGCGAGCGAAGGCCGTTACGCGATTTTAGTGGGTCGTTTTAATAGTTTTGTTGTCGAACATCTATTAGAAGGTGCAATTGATACATTGAAACGTCATGGTGTATCAGAGGATAATATTACTGTTGTTCACGCACCTGGCGCTTGGGAACTACCAGTGGTTGCTAAAAAATTGGCTGCTTCAAATGGTTTTGATGCGATTATTGCCCTTGGCGCGGTGATTCGTGGTAGCACGCCTCACTTTGATTTCGTTGCTGGTGAATGTGCTAAAGGTTTAGGCGTAGTTGGTCTAGACACAGGCTTGCCAGTGATCAACGGTGTATTAACTACGGATAGTATTGAACAAGCGATTGAACGCTCTGGAACAAAAGCAGGTAATAAAGGTGGTGAAGCTGCCCTTACTGCAATTGAAATGGTTAACTTGTTAAAGGCTATTTAACGCTATGTCGCAAACACTTCAAGCAACTTATGCAGCAAAACGCAAAGCACGTCGTTTTGCTGTACAAGGAATTTATGAATGGCAGATGAGCCACAATCCGGTACATGAGATTGAAGCACGTACACGTGTGGAAAATGCCATGCACAAAGTGGATCTCGGCTATTATCATGAATTGTTGACTCAAGTGGTTGCCAATCATGAAGCATTGGATGCGCTCCTAATCCCTGTCCTTGATCGCGAAATTGATGCGCTTGACGGCGTTGAACTCGCAACCCTTCGTCTTGGTGCTTATGAATTGAAAGAACATCTTGAAATTCCATATCGCGTCGTTTTAGATGAAGCGATCGAGCTGGCTAAACATTTTGGCGGTGCAGACAGCCATAAATACATCAACGGTGTATTGGATCGTTTAGCGACAACTTTGCGTGCAGCAGAAAAGCAACAAGCCAACTAAATAAAGTAGATTTGTTGTATGGCTGAATTTTCGATTATCGACACCTATTTCAATCGCAAGAATGCCAATTCTGTCGATTTAGGCGTCGGTGACGATTCAGCCTTGCTCACCCCTCCTCCACAGCAACAACTGGTTATCTGTACCGATACGCTAGTTGCCGGACGACATTTCCCCTTAGATACAAATCCCCATGCCATCGGCTGGAAATCTGTCGCGGTCAATTTATCTGACATTGCGGCCATGGGTGCCAAACCGCACAGCATTTTACTGGCATTGAGCCTACCCCAAATTGATCATGACTGGCTGCAAGGCTTTAGTCAGGGTTTATATGATTGTTGCGATCAATTTGGTGTGAGTTTAATTGGTGGTGACACCACCCAAAGTCCTCATCTGACCATTTCTGTCACTGCGCTTGGCTGGATAGAAACAGGCAAAGCCGTCACACGTTCAGGCGCACAAGTCGACGATTATGTCTGCGTCAGCGGAACAGTCGGTGATGCTGCATTTGCTTTGCAAAACTTAGGACATCCGCTACAAAAACGTCTGGATTATCCAACGCCCCGTTGTCAGCTAGGACAACAGCTGAAAGGCTTAGCTTCGAGCATGATTGATGTGTCTGATGGTTTAGCCCAAGATTTAGGCCATATTTTAAAAGCATCAAAAGTAGGTGCAATACTTGAATTAAGTCAGTTACCGATCAGTCCAGATTTACAAAATTTAACTCAACAACAGCAATGGCAATATGCCCTCGCGGGTGGCGATGACTATGAGTTATGCTTTACAATAAGCCCGCAAAATTATGAAAAGCTTTTGCAACAACAATTAGATGTCAACATTAGCAAGCTTGGACAAATTACCCAACAAACTGAATTAACTTTTGTGCAGAATGGCGTAGATCATTCGCTGCAATTTCATGGATATCAACACTTTGCATAAACCTGCGATTCACTTTAAAGACATGTCCTGGTACAACCGCTTTATCGTTTTTTGCGGTGTCGGATTTGGTTCTGGGTTGGCACCCAAAGCACCAGGCACTTTTGGTTCAGCCTTTGCATTGCTGTTTATTCCTGCCTGGCTTGCAATTGGCTTTACCAACTCCATTATTGCCATGGTTTTAATGTCACTTATAGGCATTTATATTTGCGGGCAAACCGCTAAAGTCATGGGTGTGCATGACGATGGCCGTATTGTTTGGGATGAGTTTGCCGGACAATCGATTACCTTCCTGCCACTGATTTACTTCGGACAAATGAGCTGGCTTTGGGTACTGATTGGATTTGCCCTGTTCCGCTTATTCGATGTCTGGAAACCCTGGCCTATTCATGTCATCGACCGTCAAGTCGGTGGCGGTTTCGGCATTATGTTTGACGATATTATTGCCGGCATTTGGGCCGCAATCTGTATTCTCGTGTACCTCAACATTTCAATGGCTTAAGCCAAGTTTTTAAGGTGTATTATGTCAACTTCTGTGATTATTCTTGCTGCAGGTAAAGGAACTCGAATGCGTTCGAGCTTACCCAAAGTATTGCAGCCGCTCGCAGGACGCCCTCTACTCGGTCATGTCATTGAAACTGCTAAAAAATTAAATGCCAAAAATATTATTACTATTTTTGGACACGGCGGTGATCTAGTTCAACAAGCTTTTGCACAGGAAAATGTACAATGGGTTGAACAAGCCGAGCAGCTCGGTACCGGTCATGCGGTAAAAGTGACTTTACCGGTGCTACCTACTGATGGCGTTTCACTGATCCTTTCCGGTGACGTACCTTGCATTAGCCAAGAAACCTTAGAAAAACTATTGGCTGTTTCACGTGAAACGGAAATTGGTCTGGTAACCTTAACCTTGGCCGATGCAACAGGTTATGGCCGTATCGTGCGTGAAAACAAGAAAATTCAAGCTATTGTCGAGCATAAAGACGCAAATGATACACAGCGTCAAATTCAGGAAATTAATACCGGTATTTACTGTGTCAGCAATGCCAAACTGCATCAATGGTTGCCAAAATTAAGCAACAACAATGCCCAAGGCGAATATTACCTGACCGACATCGTGGCCATGGCGATTGCCGATGGTCTTGAAGTGGCTTCAGTTGAACCGGAACGTGCCTTTGAAGTTGAAGGGGTAAATGACCGCATCCAATTGGCTGCTTTAGAACGCGAATTCCAGGCCTACCAGGCCAAACTGCTGATGCAGCAAGGTGTGCATATCATTGATCCAAGCCGTTTTGACCTGCGTGGCAATCTTACAGTCGGTCAAGATGTGCGGATTGATATCAACGTGATCATCGAAGGTAACTGCGAACTCGGCAACAATGTTGAAATTGGTGCGGGTTGCGTAATTAAGAATACCAAGATTGCCGCAGGCACCAAAGTACAACCCTACAGTATCTTTGACAATGCCGTGGTGGGTGAAGATACGCAAATTGGACCATTTGCCCGTTTACGTCCAGGTGCCAAACTGGCCAATGAAGTCCATATTGGCAACTTTGTTGAAGTTAAAAATTCAAGTATTGGACTCGGTTCTAAAGCCAATCACTTTACTTATTTAGGTGATGCCGAAGTTGGCGCAGGTTCAAATATTGGTGCCGGCACCATTACCTGTAACTATGATGGCGCGAATAAATTTAAAACCATTATTGGTGATTCCGCCTTTATCGGATCCAATAGTTCACTGGTTGCCCCGGTCTGTATCGGCAATGGTGCGACTGTGGGTGCTGGCTCAGTCATCACACGCGATGTAGCAGAAAATAGTTTGGCCTTTGAGCGATCAAAACAAGTGGCTAAAGAAAACTATCAACGCCCCCAAAAATTGAAAAAATAAGAGGATTATAAATATGTGCGGAATTGTCGGTGGCGTTGCAGAACGTAATATTAGCAATATTTTAATTGAAGGCCTAAAGCGCCTGGAATACCGTGGCTATGATTCAGCAGGTGTTGCGCTGATCAATGGCGGTCATGTACTACGCGAACGTCGCGTGGGTAAAGTGATCAATCTGGAACAGGCGGTGAATGAGTCGAATATCCAAGGTTCACTGGGTATTGCACATACCCGTTGGGCAACACATGGCAAACCGACTGAAAATAATGCTCACCCGCATGTTTCTGGTACGGTTGCTGTAGTGCATAACGGTATTATTGAAAACTATCAAGAACTGAAAGATGATCTTGAAGCACTGGGCTATGTGTTTACTTCACAAACGGATACCGAAGTGGTTGCGCATCTGGTGAATGATGCATTGAAATCTACCTCTAGCCTTCTAGAAGCGGTTCAACAGGTTGTTCCTCAGCTCAAAGGGGCTTATGCACTGGGTATCGTACATACAGATCATCCTGATGAACTGATTACTGTGCGTGAAGGTTCGCCTTTAGTGATTGGCGTAGGCATTGGCGAGAACTTTATCAGTTCGGATCAATTGGCCCTGCTTCCAATCACCAACCGTTTTATTTACCTGGAAGAAGGTGATATTGCGCGTTTAACACGCAACAGCATTGAAGTGTTTGTGGATGGACAATTGGTGAATCGTCCAGTAAAAGAACTGGATGCAACAGTCAGCACTGCGTCTAAAGGTGAATATAAGCACTACATGCTCAAAGAAATTTATGAGCAACCTGAAGCGATTCAGCAGACCATTTCACAGGCATTGAACGGCAACGATCTACGTGAAGATTTCTTGCAAAATGCGGTTGTTGATTTTGAAAAAATTCAACAGGTGCAAATTATTGCCTGTGGTACCAGTTATCATGCCGGCATGATTGCAAAATACTGGTTTGAGCAACTGATTGATCTGCCTTGCCAGGTCGAAATTGCCAGCGAATTCCGTTACCGCACCCCTGTGATTGTCAATAACACACTTTATGTATGTATTTCTCAATCAGGCGAGACTGCCGATACCTTGGCTGCGCTGCGTGATACCCAAAAACGCGCTGCCGCAAAAAATTTAAACATTACAACCATGACCATTTGTAATGTAGCAACATCTTCTATGGTACGTGAAACCAATCATAGCCTGTTAACCTTGGCTGGACCTGAGATTGGCGTTGCTTCAACCAAAGCTTTCACCACCCAGCTTGCAGCACTCATGCTGTTGGTACTCAAGATTGGTCAAGTGAAGCAAAGTATCTCTGCTGAACAGATGACAGCGATTATTGCTGATTTATGGCATACCCCGAAAGTCATTTTAGATACTTTGCAACATGATAAAGACATTTTACGTTTATCTGAACTGTTTGTAGAAAAGCAGCACTGCCTGTTTTTAGGTCGTGGTACCGAGTTTCCGATTGCCCTTGAAGGTGCGTTGAAACTGAAAGAAATTTCATATATTCATGCCGAAGGTTATGCAGCTGGTGAACTGAAACATGGTCCATTGGCACTGGTAGACAATGACATGCCTGTGGTGATTCTTGCTCCGCAAGACGACATGCTCGACAAGCTCAAATCCAATATGGAAGAAGTTCAGGCCCGTGGTGGTGAACTGTTTGTCTTTGCCGATGAAAACAGCGGCATTAAAGGCAAAGACCGTCAACATGTGGTTCATATACCAGAAATCAGTCCGATCCTTGCTCCGATTGTTTACAGCATTCCTGTGCAGCTCCTGTCTTACCACGTAGCAGTATTACGAGGTACCGATGTCGATCAGCCACGTAATCTGGCGAAGTCGGTCACTGTTGAATAAAGATAGAGATGCATAAAAAGGCTGTGTTTGTATAATTAAGTTTGTATCAAATAATTAAGTTTAGATTTAATTATTTTAGTTTGTATATTGATAAAGTAAGCAAACAGCAAATCGAACCCTTTAGGTATGGTAGTTCTCTGCCAAATCTAAAGGGTTTTTTAATATAATGCAATCTAAATTAAAACCCATACTACAAAAATAAGTTTTTATTAAAATACAATATATTCAATAGTATATATCTACATAAAACTCTTATTTAACATTCAATAAGTATCAATTTTTTAAATTTATCTTGAAAATATCATTCTTATTTAAGCTGATCTTTGCCTTTCTGAGCAAAAAATAGTGTTTCAAATGATGGAAATCTGCAAACAAACTTAATTTTGCTCATAATTTAATATATAAAATTTACATACAAACTTAATTTTAAAATTAAAAAATAATGAATTCAAAATATCAATAACTTAGGGTAAAAAATAAAACAAACTTAATTAAATTCCCATAATTAGGCATAGTATTTAGTCATAAAAGTATTAGATTAGGAAGGAACTATGCTCACTAAGACGTGTTATGAATGATTTAGCCTATCAATAATGTTTCCAAAGTCTATTAATTGAGTATTAAAATACTCAATTAAAACTTAAGCTATTAAATTATATGAATAATATAGTTAAAATTATAGAATTTTGTTTGTATATGAATATATTTAAGTTTGTATATTTTTGCCAAATACAAAATTAGCTACCTTCAGATATGATGAATTATCAACCAAAATTCACAGGTCTTCTGTATGGCAAAAATTATAAAAAACTATGAAGAATTAGTAACAGCAGGATATGGCCAAGGCCATGGACGCGATTATAAACCTTGCAAAACTGTTCAAAACTTCAGTTCAATTGGTCGCTCTCACAGAGTACAAGGTCGTGTCAGTAAACGTCTTCATCACTTATTTTCTGATCTAGAGCTATCCACTTTTTTACTACTTGATTGGAATCAGAAAGTTACAGATATTCGCGAACATTATCCTTTAGATATTTATGATCTTAACTCTATATGTTCTCGTTATCGGATGAAAAAGGTATCGGTTGATTATATACCGTTTACCCTATCTTCAGATTTTTTAGTTGATTTTGGCAAGTTTTCTATAGCACTTGACACTCTTTACAGCAAGGATCTGAATAAAGCCCATATTATTGAGTCATTAGAAATTAAACGTCGTTACTGGGAAGAAGAACACAATACTCCGTTCAAGCTGATTACTGAAAAAGACATTCCTGCGACGGTACTAGAGAACATTAAATGGCTGTATGTAGAAAAAAATGATCTTGAAATAACGAATCACATGATTGATCAAGCAGTTTATTTTATGGAAGAAATTAGCCAGTATCCTCAAAGCTCCTTAATCACCTTCTGCAAGCATATTGATCAAACTCAAAAACTGGATATCGGAACGACGCTCGCATTGTTCAGAAAACTATTTGCACTGCGAATACTGCAATTTAATCTAGAAATTTCGTACTTGGAGCTTAAACTCTCTGATATTCATGCAAGTAATTTGCTCCAGAATGAGAATACAGTCCATGCAACTAATTAATTCAGTTTACATCTTGAATTCAACACAATACCGAATACTCAAATTCCTACCGCAGTATACGGTATGGATTTCTATTGATAATAAAAATGCATTCCCTGAACTCATTTTGTCCAAGGAGCTTCAAACTCTCTCAGATGATCAAAGCCTGATACCAGCACAAGATCCTTATGAATACTTAAAACGATTAAACTTGAGTAAAGATTCTATTCAACTCAAAAAAAGAGAGGAAAACTTTTCAATTATTCAAGAGCTAATTAATGATGAACAAGTTCTTATCAATGCAAAAATAAGAACAGCAAAAGTTAAAATGATACATCTGGAAAAAGAGGTATCAATTAATAAAATTCTACGACTACTAAGACGTTACTGGCAACGTGGGCAAACTATAAATGCTTTGGTACCTGACTATGAAAACTCAGGTGGAAAAGGCCAAAAAAGAGTTATAGGTAATAAAAAGATTGGCAGACCACGAATCTATGAATCAAGTGAAGGTAAGAATGTCACTGAACAGGTTGAATTGTATTTTAAGAAAGCCATCGAAGAGTATTTAATCCCTATCAAAAAACAATCCATTAACGAAACTTATCTTCGGTTTAAAAATTCATTTTCTAAGCACTTTCATCAAGTGCAAGCTGCAGATATTCCAACGTATGCTCAATTCTATTATTTTTATAATACGCGATACAGAAATAAGAACAACTCCAAGGAAATTCTGACGAATCAGAAAACCCTGAAAGATCACAAACCTCTGACTTCAACAGCAACCAAGCAAGCAAATGGTCCTGGTGCGCGTTATGAAATAGATTCAACAATTGCTGATATCTACCTTGTATCATCACGAGATCCATCACAGATTATTGGCAGACCTACTGTATATATTGTTATCGATGTATTCAGCCGGATGATTACCGGGCTTTATGTCGGTATGGAAAATAGTTCATTTAACACAGCCATACAATGCCTCAGCGTCGCAATCCAAGATAAAGTGACGTTCTGTCAGAGTTACGGCTTGCAAATACAATCGGAAGACTGGCCTATTTATGGTTTACCTGGTGCCATACTTGCAGACCGAGGTGAACTAATTGGATATCAAATTGAACTTCTTGAAAAAAACTTTTCTGTTCGAATTGAAAATGCTCCACCGTATCGAAGCGATGCCAAAGGTATTGTGGAGAGGGCTTTCGGAATCATTCAGTCACGCTTTAAATCCTACGAGAATATCGGTGTTGTTTCTGGATTCAAGGAAAAAAAGAAAGGTGGACATGATTATCGGCTAGAAGCTTGTCTGACTCTGGAAGAGTTCAGAAAAATCATATTAAGTTGCGTCTTATTACGCAATAATTTTGATGTTTTGACGAAATATGATCGCAGTGCCGATATGCCGACTGACCTGCCTTCTATCCCTCTTAAACTCTGGCAGTGGGGCCTACAGCACCGTACTGGGATGTTGAGACAAGTGGATAACAAATCACTATATGTTGGCTTGCTACCTAGGATCGATGCCTCCTTAAGTGATAAAGGACTTAAAGTCAAAGGATTAGTCTATCAATGTCTGGAAATGCATCAACAAGGCTGGTTTATTCGTAACACGACCAAATCCCGCCCGAAAAAGTTGCGGATTGGTTTTGACCCATACTCAGTAAATACCATTTATGTTTTCTTTGATGAAAATAAATTGGAATACTGGGAAGCCCACTTAAGTGATGCCTCACGTCAATATCAGCATCTGACCTGGTGGGAAGCTGAACAAATTCAAAAAGCGATCAAAACTGTTGAAAAACAGCATTCGCAACTAAAGTCTGTAGCCATCAGTGAATTGCAGGATTTTACTGACAAAATCATTCATGCAGCACAGAGTCGGCAGGCTCAAGTAGGAGTTCACCAACTTTCTAAAGCACAACGTACTCGGGATATCCGTCAGAATAAACAAGAAGCTATCCAAGTGGAACGTGCGGAACATCTCCAGAACAGACCCAGCAATTCTATCCGGACTATCCATCCCAACCAAGACAATTCTCAAATATCCCAATCTGACAGCAGTAATCTGGATTTAACCAGTCAACCAGACTTAATGAGACAATTATTTGAAGAGGACGATGAAGAATGAATAATAATGAAATAGTAGTTAATACATCGATACAAGACATCTATGGGGATAATCCTCTCATTACTAAATTACCGCCTATCCTTGATACGAAGTCAGTCATTAAACACCTACGAGGAAAACTGAAATTTATTCCGGAGCAGCGTTTCTTACCTCAACCAGAAAGAATCCATCTGATTGCTCAGCTGCCTCATGATTTTTTTCAACCACTGACCAAACATCTATCACTGGAACAAAAAATTTCTATCATGATCCGGCAAGGTTACGTGAGTAGAAACATCAATAATGGTGATAGACAAAGGCATTTGCACGCCGCTTTTCAACAACTTGAACCATCAAATGAAAGTTCTTACCGATATGCACCTCCAGAATCAACTGCGACCAGCATGTCAATTATAGGATGCTCAGGAAGCGGCAAAACAACGACGATGAACAAGATTTTGCGTTATTACCCGCAAGTGATTGGGCATAAAGAGCTAGGATTAAAACAAATTGTTTTCCTTAAAATTGATTGCCCGCATGACAGCTCTTTAAAAAACTTATGTTCAAACTTTTTTAGAGCAGTAGATTTAGCGTTAGGAGATACTAACTTTGAGCATCGTTTCACCAGAAGCCGCTTAAATGTGAATGCCATGCTGCAACAGATGAAAATTATCGCAAATAATTATTCTATTGGACTTTTAATCATTGATGAAATCCAGCATTTGAATACAAAAAAATCTGGCGGGGCTGAGATCATTCTTAATTTCTTTGTCACGCTGGTGAATGTGGCATCCATCCCTATCGTGATGATTGGGACACCTAAAGCCAATGAAATCCTGCAAGAAGACTTAAGGTCAGCTAGACGCAGTGCAGGATTAGGCTCTTTAATCTGGGAACCTATGCGAAATGAAGCGCCTATTCCCGATCCTGGCGACCCTGATCAAATGATCATTTCTGAATGGTATGCCTTTACCAACAAGCTGTGGCAATATCAATGGGTTCAACAACCAGCTGAACTGACCAATGAATTAAGAAACACTTGGTATTATTATACGCAGGGTATTCCAGATCTAGTGGTTAAGCTGTTCTGTCTAGTACAAATTCACGCCATCACCATCGGCCTGGAAAAAATCACCTCAGAATTATTTAAAAAGGTCTATGAAGAACAATTACAGCCAGTCCATGACATTTTAGATGCACTGCGTTCAGGTAATCCCACACGTATTGCACGGTATTCTGACCTAACCATCCCTCAAGTTCAAATTGAAGAATATGTTGAAAAACAACGTTTTAAATCTGAATTAAAAATGAAAAAACAGCATAAAGATTTAGGACCGCATTATTCTACCCTCATTGGTATGCTGACAGCCTTAGGTCACTCTCCTACTGTAATTGAGCCACATGTCACTTCTACACTAAAACAATATCCGAACGAAAACTTACAGGTATTACTCCAGCATATTTTGGAGATATTAGATAGCTCTTTAACTGAAGATCTGCGTGAGCACCATCAGAATTCCATTCTTATCAAAAAGCCAAGAAAATCACGCAAAGTCATGAAAGAAGACGAGTGGAAAAATACAGAAGCCTGTGATTTACGGAATTTTTTCAGTCAAGCACAGGAACAGGAAGTAGATGTCTATGAGCTATTAAAATCATCTAACTACCTGTTTAATCCTATACAACCAATTCTACATTAAGTGAAAAGTGGGGAGACCAAGGCATCATGATTTCGAATTTTCCCACCCCATATCAGGATGAATTAATTTACAGTGTGATTGCACGTTATGCCGTTCACCATGGAATTCTGAGTCCAAAATATCTCACAGAAGAATTATTCGACAATAGGAACTTAACACCAACTTACGATTTACCATGTCATCTAGGCAGATTGGCTAGTTATTTACCAGATTACTTTGATGCACTCCGTTTAATTAACCAGCACACATTGCTGCCAATTTATCAACCGTTTCAACCTAAAGCTGTGATGACTTATGCTGTACAGGTATTACAAGGTGAAGAGAACCAATCACTGCATACCAAGCTGGGAAAAAATGCGTCACGAATCAAATCCGTAAATTTTTTTCGGTTCTGCCCTCATTGCTGGCAAGAGCAGATGGAACAACATGGTGAAGTTTATTGGAAACGTAGCTGGCAGATTACAGGATATGAATATTGTACAAGGCATACGTCTCCCCTTTTTGTAAGCTCTGTCTCGTGTAATGGACTAGACCGAAGGTACTATGTTGCTCATTTAAATGCTCTTAAGGATTCTTCACAGTTCGAATTTAATCCACAGGACTTACATCACCATATCGAGCTTGCAGAACTAATCGAAGAGCTACTCACTCATTCAACCTGCATCACTGTACAAGATTTTTCGACTTTATCGAATGCCTATTTCAATCTCTTGAAAGACAGGGATTTACTATCAGGTCAAAAAAATGTCAACTATGAAAAAGTCCGTCAACTTGTTGTCGATTATTGGGGTGAAAGTTTTCTTCAATACTATCACCTAGGTGATCTGCGGTCTGAGAATTGCTGGCTCAAGAATATCTGCAGAAAACACCGAAAAGCTTTTTCATATCTCGAACATTTGATCCTGATAAGGGCTCTGGTTCCCACATGCAGCCCAATTCACACGTATCAACAATACCTTGATATGGCGGCCACAGCTATAGAAGAACAAACCATCCCAGTCAATGTGAAATCTGAGACTAATCAAATATTTTCGGATGATCAAATCAAATGGATACAGTTAATTCAGGAATTACCAGTCAAATCAGCCCGCCAAAAAAATGGTGCACTGTATGCTCGTTTGTATCGTAGCCAAAAAGAATGGCTATTAAAGATCAATCAAACCGCTGTCATGGCACCACTCTCCCCACCCAAGCCACGTGTGGACTGGAATACTCGGGATCGTCAGTTTATGAAACAACTGATTAAGATACGTGATGAATTATTAGAAGACATCGACTCACCACAATGGACTAAAAAATTTTTGATCAAACAACTAGGTCATGTCAGCCTGATTGAAAAAAACTGGCATCTTATGCCGTTGACCAAAACATTTTTGGAGCGCTACGCTGAGTCAGTCGACTGTTATCAAATACGTCGTCTTACTCGGACATTTATTCATCAACAGACTGAGAATAAGTACTATTCACCGAGTGTCTTTCTACGCCTATCCGGATTAAGCCCAGAACGCTTAACGCCAGAAGCACGTCGATTTTTTGATAATATTATGGGGAAATAAAGAATGAGTGATTGTCCAATTGAGTATTTACCGGATGATATAATTTATTATACTGCGACAAAAATTAGTAGACGTGGTCAAACTCGGTTTGATATTGATACTCGTTTGTTTAACCCTATTATTAAGCGCTCTATTCAGCTTAAATTACCGATTGAGAGTATTCTTCTTTATTACTATAACACTCCAATTGCTGATTACTATCCAAAGAAATTATTTAACCATACACTGAAAGCAATAGATTTTTCAGCACTCAACGCTTTGGATTTATCAGAGAACAGTAATCAGAAAATTCATACCGATCGGTTATGCTTTAAATTTAATTATGATTCACCGATATTAAATAAAAGTATTACGATTCTTTTACCTAAGCTCATTCTTGCTCGGGATCTATTTTTTTCACACCCCTATCTTTTACGTGCAGCACTTTTTGCAGAAAACTATTCCACAGATATTTTAGTGGATACAAATGATGAAAAGGCTATCCATATTACTGTCGCACAAAACAAAAAAATTATGAAAGCAGATATTTCTGATCCTCATTTTTTGAAAAAATTGGCTTTAATTCTATTACAACCTGATTTAAATAAAGCCTTCCTTAGCATTTATCAGAAAACAATTACTGATCAAAACAATACTAAAGATTTTAATTTTGACATGGAGGCTCCTGAGATCAAAAATATTGATCTAACAGTAGATGGAATTTATGATAAAGAAACAGGTATTTACAGAATTGAGCGCATAACATCTTTCAAAAATCTTGATACAGCAATCAACCGCCCTATTCAATTTCATTTCACTTCAAAAAAAATTATACAACAGATCAAAAATGCTCAAGGATCAGGTTCAAATAAACCAAAACCAGCGAGTCAACCTAAAGAGAAATTGAATAAAAATGCTGAGGCTGATACTGATAAATTACTGACCAAGCTAAGAAACCTACCTGGAGAAATTTATACGATAGAAGAATTAAAAATTTCTTTAGAGACACCTCCTGCTGAAACTGTAGTACGGAAAAGACGAAAACAAATGGATAAAGATCAAAATCAAGAAGAAGGATTTGCTGGAGGCGAAGGAGATATAGAGGGTACGGTGCCTGGATTTACAACAGAATCAGAAATTCAACTAGAGCGAATTACTCATGAAGATCTGATTAAGGTACTAGAGGAAATCAAGAAAAAGGGATACAAAGTTCAAGAGATCAAAAATTCACCTTTTAAAAAATATAAGCTTTTTAGAGGACACAAGTTTGCCAATACTCAACCACGATACTTTTATGTATATAAAATTCTAAATATACAAAATGATGAGCAATTCTATCTATGTGAAATTGATACGTCAGATGGCAAAAAGAACATATCTACGCTATTACTTAAATATGAGGAAAAAACTCGATTATTAATCGAAACAGAGTTGGAAAAATTAAATAATTCTATACTTTCTCAATCACTAAGTTGGCCTAAAAAATTTCTATCTGAAGTAAGAGGTATTACTATGTTTACTACAATTAATCATCCTTCAAAAAAGGAACAGGTAGAAGAACTGAATTATTACACTGACTGGGCTCAACGGATCTTAGAAAAGGTAAAATCGATATAAATTTTATTAAGAGCTGACATATAAAACAGCATGCTAGAATACTAAACTTTAAAAATTAGATTAAAAAGCACTCTATCCGCTTAAACATCTCTTTTTTACAGAAGATATAAAAGTTAAACAGTAACTTAGCATATAGGAACTATTTTCCTCCTATAATTATACATCCCTTACTTCTCAGGAATTATTTCGAGAATTCAGATGACAGAACTCAATTGTTTTAAAGCTTATGATATTCGCGGCAAACTCGGCACTGAACTAAATGAAGAAATTGCTTATAAAATTGGCCGGGCTTATGGCCAAATTTATCAACCTAAAACAGTGGTCATCGGTTGTGATATCCGTCTCAGCAGTGAGGGCCTGAAACAGGCCATTATTTGCGGTTTAAATGATGCAGGTGTGAATGTCTTGGATTTAGGCATGACCGGTACGGAAGAAGTTTATTTTGGAGCATTCCACCTGGACGTTCAAGGCGGTATTGAAGTCACTGCCAGTCATAATCCGATGGATTACAACGGCATGAAACTGGTGCGTGAAAATGCACGTCCAATCAGTGCAGATACCGGTCTAAAAGACATTCAGCTTTTAGCAGAATCGGGAGTATTTAAAGAGGTCGAGCAAAAAGGGACGACCGAAAAATATAATATCCTGCCTGAATTCGTAGATCATCTCATGACTTACATCGAACCCTCAAAAATTGCACCAATGAAATTGGTGGTAAACGCGGGTAATGGTGCAGCGGGTCATGTGATTGATGCGATTGAAGAAAAATTCAAAGTCCTGAATGTACCGGTAGAATTTATTAAAATTCACCATGAAGCCGATGGCACCTTCCCGAATGGTATTCCTAACCCGCTGCTCGTTGAAAACCGTGACAGTACACGTAAAGCCGTTATTGAGCATGGGGCTGACATGGGCCTTGCCTGGGATGGCGACTTTGACCGCTGCTTCCTGTTTGATGAAAAAGGCCAGTTTATTGAAGGCTATTATATTGTCGGTTTATTGGCACAAGCGTTCTTGCTGAAACAGTCAGGTGAGAAAATTGTGCATGACCCTCGCCTGGTCTGGAATACCTTTGACATTGTTGAACAATACCAGGGTGAAGCGATCCAGTCCAAATCCGGTCATTCTTTCATTAAAGAAAAAATGCGTGAGCATAATGCCGTGTATGGCGGAGAAATGAGTGCACACCATTATTTCCGTGACTTTGCTTATTGCGACAGCGGCATGATTCCATGGCTGTTAGCGGTGTCAGTATTGTCTGAAACCCAAAAACCGTTGTCTGACCTAGTAGAAGAAATGATTGCAAAATTCCCATGCTCAGGTGAAATCAACTTCAAAGTGGCAGATACCCAAACGACCATTCAAAAGATTTTTGATCACTATGCCGATCAAAATCCCGCCATTGATCAAACGGACGGTGTGAGCCTGGATTTTGGCGCATGGCGTGTCAATGTTCGTGCATCCAATACCGAACCATTATTACGCCTGAATATTGAAAGCCGTCGTGACCAAAATCCACGACCGATGCAGGACTATGTCGATGAGCTGACCCAATTGATTCAAGGCTAAGGATCGCTGGTATTAAAAAGGAGCTTGATCGAAAGCTCCTTTTTTATATCTACTGGTTGCGATAACCATTCGGATTCTGCTTTTGCCAGTTCCAGCTGTCTGCCAGCATATCTTCCAGAGTATATTGCGGTTTCCAGCTTAACTCTTGCACAGCACGGCTATTGTCTGCAAATGAAGTCGCTACATCGCCTTCACGACGCGGCTCAATGCTATAGGCGACCGGCACATGGTTGACCCGTTCGAACGTCTTGACCACTTCCAGAACCGATGAGCCCTGACCGGTTCCAATATTCCAGGCACGACAGCCTTTTGCCATAAGGCGATTATTCAAGGCACACAAATGCGCATTCGCCAAATCTACCACATGGATATAATCGCGCACCCCAGTTCCGTCAACGGTATCGTAATCATTGCCGAAGATCGCCAGTTTTTCACGGCGGCCCACTGCCACCTGAGTAACAAATGGCATCAGGTTATTCGGAATGCCTTGCGGGTCTTCCCCAATACGGCCACTTTTATGCGCACCGACCGGATTGAAATAACGTAACAAAGCAATCGACCAGCGCTCATCTGCCAGGGACAATTTCTGTAAAAGCTGTTCAACCATCAGTTTGGTATAACCATAGTTATTACTTGGCATACCTGTAGGCATGTCTTCATTTAAAGGCGATACATTGGCCTCATCATACACGGTGGCCGATGAACTGAAGACCAGATTAAATACCCCTGCGCGCTGCATGGCCTGTACCAGTTGAATGGAGCCAGAAATATTATTGTCAAAATATGCCAGTGGAATTTGCTGGCTTTCCCCTACCGCTTTTAGCCCGGCAAAATGAATCACCGCATCAATGTGGTGCTGCTGAAAAACCTGATCTAGAACCTGGGCATCGCGAATGTCACCTTGCACAAAAGTCAGGGTTTTTCCGCAGATCTGTTGTACACGGTTTAAAGATTCTTCCGAACTATTGCAGAGATTATCCAGCACAATGACATTATGCTCTGAATTTAACAGCTCCACACAGGTATGCGAGCCAATATAGCCTGCACCGCCAGTCACCAAAATTTTAGCCATGGGTTTTTCCTAATAGTATCTTTAATAAACCTTGAGTCGAGGCATCCAGCTCTGAAATATTCTGACTTTCGCCACTTAAAATCGGCAACAGCTGATTGGCAATTTCCTTGCCCTTTTCAACACCCCACTGGTCAAAGGGATTGATATTCCACAGTACAGACTGCACAAACACTTTATGTTCATACATGGCAATCAGCATCCCCAGGCTATAGGGTGTCAGCTCTTTGAGTAAAATGGTGCTACTGGGCTGATTGCCTGCATATTGTTTATAGGCAGGTAAATCATTGAGTTCAGCCTGATCCAAAGCCTGATTGCCAAATGCCAGCAAGCGCGACTGTGCCAGACAGTTGGACAGTGCCAAATGATGCTGCTCAATCAAGGCCTGGGCATTATAGCGTTTTACCGGAGCAATGAAATCACAGCTGACCGCTTGTGTGCCTTGATGCAATAACTGGTAGAAAGCATGCTGGGCATTCGGTCCAACCTCGCCCCACACAATCGGGCAAGTATTGGTTTCAACATGCTCACCTGTACGTTGAATCGATTTGCCATTCGATTCCATTTCCAGTTGTTGTAAATACGAAGCAAAATATTTTAAACGGCCATCATAAGGCAAAATGGCATGGGTCTGGATATCTAGAAAGTTGGTATTCCAGGCACCCAGCAAACCCATCAACACCGGAATATTCTGTGCAAAAGGGGCATTCCGGAAATGCTGATCCATGGCATAAGCCCCGGCCAGCAGCTGCTTGAAGCCTTCAACCCCAATGGTTAATGCAATCGGCAAGCCAATACACGACCAGAGCGAATAGCGCCCGCCGACCCAGTCCCAGAGCAACAACTGATTTTCAGGCGCAATGCCCCATTCGGTCATTTTCTCGGGTTTGGTGGATACTCCGATAAAATGGTGCTTGAGAATATGCGGATGCTGACCAAGTGCTTTTTCCAGCCACAAACGCACGGTTTGCGCATTGGATAAAGTATCAATGGTACCAAAAGACTTGGATGAGATAATAAATAAAGTGGTCTCGGGGCGCAGCTGATGCAGCAATGCTGAAAGCTGGCTGCCATCTATGGTCGAGACAAAGTGCACATCTAAAGGCTTGGTGGTCTGTTTTTTAAAATCAGATAGCGCATGACTAACCATTAATGGCCCAAGATCTGACCCTCCAACACCAATATTGACCACATCCTGAATCACTTCCCCGGTTGCACCGCGAAACTGACCGGCATGAATTTTTTCCACCAGGGCATACATGCGCTGAAGTTGCTGATGAACCTGTGCTGTAACTTCAGCATGCTGTTGATCATACGGAGGCAAACGCAATGCCCAGTGCATCGCCGCACGCTGTTCGGTATAGTTAATGGCTTCACTGGAAAATAGCCGTTTAATCCAGGGCTTGAGCTCTTGTGCATTAGCCCATTCAACCAAATGGTCAAGTACCGCCTGATTGATCCGATGCTTGCTAAAATCAAAAATCACATTGTCTAAATTTACAGAGAATTTTTGAAAACGCTCATGATCTTCTGCAAAGTAATCGCTTAAATGTTTATTTTTCAATTCATTTTTCAAGTTCAGCAGCTTGTTTAGAACACTATCAATCTCTTCTACTGGATAAGGTTGTGCTTGAGTCATCATTTAACGTCCTACCCCCATATAGGCAAATCCCTGCGCTTTCACATAATCTGGATTATAAATATTTCGACCATCCAGAATCAGCGGATGCTGCATGATTTTTAATAAAGTCGGGTAATCGGGACTCCAATATTGTTTCCAGGCAGTTAACAGGCATAAGGCATGTGCGCCGTTTACGGCTTCATACTGGTCTGTACAATAAATCAGGTCCGCACGATGTCCATAGACTTTCTCAATTTCCGCCAATGCTTGCGGATCATGCAGTTTGACCGTCACGCCTTGCGCCCATAAGGCTTTCAGCATGGTATGAATGGGGGATTGCTGGATACGTGCCGTATTTTCTTTAAAAGAGGCACCCCAAATTGCCACCGTTTTAGCTTTTAAATCACCATGGTAATAATTCCATAGTTTTCTAAACAGCAGCTCTTTTTGCTGTTCATTGATTTCCCAGACCTGCGCCAATAGCTGACTTTTCGCCCCTGTACCGGAAACGGTATTGGCCAAAGTGAGAATATCATGTGAGAAGTTCTCTCCCCCAAAACCTGCACCTGGATACAGATACGACGACCCGATCCGGCTATCCGCTGCCATGCCCTGCCGCACATGCTCGATATCAATCCCCAGTTTTTCAGCCACGACAGCCAAATCATTGATATAACTAATGCGTGTCGCCAACATGCCTGAAATGCTGAGTTTGGTAAATTCAGCATCTAAAATGGGCATAAATAAATATTGCTGATGGCGCGGAAATAGTGGCCGCAATAATTCCTGGATTTTGTGTTGAACCTTGCTTTGCTCACAGCCCACAATCAACTGTTCGGCTTGAGTCATGCTGGCCAAAGCATTCCCCTCCTGAATAATATCGGGTAAATACACCCAGTCATCTTCAGGTAAATACTTTTGCAATTTGTCCGTACCATGCAAGCCTAGCGTGGACGCATTAATCATCAGTTTAGGATGAATAATTTGACGCTGACCGATTTCTTTTAATATTTCAATGCCTAAATTTTCTTCAGTCGGATTAAAACTAAAGAAATAGGCATCGATATCCAGAGCAATATCATTCAGGTGACAGTATTTTAAAAACCCATTTTTTTCCTGTTTATCCAGTAACTGTTTGACCGCATCATCTTGGGCATAGGCGTGTTCTAAAGCACTTTTTTTTAAAAAATCACACCAGTACACCTGATGACCGCATTCGGCCAACAATGCTGAAAGAACACCTGAATACAGGGTTTGTCCAAATACTGTAACCTTCATCATTCACCGCCTTATAATGCAATTTCCCGGATGAGTGCTTTAAAGTCCTCACCCAATTTAGGATGATCTACACCATAATGTAACACGGCTTTGAGATAACCCAGTTTGCTGCCGCAGTCAAAGGTTTGACCTTTCATGCGATAGGCTTCAACTGTTTCGGTCTTTTGTAATTCCGCAATCGCATCGGTGAGCTGAATTTCGTTGCCTGCACCTTTGGGGGTATTTTCCAATAACTGCATAATCTTGGCAGGTAACACATAACGCCCTACGACGGAAAGATTGGAAGGTGCCGTACCGACTGCCGGTTTTTCAACGATCCCTTGCATCACGCTACTTTCACCTTCTAAAGGTGAGCTTGCAACATCTACAATACCGTATTGATCGACCAGATGATCCGGCACAGCTTCCACCATAATTTGTGAAGCTTGAGATGCCTTAAAACGTTGAATCATCAAACTTAGGTCATTGACCGGATCAGAATCTTTTACCAGTACATCGGGCAGTAAGACTGCAAAGTCATCATCACCAATAACATCTTTGGCACAAAGCACGGCATGACCCAAACCCAAGGGTTGTGGCTGGCGTACGCTGATCACACTGATATGGGGAGGGAGAACTTCAGTAATTTCTTTCAGCAAATCGAATTTCTTTTTGTTTTCAAGCGTCGTTTCCAGCTCAAAGTTCCGGTCGAAATAGTTTTCAATCGATGCTTTAGATGAATGGGTCACCAGGATAATTTGTTCAATGCCTGCTGCAACAGCCTCACGTACCACATATTCAATGGCTGGACGGTCAACCACAGTGACCATTTCTTTAGGAATAGATTTACTGGCCGGTAAAAAACGTGTGCCTAGGCCTGCGACTGGGAGAATGGCTTTTTTGATCATAATTTTAAATATAACTTTTGATGTGAAGTTTAAGATTCTACTTTTTCAGACTGAACTTGAGGGTCATTACCTTTAAATAATGATGGACCGACATGACCAGGAGCATTAATACCTTCTTTATTGGTCATAACAGATACTGTTTTGAACATGATCTTAAAATCAACCAATAATGAGTGATTATCGACATACCATACATCACATTTAAAGCGCTCTTCATAATCCAATTCGTTACGACCACTTACCTGTGCTAAGCCAGTCATACCTGGGCGTACTTCAAGACGGCGAGCCTGCTCGGGTGAATATAGTTCTACAAATTCTTTTAGCATAGGACGGGGTCCAACAATACTCATTTCGCCTTTAAGCACATTAATTAATTGTGGCATTTCATCTAAGCTGGTAGATCTAAGTTTTTGACCAAAAGGTGTAATACGTTGATCATCTGGTAAAGAATTCCCTTCTTTATCAAAGCCATTCTTCATAGAACGAAACTTGATCATTTTAAAAAGTTTACCGTTTTTACCCGGCCTCTCTTGTAAGAAAAAGATAGGAGATCCTAAATTTTTACGAACCTTATAGGCAACAAACAAGAAAACAGGTGACAAAATTATTAATGCAATAAGTGATATAATGATGTCTATGAAACGTTTCATCGCCAAGTTTCCCAAGCTATCTATGATTTTTTTTTCGAAGAAAAGTATTGTAAACCTTACCCAATAAAGACCTAGGCATAAGTCTACATACTGACCTTATAAGAAACAGCATATTAGCATAAATTGGATTTTGTAACTTAAGTTCTTTTTTTAAATCAAGTAACTGTTTTTCACTTCTAATATATTTTAAACCTCTACGTCGCGCATGCATACCATTATCAATACGTGCATACACTAATATATCTTGCAAATTTTGAATCTTATAACCTTTAGCAATTACTCTTAAGAATAAATTATAATCTTCCATCAATAAATGATGTTTGTAACCACCAACTTCTAAAATTTTTGTTTTTCTATAAGCAATTGTCATATTATTGAATGGGCTTTGACGTTTAGCATAATTTCTTAAATCTAAATTTTCTAACGGAACTTTTCTCATTCCAGTAGGTGATTTTATATTATCAATAAATTCTGTAATTTGCCCTCCGAGGATCACCAAATCGGGATCCTCAGACAAAACCCTGATTTGCTTTTCAAACCGACCTGATACACTAATATCATCAGTATCAACAATACATACAATTTCATTACTGCATTGCTGCAAGCCTATATTTTTTGCTTTTCCAGTACCAACATTTTTTTCAAGTTTTATAATCTTTAAAATATTTCTAAGCTTATTTTTCCAATGTATAATAACCTGATCTAATTCAGGCGTTAAAGGGCCATCTTCAACTAAAATAATTTCTGTAGGCTTTAAAGTTTGTCTATCCCAAATGCTTTCCATACAAGCATTAAAATGTAATGGATTTTCTTTATGATAAATAGAACTTAAAACAGAAAACATGAAATTTGATCCTTATAAAACTTTTTCAATCCAGATTTTTAAAATCTGTTCAGGCTGATATTTTTGAGCACTTAACAATGAGTTTTTAGCGAATTCATCCAATAAATCAGGAAATAAAGTCAATTTTAGAATTGCTGCAGCCAATTCATTAACATTTTGGTTACTTACTAATAATCCATTTTTATGATCTTGTATGATATCACTTGGACCATAGGGGCAATCATATGACACAATAGGTAAACCGAAACTTTGAGCCTCTATTAATACCATTGGCAAGCCCTCATATTTCGAACACATCACGAAAAAACTAGATTGCTCATAGACCTGTTTTACATTTGAAGTAGTGCCTTTCAAACTCACATTTTTTAGTGAGTTTTGCTCAATATAATCATGTAGTAATTTTTTGTACTCACCGTCACCATAAATATTGAGCTGCCAGTCAGGAATAGATTGATATATTTTCTTCCATGCTTGTAGCAGATGAATATAATTTTTTTGATCAGTTAGACGCCCAATGGTTACAATTTTTTTATTCCTATTACGAGGTGAAGAAACGATTGTAAATGGTGAAAAATTTGGTATAGTTAAAACATTTGAATGAAATTCAGAAAATTGTTTTTTATCATTATTTGTTAGACAAATAATTTGGTCAATTTTTTTATATAAAAATTTACTTAAATTTTGAATAATTTTAGGTCTACTAACAAAAGATACATGTTCAAGAGAGACTAATTTTTTCACTTTAGGTAAAAGGCTAACTAATAGGGATAATTTACCCATATTATGAATAATAACAACATCATAATTTTCTTTAATAAAACTTTGACTTAATTGAGAAATGAATGAAAAAATATTTCCCTTTAGTGTAATAACATTAACATCAGGAGCTAATGGATAGGCACAATTTAATCTTGAAGACTCTCTATTAATTATAGAAACATCATAAATTTTAATAGCAGATAATTTATTTGCCAACTCAATTGCAACACGCTCTGATCCGGATTTACTCTTTAAGGAGTTGATAATAAAAGCGATTTTCAAGCTAATTAACCTTTTGAAAGCATTTTAAAAAATAAACGTTTAACAAGATATTGAAATTGAAACTTTGACTTAAAGATTGATAAAAAAATAAATACCGACATTTTAAAAAAATTTTTTTGAGCTTTAGCCATAAAAGCAATTCTTAAAAATTCATTTGATTTATCAAAATTCACCTTATACTTTTCATGATTGACTATATAATTTTTTACATTTTCTAAACTATAATTATCAAATTGACTTTTTTTTCGCATATTATAGAGTTCGATCACATAATTAGACATTAGTCTTTGATTAAATCCAATCGTTGACGTTGTGTTACCATTACGAATCCGTACAGAATATTCATAACTATCAATATTTGTAAATAACATCCCCTTAGAATACATTCTCAATAAAAAATCATAATCTTCAGCGCCAGGAATTTCTCGATAACCATTTAATTTTTTGTAAACTTCAGCTTTAGCTAACCAAATATGAAGTACTGGTGAGGAATACTTTATAATTTTTTTAATTTTAAAAAAATTATTTGGTAACTCAAGTTTTCCAATAACTTTATCATTTTCATTAATTGTATAAACATGACTTCCTACTAAGCTATATTCAGGATTATTGATTAGAAAATCCAATTGCTTTTCTATACGTTCTGGAGAACTAATATCATCCCCGTCCATTCTTGCAATATAATCACCTACTGCATATTTTAGCCCTAAATTCAATGTTTTAACAATTTTAGAGTTCACATTATTTCTTAATACTAAAATTCTAGAATCTATTTTTGCTAACTCTTCAACAATTTTAAATGTTTGATCCGTTGAATAATCATCTACAACTATAATTTGTAAATTTTTATATGTTTGATTTACTATAGATAAAATAGACTTTTCCACATATTTCTCTACATTAAAGACCGGTATTACAATACTTATTAATGGGTTAGACAACATGTATTACATCCTTTTTTTATAAAAAAGAAAAAGAAAAAGAAAAAAAACTATCAATGAATATATGATGCTAGATGAAATCGAATATAATAAACTCCTTGGACCAAACATGAATGCTGGCAAAGAAGCAATTAATACATAGAAATATATTATATTGTTTTTTGCTTTCTCAATCAAAAAACAATAAAAAACGCCTAGTATAAATGAAAAAATAGATAAAATAAAATAATTCATGTTGCCTAATATTAGTAAATCTAAAAAAATAGACCAACCTAAACCATAACCCTCTTCAAATAAATTTTTATTCAAACTATATGCAAAAAAAGAACCACTGCTAAAATTATGAGTACCATTCACTAAACCTAAAATAGATGATAAACCAGCAATAGGAATGAACATTGTAATATAAGTTAGTATAGGCCAACTAGTGCCAAAATTATTAATAACTATTGAAGGTAAAGTATAAGTTAAGCTCTGCACATAAATAAATTTAATTAATGGATTGTCTTGAAGAAAATCATCTCTCCCCCCTCTAAAGCTTTCTAAAAATTGTGCAAAAAATATTAGCACTGTTCCTAACAATACAATTCTAAATACAGGTAATGTCTTTCCATGAATTACACTATATAGCCACAATAAAATTAATACCCACATAAACAGTAAAGCACGTTGCCCTACTAATAAATTTATTAAAATATATAAACCTAAAACAAAAAGAGAAATATATATTATTTTTTTATTATTTAATACAACAGAACTTGCTATCATGATTGGCAAAAGCAAACTAGCTATCCTTGTGTACCCAAAATCATAATTAATTTGCCCTGTATATAAACCCTCATAACCATATTTAAAAAAAATCGAAATCAAGTCAAATGAAATAGGATAAAAAATTAAAAGTAAAACCAAAATACAAAATAAATTTATAAATTTATAAACATTATAATACCTATTGCTAAAATTAAAAGTTTTTAAAGAAGAAAATAAAACACTTCCATATAAAAATGATGATAGCGATATTTGCCAAAACAAAAAACTCAAAAAATAATCATCACTTTTAAAATAAAATAATTCCCCCCAAATTAATTCATAATAATTATGATATAAATCAAATAGGCTTAAAAAAACACGCCCCAAGGTAAAAATAGAAAAAGAAATTAAAAATAATCCCTGAGGTGAAAATAGATCAATCCGATAAATTCTCAATAAAAAAAAGGATAAAATGAAATTAATGACATATAAAAACTCACATAACTTTAAGTAAATATTATCAACATATCCTTCACCTAATCCCAAATAATAAATAATAAAACAAATTAAATTATAAGTTATAAAAAATAAAGAATAAATTAATTTATTATTAAAAAATACATTATTCATTTATTTTTCCATATACCAGTTAAAGAAATAAAAATAGTTTCAAAGTAGTCAATTTTATTCTTATTAAGTTCATGTCGAATTATTCTAAACTGCGGATATGATAAATTATATTTAGAAACTATTTTTCGCCCAATATCAACTGGTTGATCTGGTGAACAACCATCAATTAACAAATATTCAATATTTTTATAAGTTTTCAAAAATAATGAATCAGCAAATTTTTCAACACTATACATAGGAAAATTAATTAAAACTAAATAACTCATAATAACCTTAGTTTTTTAGAAATATAATAACAATACATAATTTCACAAAGCCCAGACAAACTAATTGCCCACGCAAATACTCTTATATCTTTAATAAAAAATAAACCAATTACTAAAAATATTAACAGTGAAAATAAAGCAATAAGTTGATTTTTAAAAACAAAATCACTCTTATTGTTTGGTACAAATATAAAATAGATAAAACAACCAACCACCAACCACACAATTGTAGTTAAGCTTAGAATCAAAATTAAATCATATGCTTGTAGCATAGCAGTTCCACCTAATAATTTTATAACATGCTCTCCCAGGATAGCTACAGTAAAAACCGCTATAATACCCATTAAAAATTCTAGTTTAATAATTCTTTTTATTATTTTATTATTCAGCGAATTAATTATTTTTGGGAAAATCGCAGTATTTAAACTTACAAATATAGTTCTTGGTATAGAAATAATTTTCATTGCCAAATCATACAAAGCAACTTCTTTCATACCAAAAAAAGTACCCAATAGTACAACAACACATTGCTCTTTAGTAACCCCAGCAATCACACTAAAAAAGTAAGGTAAGCTTTCTTTGTATAAATGAAATACTTCTTTTATTTTTTTATACTCAATTTTGATTTTATCCCACCTTAAAATGTAAATTAGTGCTATAAAAGAACTAAATAAGACACCTAAAGATGATATCAGCGAGAATACCCATACATCTGATTTATCTTGTACAAAAAGAAAGATAAAAGGCAAAGTCAAAACTTTAATCAAAACTTGAATAATAGTAAGAATTTTCATCTTTTGTAACGCTTGAAAATACCATAATGGCAAGAATACTGCACCGATTACTTGTAAATAAGTCATCAACATCATATTAAAATGAATTCTAAATATTGATATTGCAGATATAATCAATAAAAATATAACTGAAGATAATAATGCTAAATATAATTTAGAAAAAAATACTTCTGACATTATTTTAGATTTAACTCGACTATCTTGAGAGTTTTCTGCGATTATTTTTAAAGCAGGAATATCAAATCCAAAATTAACCAAGAAAATGAAAAAAGTTACGATAGAAAGGCAAAATACATAAACACCATATTGAACTACACCTAATTTTAGAATTAAATATGGATAAATTGCTAAATAAAAAAATGAATTCAAAAACTGCAAAAAAGTCATAAAAAAATAATTTTCAATTACTTTTTTATATTCTGTTATAAAATTTGAAATTTTTGAAAAATTCATCACAAAGTTGAGCTCACAATCGTATTTTGACTTTGCACCAATTAATATATATTTACTTTTTACAATAAGTTTTCTATATTAAATTTCTTTCATAATTTCCTTTTATTGCTCCATATAGAAGAAAATAAAGAGGGTATCAACAATTATGAAAGACGCCTATTCTATATCTTTACTCTATATCCATCTACATATTTAACTAATATATTAGATAACTTCAATAAATCATCAGCATTAGATTTAATGTTTACCAAATTTATAAAAATTTCAGATATCTCTTCAAAATTCCAATATTTTTCATAAGATTTTAATATCCTCTCATGATCGGTCTTCTCTACATTTTCCTGATCAATCAACAACTCTTCATACAATTTCTCACCGGGACGCAATCCGGTAAACTGAATTTCAATATCACCTAGGCCATTTTCATCGATGGGACGGAAACCGCTTAAGCGAATCATTTGCTTGGCCAAATCGACAATTTTTACCGGTTCACCCATATCCAATAAAAATACGTCACCGCCTGTACCCATGGCCCCTGCCTGAATCACCAGCTGGGCTGCTTCAGGAATGGTCATAAAGTAGCGTGTCACTTCCGGATGGGTCACCGTAACCGGTCCACCTTGGGCAATCTGCTTTTTAAACAAGGGAACCACTGAACCCGAAGATCCCAATACATTACCAAAACGTACAATACTGATTTGTGTTTGCGGTTTTGTTGCAGCCAACCCCTGACAGTACAGTTCTGCCATCCGTTTAGACGCCCCCATAACATTCGTCGGGCGCACCGCTTTATCGGTGGAAATCAAAACAAAAGTTTCCACACCCTGATTCACCGCTGCATCCACACTGCGTGCAGTGCCAATCGAGGTGTTATAAATACCTTCAAACGGATTGGCTTCCACCAATGGTACATGTTTGTAGGCTGCGGCATGATAGACTGTTTGTACCTGATATTCAGCAATAATACGTTCTAATTTGGCCTGATGGGTGACAGCCCCCAGAACAGGAACAACCTGAATACCGGAATTTTGTAGCTCACGGTCAATCGAATACAGCGCAAACTCTGACATTTCAAATAAAATTAACAACTTCGGCTGATGCTTGACAATCTGACGACATAGTTCCGAACCAATCGAGCCCCCTGCCCCAGTCACCATCACCACTTTATTTTTAATGTTTTTTTCTAAAAGCTCAGGCTTTGGCGGTACAGGATCACGACCCAGCAAGTCAATAATATCCACCTCTCGGATATCGGAAACCTGTACCTGCCCCCCGACCAGTTGGGTCACGCCCGGCAATTCCATAATTTTGACATCAGCCAGCTCAAAAGATTCGATGATCTCTTTTTTACGTGCCCGGCTGACCGAAGGCATGGCCAGCAAGATTTCTTCAATATGAAATTTGCCTAATTTACCCAAGGCTTTTTTCGGCGCATAAATTTTTAAACCGCTGAGAGACTGACCGTGCAGCGAGGCTTTATCATCAATAAAACAAATCGGCAGATAATCATCGGAACGATTTAAAGCCGCTGAAATTTGCTGTCCTGCTAGCCCTGCCCCATAAATTGCCACACGTTTACGGATTTGTTTTTTGGCAAAAGTTTTTAAGGTCGCATAGCGAATGACTGCTCGACTCCACCACATGTATGAAAACAGCATAAAGCCATACATGAGCGGAATACTCATGGGAATAAACGCTATATCTAACTTTTTAATGGCATACAAAGCGACAATTTGAACGAATGTCCCAATTGAAATACGCAGTAAGTAATCTTCGTTAAATGAGCGCACAATGGCACGGTAAATCCCCAGCACAGTAAAAACCGATACGCCAAAGATCGCCACATAGATATACCAAGCCTCAAGCCCTTGCATCACCGTGACATTTGGACGTGCCAAACGAATGGCGTAGGCAAGCCACATCATCAGTGGCAACATGCACACATCCATGGTCACCAAAACCACTTGTTTTTGGCGACGCGGTAAGGAGGCAATGGAACGAATAAAATCTTTCATTGAAGCTCGGTTATATCTGCTGAAATAGCACGGCGTGATTATACGCTGTTTTCAGTTTGAATCTGCATAATCACGCTTTGAATGGCATCGACGGTTTTTTGCAGACTTTGTTCAGATAAAGTTGGATGCACCAAGAACATCAGACTGCTTTCACCTAAAGCTTTTGCATTGGCTAAACGTTCATTTGGACGCCATGGTGTACCCTCAAAGGCTTTTTCTAAATAGACTTCTGAGCATGAACCGCTAAAACATGGAACATTCTGTGCGCTAATTTCTGCCATGATGCGATCACGTGACCAGCCTTCAGGTAAGGCATCAACATTGACCTGTACATAGCATTTATAAGCAGCATGTACATAATCGTTAGATGCTTTTGGTACAGTAAAATATGGACTCTTTTCAAATTCCGCTTGGATGCGTGCCATATGGGCATTACGTTTTGCCGTCCATTCCGGCATTTGTTGCAGCTGCAAACGACCAATCACCGCTTGCATTTCCATCATGCGCCAGTTAGTGCCGAAGGAATCGTGCAACCAACGGAAGCCCGGTGGATGTTGCGTGTTATAGACGCTGTCAAAGTTTTTTCCGTGATCTTTGTATGACCACATTTTTTTCCAAAGCGTTTCGTCATTGGTGGTGACCATACCGCCTTCACCGCCCGTGGTCATAATCTTGTCCTGACAGAAGGACCATGCGCCAATATGGCCAATCGAGCCGGCAGATTTGCCTTTGTACATTGCGCCATGCGCCTGGGCACAATCTTCAATTACATAAAGGCCTTTTTCCTCGGCCAATTGCATGATCGGGTCCATATCACACATCCAACCGGCCAGATGCACGCAGATAATCGCTTTGGTCTTTGGGGTTAATACGGCTTCAATGCTACGGCGTGAAATGTTTTGTGAATCCAGTTCAACATCGGCAAAAACCGGATTGGCCCCGGCTGTCACAATTGAACTTGCCGAAGCTAAAAAGGTGCGTGAGGTGACAATCACATCATCACCTTGACCAATGCCCAGTGCTTTTAAAGCCAGATCCAGCGCTACGGTGCCATTCGCCACAGCCACGGCATAATCCGTTCCGGCAAATTGTGCAAATTCCTTTTCAAATTCACGACATTCCTGACCGGTCCAGTAATTCACTTTATTGGATAAAAGGACTTTTGAAACCGCATCTGCCTCTGCTTGCGTGAAACTTGGCCACGGCTCAAATGCACTGTTTAACATGGAATTTTCCTAGCTTTAAATTCTATCTGGATTCAACGATACGCGCCGGATTGCCCACCACGGTAACGCCAGCCGGCACACTTTTGGTCACCACGGCACCCATACCGACAATCGCACCTCGACCGATAACCAGAGGTTGTTCAGGGGTGCCCTGCTTGATCATGGCACCGGCACCAATGTAGGCGTGGTCTTGAATATGAATATTGCCGTTGCATTTTACCCCTGGCGCAAAGGTAACGAAATCCCCAATCACGCAATCATGCTCGACATAGCTGTATAAATTGGCATGGAAGCATTTTCCAATTTTAATATTCGAGGTAATAGTCACAAATGGACTCAGCGCTGCGCCAGCTGCAATCTGGGCATCATCCATCAGCACCACATTATCTGCCATAACCGACCAGAGCTGAATACCATCCGCTTCTAGGCGATTGGCGATTTTTTCACGCACCTGGCTATTGGCAATTGCAATCAGCACCTGTTTTTGCGCAGCGGGTTCAGCCAGAAAGCTGGCATAGTTCATGGCACGATGAGCATTGACCGTGGTGATGGCAGTCTGTGCATCATCAATAAAGACAATTTCAGATCGGTCCTGTTCACGGACCAGTTGCTGCCGCGCCACCGGCATCAGGCTACGCCCACAGCCCGAAGCCCCATATATGGCATAGAGTTTAGTCATTTTTCTGTTCCGGTGTGCCGGTAAATTTTGTCATGGTTGCCTCGCCTTCGGCACTGATGTCATCCTTGGCAAGCACTCTTTTTACGGTTTTCAGCATAATTTTAAAGTCCAGCCACAGCGACTGATTTTCCACATACCAGGTATCCAGCTTGAATTTTTCTTCCCAGCTGATGGCATTACGCCCATTCACCTGTGCATGTCCGGTCATGCCGGGACGTACGTTATGGCGCTTGGCCTGTTGGCTATTGTATAAAGGCAGATATTCCATTAACAGTGGCCGTGGTCCAACGATACTCATCTCACCTTTAATCACATTCCACAGTTCCGGCATTTCATCCAGACTGGTGGCACGCAGCATTTGACCAAAGGGCGTTAAACGTTCACTGTCGGGTAATGGATTTCCGTTTTTATCCACTGCATCTTTCATGCTGCGAAACTTGATCATTTCAAAGGGTTTGCCATGCAGACCCGGACGCAGCTGACGGAACAGGACCGGTGAGCCTAAGTTTTTACGCACCTTATAGGCCACAAAAAAATAGATTGGAGACAGCAGCAGCAAGGCCGTCGAAGCAATCACCACATCCAGAACACGCTTTAACATTCATTTCACTCATTATATATATATTAAAGATCAGTCCAACGTCTATTCACTAATCCACCCGGATTGTTCATATGCAACACTTTTGCATAATTGCCTGCAGCGGTGGCACCTTCTGGAATATCTTTGGTGACGACACTGCCCGCGCCAATCGTTGCATTAGAGCCAATTTTAACCTGGTTCACAATACAGACCTGAGGACCAATATAAACATTATCGCCGATTTCGGCAGCCTGACGTCCCCCATTCGCACCAATGGTACTAAATTGCGATAAATTTACATTATTCCCAATGACGGTTGAAGGATTGACCACCAATGGCCCACCATGACCGATATACAAGCCATAGCCAATCTTTGTGGTGATGTGAATATCAATGCCGTATTGCTTTTTCTTGTAATAATAAATGGGATAGGCAAATTTTGCCCAAATGGATTTTGCGCTGGCGAGTCGCAACCAGACTGAAAAGTTAAAACCGCGATTAAACAAATAGTTTTTTAAAAAGAGCTTAAAGCTGATCTTTCCGGTATAGCGATACAAGTCACTTTTAATGTATTTCACGATCATAAGACCATCTCTGAATGATTTATCCTGTCCAGCCGATTCATCTCGGTCATGGCTTAGTAATGATCTGCATTTCCGTCATCATGTGTTTATTCACTTGATGCACATCATATTTATTGAGTGCCATTTCACGGGAACGCTGTCCCATATAGACAATCAGCTGGGGATCTTCAATAAAGTACTGCATGCTCTGCACCAGATCTTCGACCGATTTGGCCGCCACCAGATAGCCATTTACGCCATTGCTCACCGTTTCACGGCAGCCCGGGGCATCGGTGGTAATAATGGCTCGCCCCATCGCCATGGCCTCCAGGACCGTACGCGGGGTTCCTTCCCGGTAAGAAGGCAATACATAGACCGAACTTGCCGCGATGGCCGGACGTACATCACTCAGTTTACCCCAAAACTTGAGGGTATGATCCGCTACCCAGCGATCCAGCTCGGCTTGTGAAATTGCAGAAGGATTGTCATCAATCCAGCCAACCAGATGAAATTCCGTTTCAGGATATTGCGCTTTGACAATGCGTGCCGCTTCGGCATATTCACGCACGCCTTTATCACCGAGCAATCGGGCAATCAGCAAGAAAGAAGCTTTTACCTGCCCGTCTTCATTGAGCGGTAAAGGCATGAGCTCAAAATCCTGCACATTCACCCCTGAACCATTGACCACCACAGTCGGCTTGCTTGAATCAAGCAAATGCATCTGCTGGAACAGCTTTAAATCGTCCGGATTCTGGAAAAACACTTTATGGGCATGTTTTAAAGCCTGGGTATACAAGCCATGCACCAGTTTTTGAAAAAAACTGCGTTTGCCCGATTCAATATTTTGAAAGGCATAACCCAGTCCGGTGATTAAGGCAAAACGCTGCGGTACCCGCGCCAGCCATGCCGCCAAAGTACCGTAAATCACAGGTTTAATGGTATAGCTCAGCACCATATCCGGCTGAATCTGGCGGATCATCTGATACAGGGTTTGCAGCAGCTTAAGATCGGCCAATGGATTGGTGCCTGCTCGCTGCATGGGAATGCCATGCACCTGATAGCCCAACTGCTGCAACTGCTTTAATTCATCGGGAAAATCCGTCAGGTCCGGTGCAAACACATGAATTTCATAACCCTGAGCATGAATCGCTTCCAACAGTTTACCCCTAAAGTTCAGGGCTGAAGGCAGATAGCTACAAATCATCAAAAACTTCATGCACCTTGTCTCCACATGTCCAGATACTGCTGACTCACGCTCTCAATACTAAAATGTTGTTCCACCCGTGCACGGCTGGCTTGTTTCAACTGTAATTTTTCCGCCTGGCTGGAATGGACATAATCCAAAATGGCATTGGCCAGCGCCCCCGGATCACGTGGCGGCACAATGGCACCCAGCTCATCGACTATATATTTGGCATCGCCGACATCGGTACTGATACAGGGCAGACCGGATGCCATGGCTTCGACCAGCACATTGGGAAAGCCTTCGGTAATCGAGGTCATCAAAAAGGCATCCACCGACTGATAAAATGCCGGCATGTCAGAAACCTGATCCAACAAATGGACTTTATTTTTATCCAGTTGATATTGCTCGAATAAAACTTTTACTTCGGGATTATTCAAGCTTGCCCCACTGCCGGCAATTTTAAAAATAATCGGCTGATCATTCAGTTTTGCCAGAGTCGCAAATAAATAGGGATAGCCTTTTGCGGTGTGATAACGCCCTGCAAAACCAATCACCAACGGCTCATGTAAATCAGGATTGGGCTGGAACTTGTCCAGAAACACGCCATTGGCAATCACCTGAGCATTGTTATTTTTCAGGCCAAAGCTTTGATGCTGTTGCAAAGATGAATGCGCACAATAAATCACGCCTTGGGGCTGCGCAGCGAGAACTTTGCTCATGACCAGGGCGACTTTGGTACTCAGCGATTCTTCTTTGGGAGAGGCCAGCGAATGATGAATGCCCCAAAAAATCTCGGTTTTTGGGCTGAGACCGATGCAACTTAAACTAGTCAATACATTGGCATGGTACATCCAGCATTGCACCGTTTTTGGCGCGATAGACTTGAGCAAATGCCGCAGCTTAGCAATCGTCCCCAGCGTATTCAGTCCATTCCAGCCCAATGCATAATAGGATTGGCACTGCGCCAGGGTTTCGGCATACACTTTTGATGTTTTCATCAATGCGATAATCACATGCGCATACTGGTCGCGGGTCTGCTGAATCAGGCGTGCCAACATCATCTCTGCCCCGCCCACTCCGGCAAAGTTGGTAATCACATGTACCATGACTGGTTTCGGCTGATTCATGCGGAGGGCTCCATCAGCTGCAGATAACGCTGTTGCACGGTATGTTTATGAAATTGCATACAATGTTCGGTTAACTCCGTATCATCATACGTGACATATTCACCGAAAATTGCCTGTTGCATTGCCGCAGTCATGCCCGCCTGATCATTACATTCCACCAGCAAGCCAAATTTAGCATCCGCCAAAATTTCCTTTGGACCGCTGGGGCAATTGGTGCTCACCACTTTAATTTTCGAGGCCAAAGCCTGAATCAGCACCCCGGGCAAGCCTTCCCAGTTGGAACTCAAGACAAACAGCTCGGCATATTTAAAATAGGCATAGGGATTGGGATCAAAGCCGGGCAGATCGACCACATTGCTTAAGCTTAAGTCATGAACCAATTGCTCTAGTTCACCGCGTAATTCCCCTTCTCCCAGAATAATCAAGCGGGTTTCCGGGTGCTGTTGATACAAGGCATGAAAAGAACGAATCAGGAAGCCGAAATTTTTCGCTTCGGTTAAACGCCCGACTGCCAGAATGACTGTATGTTCTGGCTGGAAGAAACGATGCTGAACGGGCACTTGCAGTTTTTTAGCATAGGTCTCGTCAATCACCGGGTTATAAATGGTGACTAAATTGTTCTTGGAATAGGCGTAATATTCACGAAAATCATCCAGCACGCCATTGGACACACAGACCACCTGACTGGCAGATGGGTAGGTCATTTTGACCAGGGTTTTCAGCAGCCACTTTGCCATGCCCTGCAATTTCAAATTTTTTGAAGGGGTGGAAACCTCGCGTAAAATCAACCGGACCTGACTTTTGGCTAAACCTCTGGCCAAGGCAGCAATAATATTCGTATGGGTCTGGGTCGCCACCAGCACATCATAATCCACCGCCTGCAACAGTTTTTTCAGTGGGAAAATGGCATTGGCAACACGGCCACAGTTTAAATCAATCAATTGAATCTGCGGATCAACCTCGGATAGGAGTTTGCCTTTTACCCCACTGATGTCACAAACCACCACATCCACTTTGCGTCCCAGCTGGACCAGGTTATTGGCCAATTGAATCACGGTACGTTCTGCCCCACCACCCCCTAAGCTCGGCAAAAAAAACATGATTTTATTGAGCATAACAATACCTAAAAATGGAAAAAATTAATCGGTGCTTTTAGAAGCTTGCAGAGCCATTGCACGTTGCACACGCTGCTGATAATCATGGATGCCGGCCAGTTCCGAATCGCTGGCACAGCTGGCTTGAATCTTGGCAGCGTAGTCCGCAAAACTTGAAACCACCTTGGCGGGCACACCAATCGCCACACTGTTATCCGGAATATCTTTGGTCACTACCGAACCGGCACCAATGACGACATTGGAACCAATCTTCACCCCCGGCATAACAATCGTATTGACCCCGATAAACACATGCGAACCGACCTGAATCGAGGCAAAGCGTTGATAGCGTTTGCCTTGCTGGTCTTTAACCAGACAGGTACTGCCATCATGGGTAATAAATTTCACCCCGGAAGTTACGGTAACATGATCGCCAATAGCAATCAGAAAGGGTTCCGAGCCCCAGCTTTTAATATAAATGCGGCAATGTTCACCTACGCTGACCCCTTTTTTCCGCGCATAAGCCACACTGCCTTTGGCCATAAAATAGACCAGGTCAAAGAGTGTATTGAAGACGGATTTTATCAATGCCATGCGCATGACCTTTAGAGCAGCAAAACAAAAAATGCGAGAAGTGGGCTATTTTACGCCTAAATTGGCTTCAGGCATATAATTGCATTGCCAGGCTTATTTGATTTTTCTGGCAGGAATGCCGACATATATTCCCGGCTCGGCAAGCGTTTTGGAAACCAGACTGCACGCTCCAATTACACTATTGTCCGGAATATTGACGCCATCCAGAACCGTCACCCGGGCACCCAACCAGATATTTTCCCCCAGGCTGACTCCCTGCTTGGTAATCTGGTCTTTCACCAAGATATCCGGATCATCAAATTTATGGTTACTGGCAATAATGATACTTTGCGTGCCAATACGGGTATTGTCGCCAATACTGACTCCACCACAGCCATTGATAAATGACTTGGAATTGATGCTGACATCCTGACCAATACTGATATTGCCACCAAAACATTTGATATAACAACTTTCACCAATAAAGCTGTTGTCGGCAATGCTGAGCGTTGCGCCTGGTTCCACAATCAGGCTGACCTGATCGCCGATATAGACATTTTTACCCATACGCACCTGACCTGCAATTTCAAGCGTAGTGCTTTTGCCAAAATATTTAAACCGGGTAGCAAAGGCCTGATTATAAAGCACCTTGCGGCATTGTGCAGTGAACCAGTTCATGAGTTTTAAAGCTTTAAAAAACATCACTTTTTGCTACTCCACACAGAGAATAAAATGGCAAAGTTATAAAAAATCAGGGCAACCGGCACGGCAAGCAGCATATAGATTTTATCTTCTACCAGTAGATACAGGCCGAAAAATAAAACGAATTTAATCAATAACTCAATAATCTGCAATCTAAACAGCACATGGCTACTACGCTGTGCAATCAGGAAGGCCGAACTGGGCGGATTACAAAAAATGGCCCAATAGCCCAAGGCCAAAATCTGGAAATAGGTAGAGATGCCGACCCAGTCTTTGCCAAACACCCATAAATACAGCGACTCTGGCAGCACAAAGAATGCAGCAAATAAGGGCAAAGACAGCAGGCTGAGCAGTACACTGCTTTTCAGGGCTTCCTGACTATTTTCCAGATGTTTAAATTTGCGGATAAAGAACTGGCGAATGGTTTGCGACATTAAATTAATCGGCACCCGCAAAGTCCGCTCCACAATGGCATAGAAGCCCATCGCCTGCACACCGACAAAATGCGAGACCACATAATAAGGCAAGTTATGCGAAAAGCTGTTCAGCAAGGCGTGCGGGGTATTGGAATAAATAAAATCTTGATAGTGCTTAAACGCCTGCCAACTGACCTGATAGAGCTGATTTTTTACAATATAAATCAATATAAACAGCAGCATCAGCACTGAACTGACACTGTAACTGTTGACCAGGCTGATGCTCATCAACAAGGGCAAGCCCAGCTGTACCAGCACCACAATCAGGCTACGCAAAATATTCAGTCCGGCACAGAAATATTCGGCATGCGCGGCAAATTTATAATTATAGATAGTTTGAATCAGGGTATTGGCCAACACACCACTGCAAATGGCAGCGACCACAGCAACATCAAAAATAAAACTTAAGATGATGGCACTGACCGCCACAATACCTGTAGAGAACATCGCTCCTTCAAAGATCAGGCTTTTTTTATCCTGCTCTTCCGCGACCAGTAAGGCTTGATCGAGACGCAAATTGGCAATGGTC
Source organism: Acinetobacter sp. BSP-28 (assembly GCF_044130285.1). Taxonomy (NCBI): domain Bacteria; kingdom Pseudomonadati; phylum Pseudomonadota; class Gammaproteobacteria; order Moraxellales; family Moraxellaceae; genus Acinetobacter; species Acinetobacter sp. BSP-28. The sequence goes on from NZ_JBIQOB010000009.1 coordinate 111,414, forward strand.
GATAAAACGCTGACCACAGCCAATGCGATGCCATATTCACCAAAATCCTGCACCGAATAAAGACGCGTTAAAAAAGGAAGTGCGATAAATGTAATTATCGCACCTACCAATAAACTCGACGTGATTAAGCCAATCGACTGATATTTGGCGAAAATACGCGCAATCATGTCAGATTTTTAACGTACCAACGCATAGCCAACTGAATGCCGGCATCAATTCGAAACTCAGGTGCATAACCCAAGGCTCGCTCAATTTTGGCAATGCTGGCTTGGGAGTGGCGTACATCTCCGGCACGGAAGTCACGGTATACGGCATCTTTCGTATAGTTCACGCCATTTTCAGCCAGTGCAGCCTGAATCGCACGATACAAATCGTTTAATGTGGTGCGGTCACCCACTGCGACGTTATAGACCTGATTTTTTGCGGCATCATCGACTGTGGTTGCTGCCAGAATGTTGGCTTGCACCGTGTTTTCGATAAAGCAGAAATCACGGCTGGTTTCGCCATCACCATTAATAAAGACATCATCACCGGCAATCATGGCTGCGGTCCATTTCGGAATCACCGCGGCATAGGCTCCGTTCGGATCCTGACGCTGGCCAAAAACATTAAAATAGCGCAAACCAATCGCTTTAAAGCCATAAGTTTTAGCAAAAACATCGGCATAGAGCTCATTGACATACTTGGTCACGGCATAAGGCGACAAAGGCTTGCCAATGTTTTCTTCCACTTTCGGCAATGCCGGATGGTCGCCATATGTTGAGCTGCTGGCTGCATAGGTAAAGCTGGAGACTTTGGCATCACGTGCAGCCACCAACATATTTAAAAAACCAGTAATATTTGCACTATTGGTTAGTATTGGATCTGCGATTGATCGTGGCACTGAGCCCAACGCAGCTTCATGCAAGACATAATCCACACCGGCACAGGCTTTTTGGCAATCTTCCAGATTGCGGATATCGCCTTCATAAAAGGTGAATTTTGCCCATTGCGCCGCACTGACCAATGACTGTACTTCATCTAAGTTATGTTGATGACCGGTAGCGAAGTTATCCAGACCGACAACCGTTTGATCGAGTTTCAACAGTGTTTCTAACAGATTGGAGCCAATAAAACCGGCAACCCCCGTCACTAGCCAGATTTTAGGGCTCTGCTTTAATTGCTCGCATACTGTCTGATATTGGCTCATCTTTATAATATCCTTATCAATTATAAACGAAGATCAGATTCAGACTGTGCAAGTACATATTTCAAATCATATAAAACATGTTCTGCTTTGCCCAAGGCACGAATTTTCTCTACGCCCATCTCTTTAAACTGATGATGTGCCACCGCCAAAATGATGGCGTCATAGCTGTGGTCTGTTAATGTCGAAACAGGATCAATCCCATATTCATGCTCGGCTTCGGCACAATCTACCCATGGATCATAAACATCCACATTCACGTGATATTCTTTCAGTTCATTGACGATATCAATAATGCGGGTGTTACGGATATCGGGACAGTTTTCTTTAAAACTTAAACCCAGAATCAGCACCTTGGCATCTTCCACCTGAATGCGTTTTTTCAGCATGCCTTTCACCAACTGAGTCACCACATAGGCACCCATGCCATCATTCAGACGGCGGCCGGCCAAAATAATTTCAGGGTGATAACCAATCGCTTGTGCTTTATGGGTGAGATAGTACGGATCCACCCCGATACAGTGTCCGCCGACCAGACCCGGACGGAACGGCAGGAAGTTCCATTTCGTGCCTGCAGCCTCAAGCACCGCTTCGGTATCAATCCCCATTTTATTGAAGATCAAGGCCAGCTCGTTAATCAGCGCAATATTGACATCACGCTGGGTATTTTCAATCACCTTTGCCGCTTCAGCAACTTTAATGCTAGACGCTTTATGGGTTCCGGCTTCAATAATCAGGTTATAAACCTGATCAACAAAATCAGCGACTTCTGAAGTAGAACCTGAAGTGATTTTGAGAATATTGGTCACGCGGTGCAATTTGTCACCCGGATTAATACGCTCTGGACTATAACCGGCAAAGAAATCCTGATTAAATTTCAAGCCTGAAACTTTTTCCAGTTCAGGAATGCACACCTCTTCAGTGGCTCCCGGATAAACCGTTGATTCATAAACAACAATATCGCCGTCTTTTAGCACTTTACCGATACTTTTCGAGGCTTTGACCAATGGTGTCAGATCCGGCTGCTTATATTCATCAATCGGGGTCGGCACCGTCACAATAAAGAAGTTGCAGTCTTTTAGATCCTCTAAATTTGCAGTATAGGTTAAATGAGTAGATTGTTTTAATTCTTCAGGCGAGACCTCTAAGGTATGGTCTTGACCGCTTTTTAATTCATCAATACGCTTTTGATGAATATCGAAACCAACAACAGAAACCTGTTTTCCAAACTCTACAGCTAAGGGTAAACCTACATATCCTAGACCAATAACGGCAATCTTGAGTTCTGACAGAGTTAGCATTTTGAGCCTTGCTTATTTGTATAATCTATGAATAAAACGGCTTATATTATAGCAGAAAATCAAATTCTTTCTGTTATTAATTTACAGAACTCGAATCCTACTTAAATGCATAAAATCATGAACGGTATGTTTAGCTATTTTTTATGGGATCGACTGTCCTTACGTCTAGAATATGAGGAGCAGTCCACTTTAGCCCAATGGCTAAAGCGAGTGTACACGACTCTAAAATCACCAAAGCATCGGGTAAGTCTCGCCAAGTGATACTTGAACGATATCGATACAATACTGCTTTAAAAAATATTCGGTTTTCTTTGGTAGTTACTCCAACAATACCCGCTCGAGCAGGTAACCGATCTTTCATTTTTTTCCTACAAATCGTCTCTTAATACATAACGTTTAGTCATAAAAGGAAATGATAGCTCATCAGATTTTATCAACCTAATTCATGACAGCCCCTACCTAAACTCAAGTTACCATTATTTCAATGAAATTAGGGCATGTCATCAATTAAGCCCTATCATGATTGAGGCAAGGTAGATCGCTGACAGGAAGTTTTGAGCCAATTTATCATAACGTGTGGCAATAGCACGATACTGCTTGAGCTTGGCGAAAAAGTTCTCGATCAGATGTCTTGCCTTATAAAGATGTTGATCATAATCACGCTGATCAATCGCGTTACTTTTAGACGGCATCACGATCTGACCATTGATCTTATGGATAGGATCAATCACCCGATCCTTGGAATTGTAGGCTTTATCCATGAGCCAAGTCTGACATAACGATAAGTCCAGCAGCACGTCAGCACCATTTAAGTCATGAGTCTGCCCAGCAGTGAGATAAAATCCTGTTGGGTTGCCTAAAGCATCAGTACGGGCATGAATAGTGTGTACGACTCTAAAATCCCCGAAGCGTTCTGGTAAGTCTCGCCACGGAATACCTGAACGATACCGATACAATACTGCTTCAACAAATAGCCTATTGTCTTTGGCAGTTACGCCAACAGTACTCGCTCGTCCGGGTAACAGATCCTTAATCTGTTCCCACTGATCATCTCTTAATGCATAGCGTTTAGTCATAAAAAATAATGAAGACAGGTTAGATTTTCTCAACCTAATTGATGACAGGCTCTAATTAAATAGGTTTTGATTTTATTACAATTGATATGAACAATATTTTCATAGACAATATGAAAAATTTTTTTATTATTTTAAGAGCAACATGAACCCAACAACTCCAACCGAAGATACTATTGATTTAAAAGAATTATTTTACATCTTAGCTTCTCAATGGAAAACTATTCTTTTTGCAATTGTAGTTTCCTTTTTCATAGCACTCTGTTACTTATTCATTACTACCCATTCATCCAAACAACTCTATGCCGCAAATGCGTTAATTAATTTCAATCATGATCAAAAATATGCCAATTTAACGGACTTTAATCAAAAGAAACAATTTTTGACTAATCAAATTGAAAATATTCAATCAAGGTTGATACTTGACTCAGTCATCCAACAAAATCCATTTTTTAATTTCTCGGTTTCAAAAATTGATGATAAAAACTCTAATCAAAATTTAGTTGTTAAATATTCACAAAATAATCTTACTGTTGTTGATGGTAATAACAAGTTTATAATCTCTAATTTTGAAGTTCCACAACGTTATTTAGATCAACCATTAAAATTAAAAATTTTATCTCCTTACTTTCAGCTATCGGATGATAAGGGCAAACTTTTATTAAAAAGTCGCTTAAATCATGATAATCAATATATAAATACCAATAATTTTGGGACCATTTCCATTCATTCAAAAGATGATATTCAGCAAGAATATATCATTAAAGTACTTTCTTTGGCTGCCGCAAACAAGCAAATTAAAGAGCAACTCAGTGTGAAAGAAACAAAAGAAAATTCGGGTATTCTGGAACTTAATTATACTAATAATGATCAGCAGCAGGCGCTTAATATTTTAAACTCCATTCTCATTAATTATGATGAAAATACGAATATTGATCCAAACTCAATAAAAAATATTCAAAAATTCAATTATTTAGATAAACAAATTTCCACTACCCGACAAAATCTTTTGGATGCTGAGGTCAATTTAAAAAAATTTACTCAGCAACATCAAGATTTTAAATTACCTAAAGAATCTGAGCTATATCTTAATACTAGAATAGGACTAGGTTTAGACTTAATCAATCTTCAACAAAATCTTGAAAATACGCTACGTCAAAATAGCGATACCGCTGCCGTAGTTTCGCAGATTACAAGACAAATCAATTCGCAAAAACAGGAAATTACCGATCAAGAAACTCAAATGCAAATTTTGCCTCAACTGCAGCAAGAATACATCAAATTGATGAGTCAGGTAGAAATCAATCAACAATATCTTATTAATTTATTAGGAGATTATAAAAAATTATTAATAGCTCGTTCAGGTACTAACGATACTGTTAATATAACTGAGACTTTAGTTAGCCCCGTTCTTTCTGCTCAACCTAAAAAATATCTCATCCTTACTTTATCTTTATTTGTAGGCGCCTTCTTAGGATGTTTATTTACATTACTACGTTCAATCTACCAAACTGGTGTTAAAAGTACAGAATTGATTGAGAAAGAGTTAAATATTCCTGTACTTGGCACCTTACCTTTGGAGAAAAAAACTAATAATCGAGTAGATAATTTAACCAAGAATACAACACAATGGAATGAATTACGCAATTTACGTACCAATATTCAATATGCTCTAAAAAATGCAACCAATAAAGTTATTTCTGTCTCATCTCCATCACCCAAATTAAATTCATCTTACATTGCAACCCATTTGGCTATAACACTTTCCCAAACAAATAAAAGAGTTGTCTTAATAGATGCTGATTTAAGAAATGGCGAAATTGCGTATTCTTTTAACTACACGGGATTAAAAGGACTTCATGATTATTTACTTTCTACCACTTCTTATGCAGAAATTATTCAAATCACACAATTTGAAAATTTACATTGCATTTATTCAGGTTCCAATACAGATAACGCTCCAGAATTAATTGAATCAGAACAATTTTCTGCTTTATTAAATCAACTTTCTAAAGAATATGACTATATTGTGATTAATACTCCACCAATTTTAGCAAGTGCTGAAAGTGTGATTATTTCTCAATATACGAGTTTAAATTTATTACTTGCAGGTTTCAATCAAACACCTATACAAGATTTAGAATTATCAGTTGAACGATTCAAACATGTAGGAACAAATCTGCACGGTATTATCTTAACTGATATCCCTACGGGCTTACAAAGTTACGGCTATAAATATTTTTATGAGTTATAAAACCAGATCGTAATTAGTCATTCAAAAGCCAGTTTTATACTGGCTTTTTTATTTTTTTTCACATAACTCTAACCAAATCCATTTCAAAAATGAAACTTATGTTCAAGATTTGTCAAAATTTTCTGCTAAGATGGAAGGAGTATTAACAATAAAATGATTTTGGGAAAATCTATGAGTAAAGCTTTACCCATCGCTGTCGCTGTTCTTTTAGGCGGTGCTGCACTTGTGCCTGTTTATTATGCAACTCAAAACCCGGCTACTGTGACATCAAAAGCATCAAAAAATGCCTCTGCTGTTGAAAAAATCAGTTATGCGCTCGGTTATGAAGTCGCACATCAAACCCCGCCTGAATTAGACATTAACAGCTTTGTTACAGGTGTGCGTGAAGGACATGCTCGTAATAAACCGGCTTATACAGAACAAGAACTTCAACAAGCCTATCAGCAGTTCCAGAAAGAGATGCAACAGAAACAGCTGGATCAAGCCAAAACAGCTCAATCCTCAAGTGACAATTTCCTGGCTGAAAATGCAAAAAAACCGGGTGTGAAAATCACGGCTTCAGGCTTGCAGTACAAAATCACCAAAGAAGGTACTGGTAAGCAGCCGACCGCAACTTCTGTTGTTACCGTTCATTACAAAGGCCAACTGGTCGATGGCAAGGTATTTGACAGCTCGATTGAACGTGGGCAACCGATTGAATTCCCGCTCAATCAGGTCATTCCGGGTTGGACTGAAGGTCTGCAACTGATGAAGGAAGGCGGTAAAGCTACCCTTTATATTCCTTCACAATTGGGCTACGGCGAACAAGGTGTTCCGGGCATGATTCCTGCCAATAGCACCCTGATTTTTGATGTTGAACTGCTTAAAGTAAAATAAAAATTTTAAGGAGAGCTTTTGCTCTCCTTATTTATCTTGAGATAAGAAAATGAAAACATCTATAACATTCCTTTGTTTATGCATGTGCACCACGGCAAGTTTTGCAAAAACGGTGACCAATAGCAGCAGTTTAAAGGAACAGGTTGGTTACAGCTTTGGTTACTTAATGGGACGTAGCAATGCTGACTCGTTTAAAGATTTAGACTTGGAGGCTTTCATCCTGGGTCTAAAGACAGCCACGCAAGGCGGTAAATCTGCCCTGACCGATGAAGAAATGGCTCGTGTTTTGAACCAGCATAAAAAGCAAAGTGAAGCAAAACAGCTGATTGAATTAAAACAAAAGGCCGAAACCAATGCCAAAATTGGGGCGGAATTTTTAGCTGCCAATGCCAAAAAAGAAGGTGTTCAAAGCACCAAATCCGGTTTGCAATATCAGATTTTAAAACAGGGTACAGGAAAATCACCGAAGGCCAATTCTGTGGTTAAAGTCAATTATGAAGGCCGGCTCATTGATGGAACCGTGTTTGACAGCTCAATCGCCCGGAACCAGCCAGCGGAATTTCAGGTCAGCCAGGTGATTCAAGGCTGGACGGAAGGCTTACAGCTGATGAAAGAAGGGGCCAAATACCGCTTTTTCATTCCTGCACAACTGGGCTACGGTCAAATTGGTTCCGGCGATGTGATTGAACCGAATAGCACCTTGATTTTTGATGTCGAACTGCTTGAAGTATTGCCTAAATCCAGCAAGTAATCGATCAACCCATGTTTCATGTAAAAATAGCGAGTGAGTTAACCTGAAACTCCCCCCACAGTTAGGGCTGCTCGCCATTTTTAACATGGATGAGATGCATTAGCCCATATTGCGCTTCATGCTGGCAGAGGTCATTCTTTTGAAATCCTGCCGATCTATTTTCTCTTTTGCCACACCCTAGAAATAAGATTAACCCTATATTTATTCAATATTTAGATACATATCCTGGTTAATTAAAAGCATGTTTCAATTTATGCAGAATAGTTGCTGCCAAAACTGAACGATCTTGTACAATCATTAAAGAAAATTCATTTCTATCTTTTTAATTCATACATTTTTTTATTTATTACAAGGATCAAATCCATGGCTCTCAGCATTAAAACTCGCGAAATTCAGTACACCGCGCCAGACGGAACCCAGTTGATTGGATATTTTGCCGCACCTGAATCAGAAAAACCGCTCGCGGGCATTATTGTTGCACCAGAATGGTGGGGACGAAATGATTACACTGAACAACGTGCGCGCGAGCTTGCCGAACACGGCTACGCGGCCCTTGCCATTGATATGTACGGGAATAAAAAAGTCACCATGGCTGTGCCTCAAGCTAGCGAATGGATGATGCAAACCTTTGAAGATCCAGAAACAATTGTGACTCGTGCGTCCGCAGGTTTGGTCACATTAGCTGCGCAAGAAGAAGTAAATGCAGATAAACTGGCAGCTGTAGGCTTCTGTTATGGTGGCAAGGTAGTACTTGATCTGGCTCGTTCTGGCGCAGATTTAAAAGCTGTCGTGACTTTCCATGGCAACTTGACTCCGAAAACCCCTGCACAACCCGGACAGGTCAAAGCTGAAATTCTAGTGCTCCACGGAGAACTAGACAGCATGGTCAGCCTGGATGATGTAGCACGCTTTAAAGAAGAAATGCATGCTGCTCAGGTCGAGCATGAAGTGATTATCTTCGAAAATGCTAAACATGGTTTCAGCAATCCGCTTGCAGACGAGCGTGCCAAAGCCAATGGTGTTGATCTGGGCTATAATGCAGCAGCCGAACAGCAAGGCTTATCTGCCATGTATGAATTATTTAAAACTCGACTTGGTGAATAACAATGAAGGTAAAGATGGTGCTGCTATTTTTACCGATCCACTGACATGGATAACTTAGAGAGGATACAACAATGACTACAAATAATTGTGCATATTGTAATTTTGATGAATATGACATCATTGATAAAAATGATTTCGGTGTGATTTTACCCGAACCAAATGCTTTATCTAAAGGTCACTCAGTCATTATTCCTCTACGTCATGTCAGTTCTTTTTTTGATATCACCGACAAAGAACGTAAAAGTCTGATGTCTTTGCTGGAGCTTGCCCGGAATGAGTTGAAGCTACGTTATCACCCTGCAGGCTTTCATATTGGCTTTAATGATGGCGCAGTATTTGGTCAGGCTGATGAACATTTGCATATTCATATTATTCCACGCTATGAAGGCCAAACCTTGAAACTTGACGAGCGTTGGGGCATGACCAGCGAATAAAAATGGATTGAATTTTATCAATCAAAAAATGATGCTTCGGCATCATTTTTTTGCTTTGGACAGCACAGCAGTACCACGCAATTTTCGTTATACTATTCATCTATTCCTACGCTACGGTTCACATGTCACTGTTTTCTTTTGCCGATGCCCTGCTTTCCTGGTTTGACGTTCATGGTCGTCATGATTTGCCCTGGCAAGTGGCAGATGATCCCTACAAGGTCTGGGTCTCAGAAATCATGTTGCAGCAAACTCAAGTTAAAACTGTGCTGCAATATTTTGAGCGTTTCATCGAACGTTTTCCCACAGTTGAAGATTTGGGACAGGCTAGTTGGGATGAGGTAGCCCCTTATTGGGCGGGTTTGGGTTACTATGCCCGCGCTCGAAATTTGCATAAAGCTGCGGGAATGGTGGCTCGTCAAGGTCATTTTCCAGCTACATTAGAAGAATGGATCGAGCTTCCCGGAATTGGCCCATCCACTGCAGGGGCACTGATGTCACTAGGTCTGCGTCAGTACGGCGTGATTATGGATGGCAATGTCAAACGGGTATTGGCGCGTTTCTTTGCCATTGAAGATGATCTGTCCAAACCTGTGCATGAACGTGCCATGTGGCAACTGGCAGAACAGCTTTGCCCTGTTGAGCGCAATCATGACTATACCCAGGCGATTATGGATCTGGGTGCAACCATCTGTACACCGAAAAAACCATTGTGTTTGTATTGCCCGATGCAACAACACTGTAAAGCACATCAACAGGGACTGGAATCTGAACTACCGTTTAAAAAAGCCAAAAAGCCTGTTCCGGTAAAATCAGCGCACGTTTTGCTGGTTCAATCTCATGATCAATGGTTATGGCAACAACGCCCAAATAGCGGACTATGGGGCGGTTTATGGTGCTTGCCGATTATTGAAGATGCTGCCGAATTTGAACGACTGTGCCAATCTTTAGGTTTAAAAAAAGTCATTCAACGCGCTGAAATCACGCATAGTTTTACCCATTTTACCTGGCAACTGGAAGCCGTCTGCTTTGAAGTCGATGCTGACCAGCAAGAATATCTTGCCATTGAATTGAATAGCACATGGTTAAGCCCACAAAAGGCAATAGCAATGGGCTTGCCCACTGCGATGAAAAAATTGATCTCTGCAGTAAATTTATGACATAGTCAGGCACTGTACTTCTAAGAATTTTCACATTAATTAGAATGAAAAAGGATGCATAGTGCAACGTTTTATTTCGACCTTATTTTTGGGTTTTAGCATTTTGTGGATTGCGGCATGTACATCAACGCCGCAAAAACCGTCCTCTACCCCACTTCCCCCAACTCAGGTGCAAAAGCTGAAAAGTATGCAACTGAAATCATCCTTGCCTATTCCGGTAAAAAATATCAAAGCCAGACAGTTAAAGGATACCTGGGGCGCTTCCCGCAGTAGTGGCCGCACCCATGAGGGCATTGATATTATGGCTCCACGTGGAACAAAAGTGCTAAGTGCCACAGAAGGCCTGATTGCCGACTTACGCAATAACAATTTGGGTGGTAAAGTGGTTTGGATTTTGGGACCTGGTGGAAGCTGGCATTACTATGCCCATCTTGATGATCATAAACGCGGCTTAAATGTCGGCGATTATGTCAAAAAAGGTGATCTGATTGGTTATGTCGGCAATACCGGCAATGCACGTCATACGGCGCCGCATTTACACTATGGCATTTACCTCGAGGGTAAAGGTCGTGGTGTGGTCAATCCCTATCCTTATTTACGTTAATTTTTTAGGAACTATTCATGTCAGAAGCGTTGATCAATCGTTTGGTCGAATTTGCTGAATCAGGCAATCAACAAAAAATTGTGTTGGCGGGACAAACCCATCAAGGCTGGGTGATGGAAATTACCGAAGAGGCGCTTTTGATCAGCACCGGTTTTGCCGAAAAAACGGGTAAAGATATGTGGATTCAATTCACCGATTTACCGCAAGCCGAACTGTATTATTGGGATAACCAACAAGATCAATGGACTGAATTCAAGCTTTAAGCTAGATCAGGAGCATCAAAAATGTCGATTCAACGCTGTGGCTGGTGCTCGAATGATCCTCTCTATATGGCCTACCATGATCATGAGTGGGGAAAGGTCAGTCATGATGAAGCCCATTTATTTGAAATGCTGTGTCTGGAAGGACAACAGGCCGGTTTATCCTGGATTACAGTACTGAAAAAACGTGACTGCTATCGGCAGCATTTCTTTCAATTTGCGATTGCAGAGATCGCCCAGTTCAGTGATGCAAAGCTGGAAAATAAACTCCAAGATGCCGGCTTGATCCGACACATCGGCAAGCTCAAAGCGATTCGTGATAATGCCCTTGCCTGGCAACATTTAGCACAACAATTAAAACCACAACAAATGAATGTTAGCGACTGGTTATGGAGCTTTGTTCAACATCAAACCCTACACAATGATGTGCCGGATTATCGTCAGGCGCCAGCCCAAACCGATATCAGTCTTGCACTCTCAAAAGCTTTAAAAAAGAACGGTTTTAAATTCGTAGGACCCACCACCTGTTATGCTTTTATGCAAGCAGTCGGTATGGTCGATGACCATGAAAATCATTGCGCTTTTAAATCAACTTAACACGTGACTATAATCATAAAAGGATTCCGCTATGAATGACAATATCATCCATGCTTATGCAGCCATGCAGGCCGGTGCAGCGCTTGAACCCTACCAGTTTGATGCCGGAGAACTCCAGCCGCATCAGGTGGAAGTCAAAGTCGAATATTGTGGCCTATGCCATTCCGATATTTCAGTGATCAATAATGACTGGAAATCTTCGGTTTATCCTGTGGTGGCTGGACATGAAATTATTGGTACTATCACTCAGCTGGGTTCAGAAGCCAAAGGCTTGAAAGTGGGACAACGTGTGGGCATCGGCTGGACTGCTGAAAGTTGCCAGTATTGCGATCCCTGTGTATCAGGTCAGCAAGTTATGTGTAGCGGTGAGAAAAAAGCAACGATTGTTGGTCATGCCGGTGGATTTGCCGACAAAGTCCGAGCCGGTTGGCAATGGGTGATTCCACTGCCCGAAGATCTGGATCCTGAAAGTGCAGGTCCTTTACTCTGTGGCGGTATTACCGTATTTGATCCGATTCTAAAACACCAGATTCAAGCCATTCATCATGTGGGTGTGATCGGGATTGGCGGTTTAGGTCATATGGCGATTAAACTGCTAAAGGCCTGGGGCTGTGAAATTACGGCATTCACTTCTAATTTAGACAAGACAGAAGAACTGAAAGCCATGGGGGCAGACCATGTGGTGAATAGTCGAGATACAGCCGCATTAAAAGCACAACGCGGAAAATTCGATTTGTTACTCAGTACCGTCAATGTGACCTTGGACTGGCAGGCTTACCTCGCGACGCTTGCACCAAACGGTACGGTGCATATGTTGGGACTTCCCTTGGAGCCCATGCAGATCTCGGCTGGCACACTGATTGGCGGGGCAAAATCTGTTACCGGTTCACCTACAGGCTCCCCTGCTGCACTACGCCAATTACTGAAGTTTGCAGCGCGGAAAAATATTGCACCACAAATTGAAGTCTTCCCGATGTCACAACTCAATCAAGCGATTGAACATCTACATTCAGGAAATGCACGTTACCGGATTGTGCTCAAAGCAGATTTTTAGTTTATTTTCCAATTTAATTTTCGCTCGAATCCAATCTGCTAAGACCAATAAAACTTGGCAGATTTTTATTCATGATGAAATTGACATCTCATCAAGTGCTGGATTATCCGCCCTGCTCATAAAATATATCTGGAAAAAAAGTCCGCATCATGCGGACTTTTTAATTTTTGTTGATTAGCGTAAAGCTTCTGGCAAGAGCGAAATACTCGAGGGTTTCGCGAGTTCAGTCTTCATCTTCTGCAGCATCTGATAAGGTTGCTGCTGTACAAACATATTCACAAAGGTTAAAGGAATGGAACCTTCAGGATTGGCATAACCATAAGTTGAAACTTTGACTCTATTATTGGCTAATTTCTGAAAACTCCAATCGCCTTCATAATGGGTTAAACGGATATAATCCGGATTTTTGGCATAACCTTTATCGACCGCTTTATTTTTAATCATGACGATGCCTTGAGCATCTTTTATCATTTTTCCCTGCACCACTAAATCACGATCTTTTAGCGGAAAAGGAAAATCCAGTACCATATATAATAAAAATTCGCCTTTTTTATCATCGCGCGATAGCACTTTCACGCTGCCCATATACGGCACCCATTTCACCGCATGGTCGACATCTAGAATCAGACCAACGGCCTTTTCAAAAGACGTATCGTAGGTGGTTTCAGCTTTGTATAAAAATACCGGGTTTTGACTGTTTTGGTAGGTCCAGACTTTAATATTATTTTTATTAATACTGAGCTTGGCATTATCGACAGGTTTAGCTTGTGCAGTAGCAAGCATTGCTACTGCACAGACCATCAAGATCACTTTTTTCATTCCATTGCACTTCTTATTTTAATTTTGCTGTGTATTGTTATAAATGATTTTAACGATTTTTTATACTTGAATATCATTAAAACCCAGTACATCTTTCATGTCATATTTACGCGCTTCACGGCCCACCACCCAAGCGGCAGCACGAACCGCACCAGCGGCAAAATTCATACGGTTAGTGGCTTTATGGGTAATTTCAACACGTTCGCCTTCACCAATGAACATTACCGTATGTTCACCGACAATATCACCACCACGAATGGTTTCAAAACCAATGGTTTGACGATCACGTGGACCAGTATGCCCTTCACGACCGTAAACAGCTACTTCTTTCAGGTTACGGCCTAAAGTATCGGCAATTGCTTCACCCATCATCAGTGCTGTACCTGATGGTGCATCGACTTTATGACGGTGATGCGCTTCAATTACTTCAATATCGACTGTATCACCAAATACTTTAGAAGCAAGTTCCAACAGTTTGATAGAAACGTTCACGCCAACAGAATAGTTTGCCGCATAGACCACAGGGGTTTGCGTTGCGCTGTCATCTAAGAATGCTTTTTGTTCGTCGTTCATGCCGGTAGTACCAATCACAATGGCCACACCCGCTTCACGGCATAATTTTAAATGCTGTGCAGTCGCAACAGGCGCTGTGAAATCAATCACCACGTCACAGTCTTTTAATACGTCTTGTAAATTGCCAACAACCTTGACACCAACAGCACCAATACCTGCAAGCTCGCCTGCATCTGCACCAATTAAGCTGCTTTCAGGGCGTTCAACTGCTGCTGCAAGCTGGTAACCTGCTTCTTTCACGGCTTGAATAAGGATGCGTCCCATACGACCGCCTGCACCTAATACACCAATGCGTGGAGCTGCTGACATAACATATTCCTAATGTTGTTTCTAAATTGTTCTTACTATATCAAAACTCTGTACTAAGACTAAGTTTCAAGCTCAAATATTTCATCCAAACTGTATTAACTTTGCCTACTTATCTGAATATTCACCCAGCATACATGCTGCAGGTCTGTCACGCGTACGTACCATCCGCGATGCAAACTTTAATCTAAAAAAATAAATGCTTTAGTTGCAGATTTTCATCTCACTGTAAACATTGCTACGCAGACTAGCGATCACGAATGATAAAAAGATAAATTATAAGGAGATCAAGATGCATTCGAAAAAAATTGCGTTAACTGTTTTGATGGCAACAACCATGACGACTGCATGGGCAGAGCCTGCAGTTCAGGCAGGAGATACTTTAGAAAGCTTATCGCAGGTGAAAATAAATATTCGTACCCACACTGCCACACCTGCTCAAGCTGAAAATAATCAGCCAGCAACGCAGCAAAAACCGACCACGGAACCCGCAGCACAAATGGTCGATGTCAATGCGATTGATCAACCCATCTCTCAATAATGCATTCAGCAGAGATAAAAAAAGGGTGATATTACGATCACCCTTTTTTGACTGCTACTCGAAATTAATCAAACAGACCGAAGAACGACTTTTTCTTTGGAGATGATTTATTGTCATCACCATCCAGCGTTTCTTGCAATTCTTTTAACAACTCGCGTTGACGAGCGGTCAAGTTGACTGGTGTTTCAACCACTACGCGGCAGAGTAAGTCACCTTGCATGCTGGTACGTACCGGTTTAACCCCTTTACCACGCAGGCGGAACATTTTGCCGGTTTGAGTTCCCTCAGGAATTTTCAGGCTGACACGACCATCCAGGGTTGGAATCTGGATTTCTTTACCCAAAGCCGCATCGGCAATGCTCACTGGCACATCCATATACAGGTCTGCACCATCGCGCTGGAAGATTTCATGCTCACGCACTACCACTTCAACGTATAAATCACCTGACTGACCATCACGAATCGCTTCACCCTTACCACTTAAACGTACGCGGTCACCGTTGTCCACCCCTGCTGGAATGGTCACTTCAAGCGTTTGCTGACGGTCTTTTACACCTGAACCATGACACGTATTACATGGATTCTTGATGATTTTACCTTGACCGCGACAGGTGCTACAGGTTTGTTGAACAGAGAAGAAACCTTGTTGCATACGCACTTGACCTGCACCATGACAGGTTTTACAGGTTTCAACATCGTTCGGGTTTTTAGAGCCTTTACCGTCACAGGCCTCACATGGTGCCGGTGCAGTAAAAGTAATGGTTTTTTTCACGCCCTTGACTGCTTCTTCAAGCGTCAATTCCATCACGTAGCGAAGGTCTGATCCACGGCGTGCACGTTGCTGACCACGGCCACCACCGCCACCGAATGCACCACCAAAGATGTCGCCAAACTGACTAAAGATGTCTTCAGCGCTGAAACCGCCACCAAAGCCACCACCGCCCATGCCGCCTTCAAAAGCGTTATGCCCCATACGGTCATACATGCTGCGTTTTTCGCTGTCAGATAAAATTTCATAAGCTTCGGCAGCTTCTTTAAATTTCTCTTCAGCTTCAGGGTTGTCCGGGTTACGGTCTGGATGATATTTCATCGCCAACTTACGGTAGGCTTTTTTAATTTCATCATCACTAGCGGTTTTAGCGACGCCCAAAACCTCATAATAATCACGTTTAGCCATGTCTGGCGATGCTCCTCACGGAATTTTATTTAATACTTAACTGTGGAGTGAAATTGGGGATGGAAACAAATTTTACAAGGGGGAAATGGGAAAAAAGTTTATTCGGCTTAGAAAACGGCTTTATTTTTGAAAAATCGAGAAATTCCCTTGAGCCAGGCATTCAACAAGAATAAAAAGGCAATCATGGCGAAAACCACGCCTGCGACGGTACAACCTTTGACCCAAACAGCGCTATCCCAATAAAAGAAAATCAGTGGAATAAACCAGAGTGCCGCAAAACACACCAGAATCATATAAATCACAATATTACGCATGATCCAGAGGGCTTGCGCCTGAAGCCAGACCTCCACCTCATTCACTTTTGTGACTTTGCGCGCAAACCAGTAAGCAAATATGCCACTAATCACAGTAAATAAGGCCAAAAACATCAAGACATAGGAAATCGCAATAGAGCGGCGAAGTCGGCTTAAATTGTCTTGAGTCATGTGCGTTTCAACCCCATTTACCACATGTTTAGAGTTTTAATATGTAGTAAATTGCTTGATAAAAATGTATACAAATATTAGGTGCTACTATATTGAAGTTTTCAACATTTCGCACCTGATTATTGTCAAAAAATTACTCCGTTTGACTATTTTTTTTCACTTTAAACCATTGTGCATACAATGCCGGTAAAAAGAACAGAGTCAACAGGGTCGCGACAATCAAGCCCCCCATAATGGCAACAGCCATTGGACCAAAGAAAATACTGCGTGATAATGGAATCATCGCCAGTACTGCGGCCAAGGCAGTCAGCACAATCGGACGGCAACGACGCACAGTTGCATCAATAATGGCATTCCATGGATCATGTCCAGCCTGTATATCCTGTTCAATCTGGTCAATCAGGATTAAAGAATTGCGCATGATCATGCCAGACAGTGCAATGGTTCCCAGCATCGCGACAAAACCAAAAGGTTTATTGAACAATAACAGAAACAGTACCACCCCAATCAGACCCAATGGTGCCATTAACAGCACAATCGTGGCGCGTGACATACTCTTGAGCTGAATCATCAGCAAGGTCATCACCACTGCCAGGAAGAACGGCATACCGGCATTGACCGAGCGTTGTCCACGTGCAGACTCTTCAACCGTACCACCCACCTCAATCAGATAACCGCTTGGCAATTCGGCACGCAGTTGATCCATTTTATCGGCAAGTTCCCCCACCACGGTTGCAGGCTGCAACTTGGTCTGAATATCGGCACGCACGGTAATGGTCGGTAAACGGTTACGATGCCAGATTAGACCATCTTCAAAGCCATATTCAATTTTGGCAATTTGCGCGAGTGGTACAGAACCGCCATTTGATGTCGGTACCGCCAGACTGGATAAGGACTCGACATTGACCCGTTCATTTTGATCACCACGCAAACGGATTTCAATCAGTTCACGTTTTTCACGATACTGATTGATGGTTGCCCCGCTGATGGAACTATTCAGGAATTGTGACAAATCTAAAGTCGATACGCCCATTTGACGGGCACGGTCCTGATCAATATTCAAATGAATGGTCTTGCTTGGCTCGCCCCAGTCCAGATGGACATTGGTGCTATTCGGATTCTCTGCAATGACGGCCGAAACTTTATATGCCCACTGACGCACCAAATTCAGGTCTTCCCCTGAAACGCGGTACTGCAATGGATAACCTACCGGCGGACCATTTTCCAGTAACGAAACCCGGGTACGTACATCTGGCAGTAATTTGCGGATTTCCTGATCTAAAGATTTACGGATTTCATCGCGATCCTCCAGAGAGGAAGCCAAGACTACGAACTGGGCAAAACTGGCTTGTGGCAGCTGCTGATCCAGCGGTAAATAGAAACGGGTTGAACCCGTACCGACATAAGCCACATAATTATCGATGCCTTCTTTGGTCGACAAGAATTTCTCGACTTTCTTCACTGCATTTTCTGTTGCCGTAAGTGAGGCACCTTCTTCCAGTTTTAAATCGACCAGAATTTCAGCACGGTTGGACGGCGGAAAGAATTGCTGGGGTACCAGTTTAAACATCAGCACCGACAGCACAAAAATACCCACCGTGGTTGCAATCACGGTTTTACGGTAGGTTATACACTTACTCACCCAGCCTCTAAATTTTTGATAAAACCTGCTTTGATAAGGGTCATGATGCTCACCGGCATGATGCACGACCGGCTGAGGTTCCGGCTGCTTGCGCAAACGGGCCCATAAGCGCTGATACCACGGTGCTTTTTGGATCAGATCCTGATTAAAATCGGGTAGCAGTTTATCTCCCAGATACGGTACAAACAGTACCGCTGCAAACCATGACACCACCAGGGCAATGGTCACGACCTGGAAAATGGAACGGGTATATTCACCCGTACTGGAGGCTGCAGTGGCAATCGGCAAAAAGCCTGCTGCGGTAATCAGGGTTCCCGTGAGCATTGGAAAAGCCGTGGTTTTCCAGGCAAAACCTGCGGCTTCGAGCCGGCTATAGCCCTGCTCCATTTTAATGGCCATCATTTCAATGGCAATAATGGCGTCATCGACCAGCAGACCCAATGCGAGAATTAAAGCGCCCAGTGAAATTTTATGCAGCCCGACATCAAATAAATTCATGCCGGCAAAAGTCATGGCCAGCACCAGTGGAATGGAGAATGCCACCACCAGACCGGTACGGAAACCAAGTGAGAAGAAACTGACCAGCAGGACGATAATTACCGCTTCTGCCAGCACTTTCATGAATTCGTTGACGCTGCGTTTAACCGCAACTGGCTGATCAGAAACCTTTTTCAGTTCCATGCCCAAAGGCAAAGATTTTTGCAAACGGGCAAATTCGGTCTCTAAATTTTTCCCTAAAGCCAGAATATCTCCACCTTTGCGCATCGAAACGGCAATGCCAATGCCGTTTTCACCCATAAAGCGCATACGTGGTTGAGCCGGTTCGCTAAAGCCGCGATAGATCTCGGCAACATCTCCCAATTGAATGGTTTTGCCTGCGACCAGGAGTGGCATTTGCTTGAGTTCATCAACACTTTGCAGCTGGCCGCTGACCCGCATCTGAATGCGATCCGTCCCTGTTTCAAAGAACCCGGCACTGGCCATGGTATTTTGCTGTTGTAGCGCTTGCTGAATGGCCGTGACCGGAATGCCGAGTTGTGCCGCTTTGGTATTGGACAGTTCAATCCAGATTTTCTGGTCTTGCAGGCCCACCAGATTGACTTTCGCAACGTCCTTGACGCGCTGTAACTGCAACTGCAACCGGTCGGCATATTCCTTCAATACGGCATAGTCATAATCTTTGCCGGTCAAAACATAAATATTTCCGAAGGTATCGCCAAATTCATCGTTAAAGAAAGGGCCTTGCACACCATTCGGCAGTTGCTGTTTGATATCCCCCACTTTTTTACGCACCTGATACCAGACATCTGGAATTTGACTGGAGCGCAACGAATCTTTGGCGACAAAAGTCACCAGTGATTCACCGGGACGCGAATAGGCCATGATGCGTTCATAGTTACCGGTGCTCATCAATTCCTTTTCAATGCGATCCGTCACCTGCAAGGACACTTCTTGCGCTGTTGCTCCCGGCCAGTAAGTCTGGATCACCATAACCTTAAAGGTAAACGGTGGATCTTCACTTTGTGCCAGCTTGGAATAGGACACGATTCCGACGATGCCCAGCAGCAGCATGAAATAAAGGATCAAGCCTTTATTTTTCAGTGCCCATTCAGACAGGTTAAAGTTCATGCCTAAATTCATGATACAGCTCCTGGCTGAATTTTCACGGCACGATTTTCTCGGTCAATCGGCTGGATTTTCTGTTTTTCACGCAATAAATGCACCCCGCCAATCACCACATAATCATCAACCTTTAAACCGGATAAGACTGGTACGCTGTCACGACCGTAAGCACCTAAAGTCACCGCAACTTTGTGTATGGTCTGATCCGGTTTCACCACCCAGACATAGGCCTGCTGACCATTGGCCGAAACACTGGACAAAGGCACACTGAGTACATTGTTTTGAGTATTGTTAAAAAATACCCGCGCACTTTGACCCAGCTGAATAGCCGCATTACCTTCACGCAAAGCGACTTTGACACTAAAGGTTCTGGACTGATCGGCTGCCGGAGAAATCTCGCGCACATAGCCTGCAAATTTGTCTTCAGGTTTGGACCATAAAGTCACCCATGCCGCCTGTCCGACTTTAATCTCTGAAATCGCCTGTTCCGGTACCCCAATCACCACTTCACGATCACCGGCAATCGCTATTTGATACGCTGCCTGCCCAGCCGAAACCACCTGTCCCACTTCAATATTACGTGCCGTAATTACCCCATTTTTATTGGCAATCAACTGGTTATAACCGGTTTGGTTACTGCTGACTGCATAATTGGATTGCGCCTGTTTCAGTGCGGACATGGCAGATTTATATTGGTTTTCAACGGCATCATATTGTGAGCGACTCACGGCATTGATCGGCAGCAACTGTTTAAAGCGTTTCAATTCATCTTCGGCAATCTGTGCCGCAGATTGCGCACTTTCCAGTTGAGCCTTTGCCGCATTCAGTTGCAGCTGCGCATCTTTCACATCCAGTTTTGCCAACACCTGGCCAACTTTGACCTGATCACCTACATCGACATAACGTTCAGTAATTTGTCCAGCGACCCGAAATGCCAAAGCAGTTTGCTGGCGGGCCTGTACATCTCCAGCATAGCTTTTCTGCTCATTATGGCTACTGTTGGGCTGAGTCACCATGACAAACGGGACGTGTTCTGCTTCGGTTGCATCCGTGCTGCATCCCGTTAAGGTCACACTGCAAACGATGATCATGCTGGCAACGGCAATCTTGATTGTGCTCATGAAGTTCGCTCTTATTTAAAAATGTTTTTTAGGGCAAAATAAGGTGTATCTTAAATTGATCGTTTTTTAATTAATATACTTGGTGGTACATTAATTATAACTCTCAGGTCAAATCAATGACCTTTTTCATTTTTTTGGAAAAAATTGTGCAAATAAACGTTGGTCGCCCCAAGGACCTGGAAAAACGTCAGCGGATTTTAAATGCGGCAAAATGCTTGTTTTTGAAATCTGGCTATCATGGTTCCAGCATGAATCAGATTGCCCAGGAAGCTGGGGTTACCAAGCTGACGGTTTATAATCATTTTCAGGACAAAGCCAATCTCTTTGTCTGTGCCATTGTTGCCACATGCGAGGAATTACTCAGTGCTCGCCCCTTAAACCTGCAAGCCGACAGTAATTTTTATCAAGAATTTGTGCATGCCTGTGAGCTGGCCCTCAATATCACGAATTTGCCTGAAGCCATCAAACTGGAACGCTTATTGGTGGAACTGGCGGCGGAACAAAATCCACTGGCACAGACATTTTATAATGCCTGCCATCTGCGTATGAATGCGCTGTGGGAAAACTTTTTTCAGCAGGCCATCGAATTGGGCTTTATTCAGCCAGAAGCATTAAAAAACCTGACCTTACTGATCCTTTCTTTACTGTTGGGCATGCGTCATCATGAAGTCTTGCTGGGTATTCGGGCTGTGCCAACGGCTGAAGAAAGGCAGCAGATTATTGCCAACAGCATTGAATTATTTATGCTGAAATATCAAAAAAAGACCTAGATATCGCTATTGTCCCATAGTTTAATTTAAGCAAACTTTAGCTGCATGAGTGTGGCAGGGATGCCACACGTTACCCACCCTTGCGCTGCATTTTAAAGCAGTGCTTAAAACTGGCTCAGGACGTTGTGTGTGGGTCACAAAGGCTTTTCTTGCGAGCTCAAAATATATTTTGAGGTTCTCATTTTGACCTCTCAAAAGTAAGATTTCCCCTCCACAAACACCTTTCAATTTCATTAAGAAGTTGCGGCAGTGAAAGCTTCTAACCTAAAGAAGATGATTTTAATTTTAAAGTTACTATTTTCAAAAAATAAAAGGATCTGGCATAAAGATAATAGGATAGTAGTGACCTCAACCTTTTTTCTTTTATTTTCCTAAATGCTGCAAAGGCACATGAATTGCTAGTTTTAACAGCAACAGATTACATACTTTTGTATGCCTCCTACTTGGAATGTCATTAAATCCGGGTATATTCAAAAGAGAAGCCTAGGAGAATGAAAAAAATGATTCAACAAATTGATGCTCCACTGCGTGAGGACGTACGCTTACTTGGGAACCTACTGGGAGAAACCCTTAAGGAACATGCAGGACAAGATTTGTTTAATCAGGTTGAACAAATTCGTGCGCTATCCAAAGGCGCACGCGATGGCCAGATTGAAGCAGAAAAACAATTGGAACAACTTTTTTTAAGTCTGGAAGATGATGAAATTCTTCCACTGACCCGTGCATTCACCCACTTTCTGAATTTTGCCAATATTGCGGAACAGTACAATGTGGTGCGCAGTCGCCGTCAAAGCGAATTCGATGAAAATGCCCCTTCTCCCAATCCGCTCGATCACCTGTTTCAAAAGTTTAAAGATCACGAAATTTCGGCCGACACCTTATTCAAGCAAATCTGTGAACTGAAAATTGAACTGGTCCTGACTGCACATCCGACCGAAGTCAGCCGCCGCACCCTAATTCAAAAATATGACGATATTAATGACTGCCTGTTTAAGGCCGATCAGCAAAAACTGACCCCACGTGAACGTAAAACTGTACTGGAAGAACTCAAACAGCTGATTTGTTCCGCCTGGCAGACTGATGAAATCCGCCAGCACCGTCCTACCCCAATCGATGAAGCGAAATGGGGCTTTACCACCATTGAACAAACGCTGTGGAATGCGATACCCAAATTCATCCGCGAACTGGATGAAATGGTCGAAGAGCACTGTGGTCAACGCTTACCCTTAACCGTTGCTCCGGTCCGATTTGCCTCATGGATGGGTGGTGACCGCGACGGTAACCCGAATGTCACGCATAACATTACCCAGGAAGTACTGTGGTTATCGCGCTGGAAAGCGGCAGATTTATACCTGCGTGATATTGAAGACTTACGCTGGGAGCTGTCGATTCAGAACTGCAGCAATGAACTGATGCAGGCACTGGGTCACAGCCACCCCGAACCCTACCGTGAATATTTGCGTGATACCCGTGAGCGTTTAAAAGCCACCCGTCACTGGTTAGCAGAAAAATTGCGCGGTGCAGATGCCGATGACAGTCGTGTCATCAAAAGCAAAGATGAATTATTGCAACCTTTATTGCTGTGCTACCGCTCACTGATTGCCTGCAACCTGCCTGAAATTGCCAATGGCAAACTGCTGGATTTTATCCATCGCGTTAACTGCTTTGGCATTGAACTGCTAAAACTGGATATCCGTCAGGAATCCGGACGTCACCGCCAGGCCATTTCAGCGATTACCGAATATTTAGGTCTGGGCAATTTTGAAACCTGGACCGAACAGGCCCGTCAAAATTTCTTGCTGCAAGAATTGCAAAGCAAACGTCCGTTGTTGCCTAAACATTTGAATGAGCCAAAACAGAGCCTGATTGAGCATCCTGATGTACAGGAAGTCTTTGCCACCATGCGAACGCTGGCAGAACAGCCGGAAGAAAGCCTAGGTGCTTATATTATTTCCATGGCGGAATATCCGAGTGATGTACTCGCGGTATTACTGCTGCAAAAAGAAGCCGGCATCAAACATCCGCTTCGTGTAGTGCCTTTATTTGAAACGCTGAAAGATCTGGATGGTGCAGCCAATACCATGAACACCCTGTTCAATATGCACTGGTACAAACAGCATATTCAGGGCAAGCATGAGGTTATGATTGGCTATTCTGATTCTGCCAAAGATGCCGGATTTATGTCCGCCAACTGGGCACAGTATCGTGCACAGGAAGAACTCACTGCAGTGGCAAAAAAACATGCCGTGCAACTCACCCTGTTCCATGGCCGCGGCGGTTCGATCAGCCGGGGTGGTGCACCGACCCAGCAAGCCCTATTTTCACAACCGCCAGGCTCGATTTCCGGTGCCATCCGTGTGACCGAACAGGGGGAAATGATCCGCTTCAAATTTGGTCTGGAAGGCATTGCGCTGCAAAATCTGGAAATTTATACCGCTGCCACTTTAGAGGCGACCTTACTGCCACCACCCGTACCTAAGGATGAATGGCGTGAGTTGATGCACAAAATGACTGATTTATCGGTACAGGTCTATCGTCAAACCGTGCGTGAAAACCCGCATTTTGTGAAATACCTTCGTACTGTTACACCAGAACTTGAATTGCAAATGCTACCGCTGGGTTCACGACCGGCAAAACGGAAGGTCAGCGGTGGAATCGAGTCTTTACGTGCCATTCCCTGGGTATTTGCCTGGACCCAAATCCGTTTGATGCTTCCAGCCTGGCTAGGTACGGGTGCTGCAATTAACCAGGTGATTGATCAGGGGCAAAAAGACTTGCTGGATGAGATGCTGCAGCAATGGCCGTATTTCCAGACCCTGATTGATATGCTGGAAATGGTACTTTCTAAAGCCGATGGTCATGTGGCACTCTATTACGAATCACATTTGACCGATGACGAAGATTTAAAAGTCTTGGGCAATGAACTGCGCCAACGCTTAAAAGATGCGGTACAAACCTTGTTGGCATTAAAAGGTGAATCACAGCTATTGAGCAGTAACGATGTACTGGATCAGTCCATGAAAGTACGTAAACCGTATTTATTGCCGCTACATTTATTGCAGGCTGAACTGATGAAACGCCGCCGTCACTATTTAGCCGAACGTCAGGCGGAACATACCCCTGTCGATCATGCTTTGATGGTGAGTATTGCCGGAATTGCCGCAGGACTGCGCAATACGGGATAAGCCTATTTATTCTTAAGACCAGCACACTCAAGCAGTGTGCTTTCTTTGACCATATGATCAATTTTTCAATATTTTTTTATAAATGAAATAAGAAAAATTTATGATAAATCAATGGCACAATTGAAGATATTAACTATTGATTTCACATTATTTTTAAATACAAAAACTTTTACCATGCGGTAAAAATATTTGAAAAGTCAGGGCATTAGTTTAAACAAAATTTTGTTGCAGCGATTAAATCTTATAAAAAAGAAGCGTATGATGTGCACAATTTATCTTTAGAGTGCTCAAAAAATGCCCAATTGGTTTCCCAAATGGCGCCCGTACGAAGGCAGTATCGATGCACGTCCTGTAGGTACCAATGAATACCTTCCACCTGCACAAAGCGTTGTTTTGGGCGTACAACATGCTTTTGCCATGTTTGGGGCGACTGTACTTGCACCCTTCCTGATGGGTTTTGATCCAAACCTGGCTATTTTAATGTCAGGCATCTGTACCATTCTGTTTTTCCTAATGACCGGTGGTCGTGTACCGAGTTATCTGGGTTCCAGCTTTGCCTTTATTGGTGTGGTGATTGCGGCAACGGGTTATGCCGCTTCGGGTACAGGCGCAGCAAATGCCAATCTGGCCCTGGCCGCTGGCGGCATCATGGCCTGTGGCGTGCTTTATGCCATTTTTGGCTTTATTGTGATGGCTACCGGCACCAAATGGATTGAAAAACTCATGCCACCTGTAGTAACGGGTGCTGTCGTGATGATCATCGGCCTGAATCTGGCACCAGTGACGGTTAAAGGCGTGGCGGGTAATAACTTTAATATGTGGATGTCACTGGTCACCGTGATGTGCATGGGCTCGATTGCGGTATTTACCAAAGGCCTGCTGCAACGTCTGCTGTTATTGATCGGTTTATTACTGGCTTACCTGATCTATTATATTGTTTCCAATGTGATGGGGCATGGCACGCCAATTAATTTCGCTCCGATTCAACAGGCAGACTGGTTTGGTATTCCAACCTTCCACTCACCTGTATTTGATGCCAATGCCATGCTGATTATTGCACCGATTGCCTTGATTTTAGTGGCTGAAAACCTGGGGCATATTAAAGCGGTAGGTGCCATGACTGGTGAAAACCTTGATCCGCACATTGGCAAAGCCTTTGTTGCCGATGGTCTGGCAACGACTTTATCGGGTGGTGTCGGTGCTCCGGGGATGACCACGTATGGTGAAAACATTGGCGTGATGGCAGTAACGCGTGTCTATTCGACTATAATTTTTGTCTTTGCCGGTATTTTTGCAGTTTTCTTGGGACTTTCACCAAAATTTGGTGCCATTATCCATACCATTCCGACTGCCATCTTAACCGGTGCATCGATTGTGGTCTTCGGTTTAATTACCATTGCCGGTGCGAAAATCTGGATTGAAAACAAGGTTGATTTCTCTAAAAACAAAAACCTGATGGTTGCAGCAGTTACAATTATTTTAGGCACTGGTGACTTTGCCCTGCAATTCGGCAACTTTAACCTGGGTGGTATTGGTACTGCGACTTTTGCAGCCCTCATCCTGAACTGGTTCTTTAGCCTGGGCGATAAATCATAAGTATAAATACACATTTTTAGGCAGCCTCAAGGCTGCTTTTTTTATGTTTGATGCCGCGGAAATTTTAGTATGATGAGTTAAATTTCACAGAACAGACTCGGCAGATGCGTCTCGACTTTTTTGATTTGCAACTCTTCTTGAATATTGTAGATACGGGCAGTTTGACCAAAGGTGCCGAGCGTTCTGCCATTTCCCTACAAGCCGCCAGTGAACGGATTAAAAAAATCGAACAGCAGTTTGCGGTGCATTTATTTACCCGCCATGCTTCCGGAGTCAAGCTCACTCTCGCCGGCCAGGTGTTTACCACACAGGCTCAGATGCTGATGCATCAAGCTCAACAATTGCAACAACAGATGCTGCCCTTCGCTACAGGCTCGCAAAGTGAAATGACACTGTGGTGTAATTCCTCTGCACAAAGTGAATATCTTCCCCTGCTTTTGCCTCCCTATTTGCTTGAAAACCCCAATATCCAGATTGATTTAAAAGAAGCGGAAAGTAACGATATTATTCAGGCACTGGAAAATGGCAGCGCCCAACTCGGCTTAATTTCAGGTTTTTTTAATTCAAAAAAATTACAGACACTCGAGTTTTCCGATGATCCCCTAGTACTGATTTGCCCCATGCATCACGAACTGCAGCAGCAATCTTCCCAGCAATTAGTCGATGTGCTGAATTATCCCTTTGTGGGTTTGATGCAATATCACTCCCTACAGCAATCGATTGAAACACAGGCCAAATTACTCGGCTGTGCGATTCAGTACCGTTTACGTTTACCCAATTTTGCTGCGATTGCCCAGGTGGTTGCCAATGGTGTGGGGATTGCCATTATGCCGAAACGCGCGGCTAATCGTTTAGAGTCGGTTTATTCTTTTCGGCAAATTGAACTGACTGGAAATTGGGCCAATCGCAAGCTGTTATTGGCAGCGAAAAATTTTGATGCCTTGCCAGTCGCTTATCAGCATTTCAGCCAGTTTTTAGTTTCCCATAAATCCAGATTATTGAGTTAAAACTGATTTTTTCAGACAATTTTAGTGATAACTTTAGATCAGGCCAAACTGGTGTAGCACCATATAACAACCAAAAATCACCAGGCCACAAAAGAACAGCTTACGAAATTTTTGTTCCGGAATGCGATAGCGGATTTTGGTTCCCACCCACATTCCCAGTAATGCTGGAATAAGAGCAATCAGTGACATCTTATAATCCATCGGGATATTTTCCACCGGATTTTGATGCAGAAATACCGCCAGACAAATCGTTGAGGTGGTGAAAGCCAAACCGAGCGACTGCACCAGATCATCACGTTTGAGATGCAGGGATTGCAAGTAAGGCACCACAGGAATGACGACCACACCGGTAGCGACCGTCAGTGCCCCGCCCAGATACCCCATAATGGGAGACAACCATTTTTCATGCCGGGTAAAATTGGGCATGTTCTTGGCAAATAAACCATACAAACCATACAAGGCCAGCATTCCGCCGAGCAGTGCTTCACTTTGAAATTTACCCTGTCCAAGGGTAGTAAAAATACTCCAGATTGAACCAACCACAATACCCAAGAGTAGCGGCCAAAAACGGCGAACCAGTTTCAGTACATTCCCTTCGGCAAACAGTTGCCAAAAATTGGTGACCATAGAGGGAACAATAAGTAAGGTGGCTGCGTGAAAGGGACTGATAAAAATCGTCAGCAAGCCCATGGAAACGGCAGGTAAACCCAAGCCAATGGTGCCTTTAATCATGCCTGCAATGGCAAATACCCCAATTACAAAGCCAACCATATGGAGCCCCCTTTAAATCTTCAGCTGATCATAGGCGACTCAAACAAATTTAAAAATCACTGTTTTCCAGAGTAAGCCTCAAGCAAAAATTGAGGCTGTTTGATGCGGCAATGTTAAAAATATGGACTATAAATATGACAAAATGTTAATTACTGATTAATAATTGAGCAACTAATTGCACGTTTACATAAAAATTCCATCAATTAATAACACATTATTAAGTTTTACTTAACTGTATGATTTGTGAGCTATCTTATACTCATTTTATGTCCTGATTGCGGCAAATTCAGCGCTTTTCTCGCCCCAAATTGGTTATTTTTTATGCTAAAACAGGTGGATTTTCAAACAAAACCTCTTTAAAGTACGCGCTTCGCATGAATGGGCTATGTAATAACATTGCATTTGCACCATTGAGAGAAAAAATATTCGGGTTTTAGTTCTGAAAAATGCTGTCTATTTTTTCTAAAAGTAATTGAAGATAAGGTAGAGATTTAAGAATGATTTATGATGGATATCATAGCAATATGATTAATGCTGCGGATCAGAATACTGCGGTAATCTCCCAAAATTTCCAGAAAAACCAAGCAGGTTCAGGCGCTAAAAATTACAAAAATAAAGGCATTCCCTATCTGGATATACGTAAATTCACCCAGAAGTTACATAGCATGTCGTCAGCGACCAGTACCAAAAAATGTGCGCGAAGCATCCGCATTGCACTACAGTCGGCTGGTGCCCGAATTTTGAATCATCCTGTGGCAGCTGCAGATTGGGGAAATACGCTCCAGACCATTGGCTATAAAAAAATCAATCCTTCTTTTGATAATCCACAAGAAGGGGATATTTATATTATCAATAGAACCCAAAAGCATATTTATGGGCATATTGCTGCCTATACCGGCCGTCAATGGGTTTCTGATTTCCGCCAAAACAGCCACGCAGTTTATAAGAATGATCGCGTGAGTTATACCTATTACCGACTGGTGTAATAGACAGACTTCAGCAAAAAGACACTTTCTCTAGGTGTCTTTTTTATATTTATTAACAACTTATAAAATTAAGGACGAAATTCCCGCAATTCACGTTGAATAAAACGCTGGATCATTTCACGATATAAGTGTTCGACCAGATCTGGATCGGTTCCCAAATCTAGTGCTTGTGCACGTACTTTCTGAATGACCTGCTCTACCCGTTCAGGGGATTGCACGTCTTGTACAGTACGTTTAAAACGAGCAGCCTGATCGACATAAAATTGACGCGTGGCAATCATTTCAATCAGTGCGGTATCAATCGCATCAATCTGTGCACGGGCTTGTTCTAAAGACTCACATTTCTCTTTCTTCATCTTTGCTATCATCATTTTCACTTTTATATTGGTCTTCTAAAACATTACTAAAAATACTTTCAATCATCCAGACCCGGTACAAGCTATTAAACACATAGCTTTGACCATCAATGCGCAGTTCGAGCACAGGAAAATCGGGCTGAGACTTCATTTCACAGAGTATGTCATTTTCTTTTAATTTGGCAGTAATATCTTCATCGCTTAGTTCATTGATTTCTAAATCACGCTGCAACTGATCAAAATGTGATTTAAACGACAGGTCCTTTCCTTTAGTCCATACCGCCTGCAAAATGCTGTACATTGCTTCCACGCGCTGCTCTTCAGGCACACTATAAAACAGTTGTGCCATCTTGAACGTCGCTTGCTGGGTGGGACGGCAAAATGGGGTAAATTTGACTTCTGTACGTTTGGACAGACGGGTCGCCAAACTCCAGTCAAACAGATCACGTCCATGATAAGACAGCGGGTAAACATTCAGGTGAATATTATAAAAATTGGCCAGTTCTTCTTTAATGTAGGCCAATAATAGCCAGGAAATCGGATCTTCCAGGGCAATATATAAATCCAGTTCCGGATCGAGGGCCTGAATTTCATTCAGTTCTTCGGCATCACTAATCAGGTGTTCTCGCCATTCGATATGGTTAATCAGGAAGATCGGATTGCCGGTAAGTAATTTTTGTTGTTTTAAACGGCGGGTCAGGCGCAGCAAATCATCCACCGCATGATAGTTGCGCTCTCCAAATTCAAAGTAGCTAACCAAAACTTCGTCATCGTTAAAAATTCGTTCCGGAAAGTTTTGCGCTTGATGATGGCGGCTGGCCATGGCGTGCAAGGTACGTAATTTCCCATACTGTTTTTGCCACAGCATGTGGAATACATCTTCGAGTAAATAAAGGAAATCTTGACCGCGTAACGGCGTATTGCGAAGGATGGTTTCTGCTTGAGCGATGGCCTCAAGTGGCGGTTGTTCCGGGGTTTCATGAAAACTAAAACGATGCTGTTTGGATAGAATTTTGGCATCATTCAGGCAGTAATTTTGCCACTCCATTTTCGACATATTGTTGGGGGGTTCTGCCGTGCGACTGGAAATGACCACCTTTAGGGGTTTAATTTCATCACTTAAGATTTCTTCAAGTTCAGGTAACTGCTGTGCAGCCAGATAACTATAGACATCATCCAGACGTAAGTGGATGGTTAAACCCTGCTCCGTAGATAACACCACCTGACGAGTCGGTTTTTGGTAAAACCAACTCGATCGAAGTGGATCAAACCAACGGCGTAACAGTGACATGAGATCAGCCTCGAAAAAAAACCCTTGTGTACTACAAGGGTTTATAACAATTTGTTAGGTAATGATCAATTATACATCTAAATTTAGATCGGTCACTGCCCCTTTTTCAGCACCTGTAGTCAATTTAGCAAACTTCGCTAAAGCGCCATAGCGATAATTCGGTTCAGGCTTGACCCAGGCCGCTTTACGCGCTGCCAGCTCTTCATCGGAAATATGCAGCGTCATCTCTCGGGTTTCAGCATTAATGGAAATTTTATCGCCATTTTTGACCAGACCAATCGGCCCGCCTTCATAGGCTTCAGGAGTGACATGACCAATCACAAAACCATGGCTACCACCAGAGAAACGACCATCTGTGAGTAGTGCGACTGATTTTCCTAAACCTTTTCCAATAATGGCTGAGGTCGGTTTCAGCATTTCCGGCATACCTGGTCCGCCTTTAGGCCCTTCGCCACGAATCACCACCACTTCACCTTCCTGCACTTCACCATCCAGAATACCGCGCATGGCACCAATTTCGCCTTCAAATACACGTGCCGGTCCTTCAAAATACAGCCCTTCTTTACCGGTAATTTTTGCCACGGCACCTGTAGGCGACAAGTTGCCTTTCAATACCACCAGATGGGAGTCTTTTTTGATCGGTGCATCAAATGGCAGAATAATTTGCTGCCCTTCTGGATAATCTTCAACATCGGCCAGATTTTCCGCCAAGGTTTTACCGGTTACGGTCAAGCAAGAACCATCCAGCATCCCTGCATTCAGCATACGCTTCATTAAAGGTTGAATACCGCCAATCGCAATCAGTTCCGACATCAGGTATTTTCCTGATGGACGCACATCTGCCACCACAGGAATGTCTTTACCAATGCGCACGAAATCATCCAGGGTCAGTTCCACCCCTGCGGTATGTGCCATCGCCAGCAGATGCAGTACACCATTGGTTGAACCACCGAGAGCAATCAGCACTTTAATCGAGTTTTCAAACGCTGCTTTGGTCATGATGTCACGCGGTTTAATGTCCAGACGTAGCAGGTTCATCACCGCTTCACCTGCACGCAGACAGTCAATTTTTTTCTCTTCTGAAACTGCTTCCTGCGCTGATGAACCCGGTAAGCTCATGCCTAAAGCTTCAATTGCGGAAGCCATCGAGTTGGCGGTATACATACCACCACAAGAACCCGGACCCGGCAATGCGACTTCTTCAATCTGCTTGACCTGAATTTCGTTAATTTCGCCTTTGGCATGCTGACCCACGGCTTCAAATACCGAAATCATGTCGGTATGGCCAGCACCCGGTTTAATCGTTCCACCATAAATAAACAGACCCGGACGGTTTAAACGCGCCAGCCCCATGATGCAACCCGGCATATTCTTGTCACAGCCACCAATCGCAATCACCCCATCATAAGCCTGACAGCCGACCACTGCTTCAATCGAATCGGCAATAATTTCACGGGAGACCAGTGAGTATTTCATCCCTTCCGTACCATTCGAGATTCCGTCAGAAATGGTAATGGTATTAAAGATAATTCCCTTGCCATTTGCGGCATTCACGCCTCTTTCCACTTCACGCGCCAAGCCATCAATATGCATATTACACGGCGTGACATTGGCCCAGGTTGAGGCAATGCCAATAAAAGGACGGCTAAAGTCTGCATCTTTAAAACCGGTGGCGCGCATCATGGAACGTGCCGGCGCATTTTCAATGCCTTCATAGACGGGGGCGGAATGCTCGCGGATATTATCTTTACTCATTTGTTTCTTCCTTGGCGATGACTGATTTTCAGCTTCAGTCTTTGGCAAATTATTCTGCATTTATTCTATAGAAATAAAACAATGCAATACAGCAATTAACTATTTTCTGACATTTGATATTCACAAAAAAGTAGGTCTGCAAGGCCAGATCAAATCCAATAACTGTTGATTTCATACAGCCTCCGATTATGTGTATTATCTACTTTTCATTGTGT
This sequence comes from Acinetobacter sp. BSP-28, assembly GCF_044130285.1. Classification (NCBI taxonomy): domain Bacteria; kingdom Pseudomonadati; phylum Pseudomonadota; class Gammaproteobacteria; order Moraxellales; family Moraxellaceae; genus Acinetobacter; species Acinetobacter sp. BSP-28. Next base: position 144,284 of record NZ_JBIQOB010000009.1, read on the forward strand.
AGGCAAACTTTACTTTTGATGGGCCAAAAATAAACAAAATCCCTTTGTTTGCCCGATATGGCATCCCTGCCATACGGGCAAACGTGCGACATCCTGTCGCATTCCACATATCAACATTTTTCTGAACTTCTATGTTTTGATACTAATAATAAAAAAGCACCCCATCTGGAGTGCTTTTTATTAGTAAAAATCTAAAGCTTAGATTTCACGTACCGCGCCTTTTGCCGCACTTGTCGTATGCATGGCATACGCTTTCAAGGCTTTGGAAATTTTACGTGGACGCTCTTCGACTGGATGCCAGCCTTTCGCTTCTTGCGCTTCACGACGAGCTGCCATGGTTGCATCATCCACAGCTAGGTGGATGGTACGGTTTGGAATATCGATTTCGATTAAATCGCCATCTTCAACCAGACCAATTGCACCGCCTTCAGCCGCTTCAGGTGAAACGTGACCAATAGAAAGGCCTGATGAACCGCCAGAGAAACGACCGTCAGTCAATAAGGCACATTCTTTACCTAAACCTTTCGATTTAAGGTAACTGGTTGGATACAGCATTTCTTGCATACCTGGACCACCGCGTGGGCCTTCATAACGAATCACCACCACATCGCCAGCTTTAATTTCGTTACCCAAAATGGACTCTACAGCCGCATCTTGGCTTTCAAAAACACGTGCTGTACCGTTGAATTTGAGGATAGAATCATCTACACCCGCAGTTTTTACGATACAGCCATCAAGCGCGATGTTGCCGTAAAGTACAGCCAAACCGCCATCTTTCGAGAAAGCATGTTCTGCATTACGGATCACGCCATTTTCACGGTCACCATCTAAACGTGAGTAGTAACGGTCTTGTGAGAATGCAATTTGTGTTGGTACGCCGCCCGGTGCTGAACGGAAGAACTGGTACACCTCTTCATTTTCAGTCCGGATGATGTCCCATTTGTCCAAAGCGTCTTTCAGGGTTGCTTCGTGAACAGTACCTACAGACGTATCCAGCAAGCCAGCACGATCCAGTTCACCCAGGATCGACATGATGCCACCGGCACGGTGCACATCTTCCATATGCACGTCATTTTTCGCAGGAGCAACTTTACACAGTACTGGCACTTTACGAGATAAACGGTCGATATCATCCATGGTGAAATCAACGCCCGCTTCATTTGCAGCAGCCAATAAGTGCAGTACGGTATTGGTTGAACCGCCCATCGCGATGTCCAGTGTCATGGCATTTTCATACGATGCTTTGGTCACCATTGAACGTGGTAATACACTGTAATCGTCCTGTTCATAATGGCGTTTAGCCAATTCAACAATTAACGAGCCTGCACGTTCAAATAATTTTTTACGGTTGGCGTGGGTTGCTAAAGTTGAACCATTACCCGGTAAAGACAGACCCAATGCTTCGGTTAAGCAGTTCATTGAGTTGGCAGTGAACATACCTGAACATGAACCACAGGTTGGGCATGCAGAACGTTCGTATTCAGCCACTTCTTCATCCGTATAGTTGTCATCTGCCGCCACGATCATCGCGTCGATCAGGTCGATGGCTTTGTCGTTGCCGCGGATTTTGACTTTACCCGCTTCCATTGGACCACCAGACACGAATACCACTGGAATATTCAGGCGCATCGCTGCCATCAGCATCCCCGGGGTGATTTTGTCACAGTTGGAAATACACACCATGGCATCGGCACAGTGCGCACTGACCATGTATTCCACCGAGTCGGCAATCAGGTCACGTGAAGGCAATGAATACAGCATGCCGTCATGCCCCATGGCAATCCCGTCATCCACCGCAATGGTGTTGAATTCTTTGGCCACACCACCTGAAGCTTCAATTTGACGAGCCACGAGTTGACCAAGATCTTTTAAATGAACGTGACCTGGAACAAATTGTGTGAATGAGTTGACGACAGCAATAATTGGCTTGCCAAAGTCTTCATCTTTCATCCCAGTTGCGCGCCATAAGCCACGCGCACCCGCCATGTTTCTTCCGTGTGTCGATGTTTTTGAACGATAGTCAGGCATTGTGTTATTCCAACAAAGTTTGTGCTTGAGTTGAATGAGCTCATTCACTCTGGCGAAATCTTACAGATCGAGAGCATGAAATCAGTCGAATTTCCAACCTATCATACACCAAGCCATTGTTTTTCAAGATGGCATTTTCATCTTAGATATGGGTAGATGGGTCTATAATTTGAACTTCGTGATTTGACGACAAAAATCTTTAACTGAAATCTACTATACCGCCATCCCCGGCCAGACAATGCAAAACTTTCATGAATAATTTTTAAATTTTGCATAAGTTTTTTTTATAAAAATAGGCTTCTTCGGTCTGTATTCAGACGCAATTTAGGTGAATAAATGCTTTTGCCTTATAATAGACATCACGTTTATTTGGAAGCTTTTGTGTGAAAATCATCTTTGCGGGTACACCAGAATTTGCCGCCACTGCATTGGCTGCACTGCTAAAAACCGAACATGACATTGTTGCGGCCTATACTCAACCGGACCGCAAAGCTGGACGAGGACAAAAACTCACGGCTTCTGCTGTAAAGCAGCTGGCTTTAGCCAATAATATTCCGGTCTACCAGCCTCTTCATTTTAAATCTTCGACTGAAGAAGGCTTGGCCGCACAGGCAGAATTAGCCGCTTTAAATGCCGACGTGATGGTGGTGGCCGCTTATGGCTTGATTCTGCCGCAAGTGGTACTTGATACACCTAAATATGGCTGCCTGAACATCCATGGTTCACTGTTGCCACGCTGGCGTGGTGCAGCGCCGATTCAGCGTGCCATTGCCACAGGTGATGCTGAAACTGGCGTGACCATTATGAAAATGGCGGCGGGTCTGGACACCGGCGACATGATGTTTAAAACCCTCTGTCCGATTGAAGCAAGCGACACTTCTGCAACATTGCATGACAAACTGGCTGGACAAGGTGCAAGCGCCATTGCAGCTGTTTTAGCATCGGAAGAAAAATTGCAACACTATCTAGCGACCCGTGAAGTGCAAGATGAAGCATTAACTGTCTATGCTCACAAGCTTTCCAAAGCCGAAGCGGAAATTGACTGGTCTATAGATGCTGCACAGATTGACCGCAATATTCGTGCCTTCAATCCGTGGCCAGTGGCATTTATCGTACTCGACGAGAAAAACAACTTGCGGGTGTGGAATTCCAAGTTATCTCATGCTACTGCGGAAAATGCTCAACCAGGTGAAATCATTGCCATTGATAAAGATGGCGTTCATGTTGCCTGTGCAAATAACACGGTCATCACACTGACTGCTTTACAATGGCCGGGCGCTAAACCGCTTAACCCTGTACAAATTTTACAAACCCAAAAACTGACTATTGGACAAATTTTATAATGAAGCAATCTCCCAACGCCTCAGCCAAAAACCTTAATTTACGTGCTCAGGTGGTGAAGACGTTATTGGCTGTCCAAAATGGTCAATCGCTGCAATCTGTGCTGGCGCAGCAAATGAACATCGTGTCAGACAAAGACCGTGCTTTGTTCCATGAATTGGTACTGGGTTGTTTACGTCAATGGCATGCATTGAAACAACTGACTTTACCATTACTCTCTAAACCACTGGACAATCAAGTGGTTGAAACTTGTTTGTACCTCGGTTTATACCAATTGCTGTGCACCCGCGTGGCTGCCCATGCGGCCATTTCAGAAACCGTTGAAGCGACCAAACAATTGGGAATGGAAAGCTTAAGTGGCGTAGTGAATGCGATTTTACGTCGTGCTACACGTGAATCTGAACAATTCTATGACGTGCTTGAACAAGCGACGAATTTACCAAGCTGGTTGTCTAAACGTCTGAAAAAAGACTGGGGCGATCAATTTGCTGAACTCAGCTATGAGCTAAAACAGGTAGCGCCACTGACTTTACGCGTTAACACACGCCAGGTCAGCCGTGACGAATATCTCGACATTCTGGAAGATGAAGGCATCGATGCACATCGCTGCGAAATTTCTGAAGTCGGCATTGTCATGGACGAAAGCCTGCACATTCCAAGTTTACCGGGCTTTGAAGCTGGCGGTTTCTCGGTACAGGATGAACATGCCCAGCTGTGCGCTACTTTATTGCCGAACTTGAATGGCAAAATCGTGATTGATGCCTGCGCGGCACCAGGCGGTAAAACTGCGCACATTTTAGAGAAATATCAGCCGAAAAAACTGATTGCCCTTGATCAGGATGAAAAGCGCTTAAAACGTGTTTCTGAAAACCTGGAGCGTTTGGTTCTCGATGGCAAACATGTCGAAATTGTCGCCGCAGATGCGGTAACCTGGAAGGCACCTGAACTGGCTGATTGCATTGTTTTAGATGCACCGTGTTCAGCGATTGGGGTGATGCGCCGTCATCCAGACATCCGTTTACTGCGTCAATCAACTGATATTGCCAAAACAGTCCAACTGCAAAAACAGATTTTGGACAACATGTGGCAGCAACTAAAAGTCGGTGGCACTTTACTTTACATCACCTGCTCGATTTTAAAAGCAGAAAATGAACAGCAAATGGTCGAGTTCTTTGCTACCCATCCAGATGCCAAAGAAATCAAAATTGAAGCCGACTGGGGCATTGAACAAATCCATGGTCGCCAATTGCTGCCACAAGTGGGCCGTGGCGATGGCTTCTTCTATTGCCGTATCCAGAAAATAGCTTAAGCCATATACTTAAAAAGGAGGGAGCAAAAACCCTCCTTTTTTATTGAGATATGCCATGCTGCCAGGAAGATCGGTGCAAATGGACCCAGACTTGCGGTAGCACCATCGTGGACAGCAGCATGCTCCATTCAAGACACAAGTATTCAAGAAACAAAAAGCCATTATCGTCAATGATAATGGCTTTCTTTTGCAACAGTATGAACTGAAGTATTTAGGGATTTAAAGCGTATGTTGGTCTTTCACTTCTTCCAGCACCTCATCCAGTTCTTCCGGATGTTTCATCAAGTGTAGAATAGATAACACCAATCCGCCCCATAAAAACAGCATCGAGATAATCATCATGACAATTGCTGAAGTATTCATGTTTATTCTCCTAGCGATCTTTCATTCTGGCTAAAACAAACGCCACCACAGCACAGAAAATCACACAGCCCCAGCCAAACAGCCACTGCATACTGATACTATAGTCACCATAGCCTTTTAATAACAAGTTATAAATGGTCATGGCTAATGTAATCAATAAAATCAACGAAGTAATGACCGTTAGGGTAAAATCCCAGCCTTTGCCTAAATGCACGGTTGAAATGGCATTGATGTGATTCCGGATCTCAAGCAAAGCTGAACGCTTAAACCAGGCAATACTGATAATTGAAATTAATGCACCACCAATAATACCGATGTTATTGATGAAATGGTCAATGATATCCACCAGTTTAATCGAATTGACACTGGAGAATAAAACGATAGAAACCAAGGCACTGCCGCCACCAACAATGGTGACCGCTTTTTTACGGCCCCATTTCAGCTTGTCCATCATGGCAGAAATTGGAACTTCCAGAATACTGACCATCGATGAAATACCGGCAACAAACAATGAAGTAAAAAACAGGATACCAAATAAATCCGCACCGGCACCCAGGCTGGAAATGATTTTAGGGAAGGCAATAAAGGCCAGCCCGATACCGCCACTCACCACGTCCTGTACATTGCTGTTCGAGCTATAGGCCATGAAGCCCAGTGCAGCAAAAATACCAATACCGGCCAGAATCTCAGTTGACGCATTGGCAAAGCCGACAATCAAACCTGAACCGGTTAGATTGGTTTTCGGCTTCAGGTAAGACGCATAGGTCACCATGATCCCGAAACCGACGGACAGCGAGAAGAAGGTATGGCCATACGCCGCCAGCCACACTTTATAGTCCATCATGGCTGCCCAGTTCGGGGTAAAGAAGGCATTTAAGCCCTCCACCGCACCCGGCAAACGTAGGGATTGAATCACTAACAGGGTAAATAAAACAAACAATAAAGGCATGAAAATCTTGTTAGAAAGCTCAACGCCTTTTTTCACCCCACCATATAAAATGATTAAGGTGAGTACCCAAATTCCGGCCAGTGGCCAGAAAATATGACTGACAAAACGGGGATCAAAACCTGTTGCCTCTGAAGTCTGCAAATAGGTTTTAAAGAAGAACCCTTCCGGGTCGCTGCCCCACATTTGACCAATCGAGAAATAAACATAACTGCCTGCCCAGGTTAAAACGCTGGCATAATACAAGCCAATAATGATACAGACACTGACTTGCCACCACCCGAGGGTTTCGCCTCCCCGGAATAGCTTACGATAGGCTTTCGGAGGCGAGCCACTGCTACGATGTCCGACCGCATAATCCAGGAATAACAGCGGTAAACCCGCGGTAATTAAAGCAATCAAATAAGGGATAAGAAACGCGCCACCGCCATTTTCATAGGCAACGTATGGAAAGCGCCAAATATTACCTAAACCGACCGCCGATCCGATAGCGGCAATAATAAAGCCGGATCGTGAGGTCCAGTTTTCACGAGAATCTGTCATACAACACCTAAACCTTCGGTATCTTCAGTTACTGCTTGTTATCGGGTTTATATCGCAAGCAAAAAAAAGTACCATTTAAAAATAATTCTTGTGTCTGATTTAGAGGTCACCTTTTGGGTGCAGTATTCTAAATTGCAAACAGATCAGTAAGGATCAAATTTTGCTTAAAAATGTTGATCAATACTCATCCTTTATATGAACTTAACAATACTCACTTTTATAAAAATTTTCTGTAATTTATTTACCAAACATTTCATTTTTATAATCTGTTGAGTTTGAATGCTCATTTAATCGGCTTATTTTTAATCTCTCTTTATTATTGAATAATAAACTTTTGGGAATACGTAAATTACATATAAAAACCTGAAGTTATCTTAAGATGATTCAATCTACTTATTTATATTGTGGGATAATGATTTAAAAATTAAATGCCGCATGGCTTTCTCAACTCATTTGCTAAAGATGAGAGATAAATTTCCTGTAATTTTGAGAAACAACAACAATGCAATTTTTTATCATTCACTATATGATGCGCTGAGTTAAGTCGCTATCCACTGCATTTAAGTCACAAAAAGATTTTCCAAAAATAACAGTTCACATCACTTCAGGATTCTTATGCAATCATTCAAAATTCTTTGCTTAGCCCTAGGACTGGGCGCATTCAACTCCACCCAAGCCGATGTTATTGCGGTTAAAGGCAATATTGATTACTGGCACTACAGTACCGATTTAACCCAACCTGCATCGTTCCTTCCCCAAGCACAACTTGAAGATGATCATGCGCTATCATTCTCGGTTGCACTAGAACATCCGGTGCCATTGTTGCCCAATGCAAAAATCAAACATAGCCATTTACAGGCTGACAGCGATCAAAGTTTTGAAGGTGTAAAAAGCCATCAAGTCGACCTCACTTATACAGATTTCATTCTGTATTATGAAGCGCTGGACAATATTGTCGATGCAGATGTCGGCTTTGGAGCCAAACGTCTAAGCGGAGATATTCTGCAAAACTATACCAACACATTAGATGTCAGTAGTACACTACCGATGCTTTATGCCCAGGCCGGGGTAAACCTGCCCTTTACCGGTTTAAGTGTTCGTGCAGAAGCCAGTTTTGCAGCACTGGATGATGAGCAAATTAGCGATGCTCAAGCAGAACTTAAATATAACTTTATAGATACCATATTGGTCGATGTAGGTGCCAAAGCCGGTTATCGCATTTTAGACATCCAGCTTGAAGAAGGATCAAATGCAGAAACCAAACTTAAATTTAAAGGCCCCTATCTCGGCATAGAAGCGCATTTTTAAAGCAATACTATACGTTTTTACTTACATGAACTGCAGAAAATGAAAGCTATGCATGTGGCTGAGTTCAGATTATATTTAATTCATACACAGAAACAGGATGTTTCGAAATAACAAAAACAATAAAAGTATAAAGCAGCTGGATGCTGAGGTAGAACAGGAGTGATACCTTTAACAAATACGAAAAAGCCTCGACAGGATGTCGGGGCTTTTTTATGTCTGCGTAATAACGTTTAAAGAACTATACACGTAATAAAGCCTACATCTTTTATTCTTCATTTTTAAATTTCCTTTTTTCCTCACATAAAAAAAGCCCCCTGTCCGTTAGGATCAGGGGGCTTTAGAATAATGAGCTGGCGATGACTTACTCTCACATGGGTAATCCCACACTACCATCAGCGCTAAGAGGTTTCACTTCTGA
>NZ_JBIQOB010000090.1:0-614 GCF_044130285.1 Acinetobacter sp. BSP-28
AAATGCCAGTTGTTTGGCAGCACACGACCGTTACCTGAGCCAATAGATACATTTGACGTGTTTGGGCTATTAAACGGTATATTGTTTTGAGTGGTTGTTGTTCCTTTTAGGTTTCCGTTAAAAAACCCGTATGTCGTTCCAGCAGCCCGACCAAACTCTATATGATGCCAAACATCACGTGCTAGTGCAGAGCCAATTGTAAATTCAGCATTTTGTACTGTGCCATTTGTTTTGCATATCTGTAAATTCATTATGGTATTTACATTATCAATAAGCGCAAGGTTCCACCCACCTCCGCTGCTTGAAACATCTTGAAATCCAGCACAGATAATCGGTATCAAATTATCCTTAAGAGTTGCGTTTGTGGGTATATATAACCAAGATTCAATTGTGAAATCTTCTGCTGCCCCAAATAAGTAACCTGCATTATCGGTTGTATAAATGTAGTTATTATCTGAGAATTTCGCGCTACTCCCACCAAATTTGCTTTGTGTTGTTGAGATAACTGGATTGCCAGACCTATTCCACACAATACCTTTTTGATCGGTGAATGTAGTTGAATTGTTAGCACCATTGAAATGAAGCAATGAAGTAACATTGGCCCAATATTCATC
>NZ_JBIQOB010000091.1:0-560 GCF_044130285.1 Acinetobacter sp. BSP-28
AACCCATTCTGTGAAATCGCAGTGGAAGAAGCGGTTCGCTTAAAAGAAAAAGGAACTGTTTCAGAAATCGTTGTTGTTTCTATTGGTCCTAAAGAAGCGCAAGAACAAATTCGTTCTGCCATGGCACTTGGCGCTGACCGCGGTATTCTGGTTGAAGCTGATGACAGCCAACTGGGTGCTTTGGAAGTTGCTAAAATCCTGAAAGGTGTTGTTGACGCTGAACAACCACAATTAATCCTTCTTGGTAAACAGGCAATTGATGACGACTCTAACCAGGTTGGTCAGATGCTTGGCGCTCTACTTGGCGCAGGTCAAGGTACATTCGCTTCTGAAGTGAAAGTTGATGGCGACAAAGTACAAGTAACGCGTGAAATCGACGGTGGTTTACAAACTGTTGAGCTTGCACTTCCTGCAATCATCACCACTGACTTGCGTTTGAACGAGCCACGTTATGCAGCTCTTCCAAACATCATGAAAGCGCGTAAAAAACCGCTGGATACCAAGTCTCCTGCAGATTTTGGTGTAACTGCGACAACTAAACTGAAAACAGTTAAAGTTGA
>NZ_JBIQOB010000092.1:0-560 GCF_044130285.1 Acinetobacter sp. BSP-28
AACCCATTCTGTGAAATCGCAGTGGAAGAAGCGGTTCGCTTAAAAGAAAAAGGAACTGTTTCAGAAATCGTTGTTGTTTCTATTGGTCCTAAAGAAGCGCAAGAACAAATTCGTTCTGCAATGGCACTTGGCGCTGACCGCGGTATCCTGGTTGAAGCTGATGACAGCCAACTGGGTGCTTTGGAAGTTGCTAAAATTCTAAAAGGTGTTGTTGACGCTGAACAACCACAATTAATCCTTCTTGGTAAACAGGCCATTGATGACGACTCTAACCAGGTTGGTCAGATGCTTGGCGCTCTACTTGGCGCAGGTCAAGGTACATTCGCTTCTGAAGTGAAAGTTGATGGCGACAAAGTACAAGTCACACGTGAAATCGACGGCGGTTTACAAACTGTTGAGCTTGCACTTCCTGCAATTATCACCACTGACTTGCGTTTGAATGAGCCACGTTATGCAGCTCTTCCAAACATCATGAAAGCGCGTAAAAAACCGCTGGATACCAAGTCTCCTGCAGATTTTGGTGTAACTGCGACAACTAAACTGAAAACAGTTAAAGTTGA
>NZ_JBIQOB010000093.1:0-260 GCF_044130285.1 Acinetobacter sp. BSP-28
TGGTCTTCAGTTGCTGCTTGGCCTTTGGTTGCCGTGCCGTTCCAAGTGGTGTTGGTCAAGCCACCGATTGTGCCGTTGTTACCGTTAATGGTAACCGGTTTACCGGTAGCAGCATCGCCAATCGTGATGCTGTTGGCTAAGCCCAATTGTGCCCCACCGGCTGTGGTCGTACTAGTGATGTTGCTATCACCAAATACGTTGATGGTATCGCCCAGAGCATACTTGTTGCTGCCGGTTGTACCACCGAAGTTGATGCCTTT
>NZ_JBIQOB010000094.1:0-292 GCF_044130285.1 Acinetobacter sp. BSP-28
CGCTACCTGCATTGGTCAAGTCGAGGTCTTTGTCGATATCAACTGTGTAAATGGTATGACCATCAGGTGACGTTGTGTCTGGAGTAACCGATACATTGCCGCTTGTGCCTGCTTTAACTTCGGTTTTTGCTGCAGCTGTGGCGGCTGCAGCATTGTCAGCAATGTTTTTCAGCTGGTCTTCAGTTGCTGCTTGGCCTTTGGTTGCCGTGCCGTTCCAAGTGGTGTTGGTCAAGCCACCGATTGTGCCGTTGTTACCGTTAATGGTAACCGGTTTACCGGTAGCAGCATCGCC
>NZ_JBIQOB010000095.1:0-513 GCF_044130285.1 Acinetobacter sp. BSP-28
ATTCTTTGAGTTTCGCGCACATTTGGCGAACTTCTGATTGAAATGCTCAATAAAGCAGGGCAACCATGCATTTGCTTCTGCAATCGAACAGATACCTTCCAGGCGCATCTCCTTGATCAAACGGTCCTGAAGTGTCCTGTTGGCACGTTCCACACGACCTTTGGCCTGTGGTGAGTTGGCAAAGATAATATCAATGTTTAACTCATTCAGGATCCGGCCAAATTGCGTGATCTGTCTATCTTTGCTCGATTTCTGATTCACTCGGAATACCGAGTGTTTATCGCTATAAAAGGCCAGAGGCTTGCCGTATTGTTCAATGTAGGCTCGGGTAGAAAGCATATAGTCAAAGGTCGTTTCCGCCTCACAAAAGCGCAGATGCAACAGCTTTCCAGTGGCATCATCGATATAAACCAACAAGCAGCATTTGGCGGAACGGCCTTCAAACCAGTCATGATATGAGCCATCAATCTGGATCAGCTCACCGAAGCAATCACGGTTATAACGTGGCTGATA